>CAZPHK010000522.1:0-1510 GCA_964586015.1 uncultured Acidobacteriota bacterium | reverse complement strand
GGAAATTGTTCTTCTCTATACTCGGACACCCTTTGGCAAACCGCCAGCTCTTTACATGGTCTAGGGGAATCCATTTACAATACGCGCAACGGGTGCAGCGCATCGCGTCCGCGCGGTAATCTTCAATTGCCATATTCTTTCTCCTTATTCGATCTTCGTTAAAAGCACAATTTGCCCGGATTCAGGACGTTCCGCGGATCGAAGATCTGCTTCGCTTTCCGCAGCGCAATCGTGCCCTGGGCATCCCGGTTGTATACCATTCCAGCCCACATCCCGTAGGGTCTGGAGAAATAGGCGCCGCCGCCGATTAGTTCTTCACTTGCCCGCCTGTATACGGCTTTGGCGGCTTCCGCTTCCTTCATCTTCAACGGATCGTAGGGAATAATAAACTCGCAGTGGTACGCTACCCCCTGATGCTGCGGCTGGATATAAATGCCCAGCTCCCCTTCCGGATATCCGGCTACTTCCGCGATATTTTTCACATCGGCGCAATAGCCGGCCGTCTTGTCCAGAGTCGTCAGGAAAAATACCTCCCTGCCGGCCCCTTTTCCGGCGTACCGCCAGGGCTCGTCTCCGTCGTAGCCCGTCAACGTTTCCAGCACTCTCCCGTTCGAAATCCCGGGTACGCCGGTCGCCAGGGTTACGCCGCAGTATTGGGCCGCGTCTTCGATGTCTTTCAACTGCACCTTCACTTTTTCCTCCGGGTAGTAGGTCCGGCCGGCCACGTCCATGATCAGGGTCCAGGCAGGCAGCCGTTCACGCAGGCGCAGGAATTCTTCCCGGCCCTCTCCCACCAGCATGGCAAAAGCCGCGCGGTTTAGGATCATGACCTCGTCCCCAAGCCGCAGCCGCTGGATCCGGTACGAAAAATTGACCAATTCCTCCAGCCGGCCCGCCGGCGCATAGACCAGTTTCCGAACCGAAGGCCTAATCTCGCATTTAACCGATCCCCAGATCACGATTCCCAGGGTTCCCTGGGCTCCCGACAGCAGGCGGTGGTAGTCGACCTGCCCCGGACCCTTGGCATCCAGTTGAAACTCTCCGTGCTTCCACTGCTCTTCCAGATTATAGGGGCCCATTCCCGATTCGCCGGTGTAGGTCATTTCGCCGTTTCCCCAGACCACCCCGCAGTTTCGAAGAGGTTCTACCAGGTTATATTGATATTTCGATATGGTGGTCGGCTGCCGCTCAAGCAGGCTTGCCACCACCGATTTGTTCCGGCGGGGTTTCAGGGGTGTCGGTATCTTCATCCCTTGCTCCTGCAGGACCGGTTCCAGCTGTGCAAAGGTGACCCCCGGCTCAATTACCGCCATCCGGTTCCGCCGGTTGACATTCAGGATCTTTTTCATACCGGTCAAATCTACAATCAGGCTGCCCGGCATCCCCGGCGCTGTATCCCCATAACCGTGGGGAGGGCCGGAACTCACTGGAATCAGCGGCGTCCCGGTTTCGTTGGCAAATGCCACGATTTCCCTTACCTGTTCCGCCGTTGCGGGGCTCGCTGCCAGCC
>CAZPHK010000521.1:0-1511 GCA_964586015.1 uncultured Acidobacteriota bacterium | reverse complement strand
AGTAGTTGGAACCGAAACCTGAAGAAGTTACTACAGGAATTGAATTGAAATGAGAGAAATGGATATTCTGATAGATCAGGAAGTCGTCGGTCCAGGCTCAAAGGTTTTTGTCATGGCCGAGATAGGAATCAATCACAACGGCAATGTAAACCAAGCCATAAAAATGATAGACGAAGCTGCGGAATCGGGAGCAGATGCGGTGAAATTTCAGAGCTTCCGCGTGGATAAACTGCTGATACCTTCTCAGAATCGCTATGCGCAACAGATGGGCTCTATGGAGTCTGCGTATCAGATGCTTCGCCGATGCGAGTTGACCTGGGAAGACCAGGAAAAGCTGAAGAAACATGCGGAGGAGAAGAAGGTATTATTCCTGTCTACACCCTTTGATGAAGAAACCGTTGATTTTCTCGATTCGCTCGGCGTACCCGCTTTTAAAATCGCGTCCTCCGACATAACCCATGTCCCGCTGTTGCGCCATGTAGCGAAAAAGGGAAAACCGATTTTCATGTCCACAGGGATGTCTTTTCTGAGTGAGGTGGGGGATGCGCTGCAGGTTCTACGATCTGCGGGCGCTAAAGAAATCCTTTTGATGCATTGTGTTTCCGCCTACCCGACCCCGCCTCAAAATATGAATCTGCGTTCACTCGAGACTTTGCAGTCCCATTTTGACCTTCCGGTTGGTCTCTCGGATCACAGTGAAGGGATCCTGCTTCCGCTGATTGCGGTCGCGCTTGGAGCCGTTGTTATAGAAAAACATTTTACACTGGATAAGAACGCTCCAGGGGCCGACCACAAATGCAGCATGGATCCCGGGGACCTCAAACAGCTGGTGAAAGCTCTAAGGGACGTGGAAGCCAGTCTGGGTGACGGCAGGAAAAGACCGTCCGATATCGAAGAAGAGGGACGACTGCTCGGAAGGCGCAGTATTGTCGCGGCCGTGGATATTCGGGCCCACGAAACAATTGTGCCGTGGATGCTCACGTGCAAACGCCCCGGCAGCGGATTGGAGCCGAGATACAAAGAACAGATTATCGGGATGACCGCCCGCAGGAACATCAGCAGGAACACCATACTGCAGTGGGAAGATCTGGCGCCGCTCGTATCCCAGGAATCCGTTTCTGAAAATAATCTTATGGAGCAGGATGTCGCCGCTTTGAGACAGCATCCGATGAAAAAACGACATGCGTGAAATGAATATTTTGATTACGGCAGCCAGCCGGCGTGTACGGTTGATCCAGGCATTCGTAAATGCCCTGAAACGTCTCGGGGTGAAGGGCAATGTGATTACGACGGATATGAACCGGTACAGCCCGGGACTCTACTTCGGAAGGAGGCACTATATCGTGCCTCTTACGACAGACGAACAGTACATTCCGATTATCAAATCCATCTGCTTTAAGGAACGGATTCAGTTGTTGATTCCCACAATAGACGACGAGCTGCCGCTTTTCGGGCGGCATCGAAACGATTTTAATACGGTGGGCATACGGGTTGCGGTGTCGGACGAGAGT
>CAZPHK010000520.1:0-1513 GCA_964586015.1 uncultured Acidobacteriota bacterium | reverse complement strand
TCAGGATTGGGCAGCATCGGCCATGGCCCTGCGGGCGGACGCCTCCCGGGGAGGATGGGCGTGTTCCATCCGGGCGGCATGAAATCCCCCACGCCGAAGCCCGCGGGGCCGGTGACAACGCCGACGGGCGGGTACGCCGGGATGGGCCGCGGTTTTTGTTCAAAACGCCAGATCCTTTCAGCGTTCCAAAACGTAAATACTAAGGCGTCCATCGCTGTCCGGTCAAACGCCCACTCATTCGTTCAAACAGTTTCCCGATCCGAAATGCGATCATCACCGGCTATTTGATCGGGAGACAGATGTCTAAATAACAACGCACCATGAGTCCTGTACCCGTGTCAATTGTTTGGGAAACTGGGAATAATCAGTACCGGAACCGATGCATGGCGCACCACCAGATCGGTGGTATTTCCCAACACCGTCGCATCGTGAAATATCCGGTGGCAGGCGCCGATGACAATCAGGTCGTCCTTTTCTTCTTTAGCGCTGGTAATGATCTGATCGGCCTATTCCTTGATCATCTTTTTTCGATACTGTATATAGGCATCGCGAAACGCTTCATAGGGAAAAATAGCGGCATCTTTGAATGATTCGTAATCCCCTATCCGAAAAGAGGTTTTGTTGACCGTATCCAATCCTCTGGCCCCGACGGATGCTTCCAAGGGCTGAAGGTAAGATACCGGATTCAAGAAGTAATCTCCGAGCTTTCCAACCGAATCGCGCAAAGTGGATGGGCCTATAAATGGCCATACAATATAAAAGCCGTTGCCGATCCCGTAACTGCCGAGCGTCTGTCCGAAATCCTCCTCCGGGGGATTCAGCTGGGGGTAATTTTGGGCAGGATTTCCGAAACCCAGCACGCCGACCGTCGTGTTCATAACAAAGCGGGAAATTTCAGCTCCGGCCGAATTTCCTTTTCCCTGCAACAGGCAACCGACAAAGCGGATGGGGGTGGTAAGATTCGTGAAGAAATTCTGAACCCCTGTTCTGGCCAGTCGGGGGACTACCGTCCGGTAGCCTTTTGCCAGAGGTTTCAGAACCCAGAAATAGAGTTTATCGTTAAAATGAAACATGGCTTGATTCCAGGGTTCAATGGGGTCGGCTACATATCCGGGAGTTTCTTCTTCGAAACCCTCATCCGGGGCGGCCGCTTCGTTTGATTGCAGGGCCGCGTCGGGGGTGTTGGGTCCTGCTGAAGGACCGTCTGTCTTTACAGATAGTGTTTCCCGGTTTCGCTGAAGGGATACATCTGAATTTTCGGCGGATGAAAGGGCAGCAGGCCCGTGCGCACACCCAGCCAGCAAAAAGAATGCCGATAGGTAAATGAATATTATATCTTTCATGCGGATGGATGCTCCTGTCAATTCTCAGCTGATGGAAAAGGATCTTAATTTTTCTTTTGTGCTTCCAGTTTCTTTTTCAGCCGGTCAATCAGCTGGGCGGGGGTTTCTTTCCTCAGGATCTGATTGAATTGCGAGCGATAGTTTTGTACCAGGCTAACCCCTTCAATATT
>CAZPHK010000519.1:0-1527 GCA_964586015.1 uncultured Acidobacteriota bacterium | reverse complement strand
AAAAATTTGATTGGGTCCTTCCAAGATCATATGGGCGTTCACGCCACTCATGGATATTTCAGATACTCACTCCAGATTGGGCCCTGGCTTGTGCGGCCATGGACCGAGTTCTTCCTGAACAGCCAAGCCGAGTGATTCGAGGGGAATATTCGGATTGATCTCTTCAAAATGCAGTGTCGGTGGGATCTTTCCATGATAGAGCGAAAGTGCAACTTTTATGATGCCGGCAATGCCTGCCGCGGATTCCAGATGTCCCAAATTGGTCTTTACAGAACCGATGCTGCAGGGATGGTTGCGTCCTTTATGATTACCGAGCACTTTCCCGAGAACCTCGGCTTCAAGGGCGTCCCCTTTCAAAAGTCCTGTCCCGTGAAGCTCCACATAATCAATTTCGGCCGGGTCGATGCCGCACCTGCTGCAGGTATCGCGAATGACCCGTTCTTGCGCTTCAGAATTAGAGGCCATAATCCATTCATTGTGTCCGTTATGGTTAATTGCAGACCCACGGATCACAGCATATATACGGTCTGAAGGAGCCAACTGGGAAAGCGGCTTCAGGACCACAATGCCGGCACCTTCGCCGCGAACAAAGCCGTCCGCCCCGGCATCGAGAGTCTTGCAACTCCCGGTTGAGGAAAGCACCCCGGCCTTGGAAAGCATGATGGAGGTATCCGGTGAAAGAATTAAGTTTACGCCGCCGGCAAGCGCCATGGTGGCTTCTCCCAACCACAGGCTCTGGCAGGCATAGTGAACGGATGTCAAAGAAGAAGCGCAGGCGTTATCTACAGCAACACTAGGCCCTTTCAGATCGAAAAAATAGGAAATCCTGTTAGGGGCAAATGCAAAGGCATTGCCGGTGAGAGAATATCCATTAATCCGGGAATAGTTCATCGACTGCAGCCTGAAATAGTCATTCCACATAATCCCCATAAAGACGCCAGTCCGACTTCCAGCTATATTTTCTAATGGCAACCCCGCGTCTTCAAGGGCCTCCCAGGCAACCTCAAGGAGCAGGCGCTGTTGCGGGTCCATATATTTTGCTTCACCAGGAGGGATGCGAAACGCTCGCCAATCAAAGCTCTCAATATGTTCTAGAAAACCGCCCTGTCGATTTACTATCCTTCCAGGGGCGGCCGGATCCGGATCGTATAACTCATTCGCATTCCAGCGATCGGGGGGGGTTTCCCGAACCAAATCACGGCCCTCGCTCAAAAGCTTCCAGAATTCGCCCGGACCGCCTGCCCCCGGGAATCGGCACCCGATGCCGATAATTGCAATAGGTTCCTGCAGATTGTCAGCGGAAATCAAATCTATTCTCCTTTGATTCCAGTCTTAAAGCACCGAGAACGTGCAAGGATGTGCGAGAGTATCACGGTCGTATTCTTTCAAAATTCCACCCAGTTCCATCATTTTCCAGAAGTTTTCAGTTTGTCACTCCGAAAGATCCATTATTAGATCGGACAGAGCAGCCAAGTTCATGAAGTATTGGGGAGAAATTTTGTCTTCCGGTATTCCCACTTGGAAGCG
>CAZPHK010000518.1:0-1532 GCA_964586015.1 uncultured Acidobacteriota bacterium | reverse complement strand
CCGTAAACAGATAGTTGGGGCCGGCATCCACGGCGGACTCCTTCGGTTTCGGCAGTTGCGGTACCCAGTCGTACGGAACGCGATACGCCCGGTAAACGAGATTGCGAATAAAAGGCACATCGGAATCCCACAGGTATGGATTCATATATTCCCATACGATCTCATAATCCCGGGTCACTTCGATAATGCGTCCCTGCGCGCCTTCCGTAATCAACGTATTGCCGTTGGGAAGACGCTGCGCGGAGGAGACATTCACGCTGTACAGCTTATGACCGAATCCGGAATTGGGATTGTTGGAAGAGCTGGGGGAATATTCCCAGACAATTTCCTTTGTAACCGGGTTGAACTCAACGACCCGGGAGTAGTCGCGGCGCATAACCATTTGACCGTCCGGCGCGAAGTCGGTCGGCGGCCCGTACCCGGAACTCCCTCCGTTGTCGAAAACCATGATGTTCCCCGCTCCGGGTAAACCTTCGGGAATCATGTGCGTGTGATGCGACCCGATCATCCATCCCAGCTTTTTGTCGTCACCATCCCGGTAATAAGGACCGGCACGCCATACGATACGGCCGCTTGCATGGTCGACGATGGCCAGAAGACCCGCCTGGCGGCTGTCCAGTATGATATTGTCCGGATGAAAGCGCCTGTCCCCACCGTCATACCACCTGTTGGGGCCAAGATAGGAAGCGCAGTTCTGATGGAACCAGTCGTATCCGTCCCCTTCACTTCTCGGTTCGTTCTTATATTTCTGCATGGCTTCAAATGCCGCCGCGTCAAAACCCATCTCGTCCACGTGCTCGGCCGCTTTCCATTCCCAGATTATCTTGCCTGTTGCCATGTCCACTTCGTACATCACATCATCCACAAGCGGCACCCGCCGGTTTATTTTTTCATTCCGAACGTTGTAGTGAGCCAGGGCCAGGATGGTTCCGCTGGACACATCCAGCGGTTTCGTGTCCGGAATGTAATAACCGACAGGATTCCCTTTTATCTGGAGATCGTGATGCTGCCGTGAAAGCCACATCGTCCCCTCTCCTTGATTCGCCTTGCCCTGCATCCACCGGTTAAATTTCCATAGAATATTATCGTTAAAGTCCCTCACCTGTATTTCAATGGCGTCCTGTCTCCCGTGCACCCAGGCCGCTGTCGAAGCCAGAAGATAACCGCCGGGATACACCTTGTTCGGGTGGTGCAGCTTGCCTTTCCAGAGATGCACCAGGTTTCCGTTCATGTCGACCAGGCGCCCCTCCTCGGAGGATAGTATCGTGAATCCGTTCCAGCATTTCTCCGGCTTATAAATGGTGGTGCCCAGCGGATAAACGCTGGGATTCGCCTGGATTATGATCGGGATGAATATCAACAAAGCCAATACAGTAAATCCTGTCGATCGTTTCATTTTATGATCTCCTTGGCAGATTTGTCGGAACTCCGGACGGTTCAATGTATCACAGACGCCTCTGTTTCCGTTGATGATTCCTGAAAGTACGGATTGATGTATGGCTATTGGCTGCCTGCAGCCGAATACAGGCAAC
>CAZPHK010000517.1:0-1555 GCA_964586015.1 uncultured Acidobacteriota bacterium | reverse complement strand
TTGCCTCGCAAGCCCTATGCGCGCGACCCACTGTACTTTTACCACGGGCTGTTAGACCTTCGACCATTTTCTGTTGACAAACCCGCATCGTTTTCGTAACAGTCGCATCTACGTAACCAGTATCGGCTTTTCGGTAATTCGACAAAAAGCTCCCAATTCCTTTCTGGAGCGGATCGGAGGGTACTGTTGTGGCGGATGCCGGATCATTCCAACCCTGGACATGGAAAAGTCCCGAAGGCTCTGATTCCATGCGCCGTCAGATGACGCGTCAGGACGGCAATGAAAGAGTGAGTGGACAGGCGGTCTACGCAAGGGATATCAGCCTGCCGGGAATGCTGTACGCCAAAATCCTCACCTGCCCCTATTCGCACGCTGAAATCGCCGAAATGGATACCGGCAGGGCCGAATCCCTCCCGGGCGTCAGGGACGTACTCCGGTACGATGATCCGGATATTGCCACGGACAATGTAACGGGGTGCTCCAGCGCCAGCAAATACAACATCCTGACCCTTCCCGGAACCGGGGACTTCTACCAGCATCCCATGGGCGTCGCCGTGGTCGCCGACACCGAGGAGATTTGCGACCGGGCGCTGAGATCGGTGGACATCAAGTGGAAGGAACGGCCGTTCGTACTCGACATGGAGGAATCGCTCAAACCGGATGCGCCCAAAATAATGAACGAGGTGAAACGGCTGGACCCGACTGCGCAGGAACCGAATACAGTACTGACGGATGAAGTCGAGATCGGCGATATCGAAAAGGGATTCGCCGAAGCGGACAAAATAATCGAGTACAAGATCCGGAGGGCGGTCAATTCACCGGCCGGCGTAGAGCCCATGGTCTGCGTCGCCCACTGGAGGGGCGACTTCCTGGATCTCTGGGTGCATCACCAGCACAACATGGCCGACGCTCTCAGTTCCGAAAGCGTCCCGACAGTCGCATTCGACCTGGTTGGCAGGGACGAATCCAAACGGCCGCATATCGCTCCCGACTACAAACCCGCCACCAGGGAAGATCCCCACCCTGCCTTCGCGCACTGGAGCAAGATCACATTAACCTTCCCCTACCAGGGGTCCAGTTTCGGTGGAATATCCTGGCTTGCCTATTCCTATGCATTCATCCGGCTTGCCATCAAGCTGGCAAAGAGGGCGGCAGGCAGGCCCGTAAAGCTGCTGTACGACGAAGGCAATTTCTACTGCGGCGGCGACGAATCCGGCACCTTTACCTGCAAGGTCGGTGCGAAAAAAGACGGTATTATCACGGCCTATCACTGGAACATGGTGGGCGTCAGAAATCCCGCAGCGGAAAAAACATACGACTGCACCGCGATTCGGAACATTCGCGGCACCCAGCAGTGGGCCTTCACCAACCGGGGCTATGTGGAATGCTTCCGGCACGGGGCCCAGTCCTGCGTGCCGCACAACGTGATGTTCGACCGCGTCGCGGCAGAATTCGGCCTGGACCCTACAGAAGTCGCGCTGAAAAACGACGGCTGCCACGGCCATTCATGGGACTGGATGGCGCGTTACCAGAAAGAAAACGGCTTCCCGCAGAG
>CAZPHK010000516.1:0-1562 GCA_964586015.1 uncultured Acidobacteriota bacterium | reverse complement strand
ATAGCCGGGGCTTTTTCTTTTAGTCTTCCCCCATCGAACCCTGCCTTATCCGATTAACACAGTATTATATTATATAATATTGTATAATATAGATGCACTTGGGGCCGGACTCTGAGTTCGTACCGGCCTGTCCTTTTAACCTCTTTCAAATAAGCCGAAAACAGCAGCAGTTACCCGGCATGTCGATTCCAATAATCTCAACCCGAGGGAGATCCATGATGAAGCTGCACGAAACAATTAAATTGCCACTCTTTTTTACCACTGTTTTCTTCCTCTTTTCAAGCTCATTCAGCGCTTCCTCCAGCCTTCAGGAAGATTTGAATTTTTATTTTGTGAAGGTTGACGAGGCTTTTGCACGAATTGTGGAATCAGGGGCTCTGAGAAGTACCAACCTTCGGTCGGCGGAACGGCTTTTTATCCGTGAGATGAGAAAAAATCAGGCTTACAACACCTTCATCCGAACCAATTCGAAGGGATCGGTTATTTCCGAGGTAATCCGGGCGCAGAAGGTTGAACGGCCGATGCGTGATATTTCCGATCAGAGGTGGTTCAAAATGGTCAGCCAGAAAAAAGAGGCCTATTATTCATTGATAAAAGATGGAGATAAGGGAAGGTACTACCTTTTCTGGGCGCGGCCGATTCTCAAAAAGGGTGACCGGTTCATCGGATCAGTCCTCCTGAAGATCGATCTGTGGGACAGCTTTCATGAATTCTCGAGTTCAATCTTTAATCCGTTCCTGATAAAACTCGGTCGTAAAAGTCTCTTCTCCCACAAATGGGAGGAGGGTACATCAGGCAATGAAAAACCGTTGACCATCCAGGGAATCGACCGGATTTCAGTTGTTTACTCATCGGAAAGCACGCCGCGGACTGCCGTTGCACCAAAGGACACTTCAGCGAAGGTATTGACCGTTGCCGACACCGCAAAGGCGAAAAAAGCGGACAACGCGGCGAAGAAAAAGAAGGGGGCATCGGGCATCCTTGTGTTCCTTCTTGTTATCCTCATTCTCGGCATTGTCAGCGCCTCATTCATGCTGATTGCCTGGATGAAAAGACGGGCGTTTCTGAAGCGTCTGGATGAAGAGGATAGTCTGTAGCGGAAAGTGATGCGGATTAATATATGTAGAGACGCACGGCCGTGCGTCTCCGTACCATGCCAGTCGAATTAACCAGACGCAGCGTTGCCTGCAAATCTATTCAGCGCCAACCAGTCAAGAAGTCAATATCCTTCCAGCAGCTTGAAAATCACATCGCGATTGTTTTTTTCCTGATTGAGCATGATGACAAACGGCCGCAATCCCTTCGCAGTTTTGATATATCCTGCGTAGTTGCTCACCCCGTTGAGCGTTCCGGATTTTAATGGATGCCCGTTTTTCGGGGTTAGCAGGGCCGCATGCTGTTTGAACCGTTCCATGATCGAAATCATGACGTTGCCGGTAACCTGATTGTCGCGTGAGATGCCCGATCCCTCGACCATAACCAGTTCCGTTTCGGGAATATGCAGTTTGGTGCGGATATATTTTTCGAACACGTTTCTGCTTTTCTGCATCGTCGCCGGACCG
>CAZPHK010000515.1:0-1577 GCA_964586015.1 uncultured Acidobacteriota bacterium | reverse complement strand
GGCGCTTGTCCGGATGATAGGAACGAACCAGCATGGATATTTTTGTGCCGCTTCGGAGTACCTGGCGAATGATGCCGTTGTGGGATTTATTCGCCTCTTCCCCCAGAGGCTCCATTCCCAGCACATACCGGATGCTTTCGACAATGGTCGATTTACCGGTTCCACGCCCCCCGATGAGCACATTCAAGTTTTCGTTCAAGTGGATGGCCGCGCCATCCAAAAAGCCGCCCTGCCATGTCATGGCGATAAACTCGGTATGCTCTTCCGGCGATGGGTCGCTGGCCAGCCGTATTCTGGAAACCGGATCAAGGAAGGCCTGTCTCAATCCCTCCAGGGTGACATTCGACATTTTGATCCAGCAGGAAGCGCCGGGTTTTTCCAAATCCTCCGGGCTTGAGACATCCTGGGCGTTGATGACTGCCACCGGCCGACCACGATAATAGTCCGGATTTTTGTTTTGGATGATCGGCCGAACGCTGTCCGGCGCATCACTGACCGGCCCCGGCAGGGCGCAGGAAAGGAGGTGCGGCCATGTCCATGCATTTATCCTGGGTTGCCCCGACAACCGATTCAACAGCCCGCCCTCACTTGCCACATGGGCCGCGATGCAGATGCTCCCCCAGGTGCCTTGAGATTCTTTTAGAAACTCAACCGCATCGTATTTTCCAGTGGGAGATGCGCTTTCATCTTCATGGATACCGCAATCACCAAGGATACGTTCCAAAGAGCCCTCATCCTTTTCCGGGTCGAACAAGCACAGCAAATGCACACCATCCTTGCTCACCGCTTCGAAGCCAGGGAAGACGATGATTCCAGCAGCCTGCGCTGCCTGCCGTAGTGACCGTGAGGATCGCACGCGATAGTGATCGGTGATTCCGATGACTTCGATGCCGATTCGGCGGCACGTCTCCACTACCGCTGTATTGTAATCCGCTTCATTGCTGAATGCCGTCGTTTTACTGTGGCGCACGAGGTACTCATAGGGATTGACCTGAAGTGCGCAGCGATAGAATCGAGCGCCGGAAGGTAAGTTTTGGGCAACCTGAATTGCATCCAAACTGCTCATTATAAAGCCTCCTCGTAAGTAACGCCAAAAATCGTATCCGAAAGCCATTTCTTGAAACTGGGATTGTCGCTGAACTGCTTGAACAGCTCCGTGTGGTCGGAGAGCATTTCGATGACCACCTTCTGCAAGGCCCGATCGTGCTCAAGTCTCGCCGCCGACTTGCTGCTGTTCTTCATAGCGTTCTGGTATGCCTGATCCGCTTTCACCTTGGCAGGGATTTCTTCGGTGATCACCTTGCGGATACGATCCGAGTCCTCCCAATCGATGTTCCCGAAGCGGTCGTTGAACGATTTGATGATGTTGCTCAAATAGTCCAGTTGCGGCTCAGCCACCCGTCCGCCTCCACTCGTAGGCAGCGGATAGATGGTCGCGTCCTCGTCGGGCAGCGTGAGTTTCATCGTCTGTTGCACCTCCGCCCTATAGCTGTCCATGTCGATGGATTCGAGAATGCCTTTGGACAGGTCCTGCTCAACCGGTGCCGGAAGCTTGGGTACGAGGAAGTTCAGGAAAA
>CAZPHK010000514.1:0-1582 GCA_964586015.1 uncultured Acidobacteriota bacterium | reverse complement strand
ATTTTCGTTTATGGAGTAGTATTACCTATTGACAACGGAGGCCTTATAAGTGTTCCGGCGCTGAGCGCCGGGGACGGCCAAAATCACCTGGCAGCGGAAGCCGCAGGCAGTAGCTGATCAGGTGCATTTTGATGTTATGCCAATATTTTCTTTAGCTCCGTATTCAAATCTCCTTGCCATTTGCGAGAGGGTGTAGATTTGCTGCGTTGGAGAAAGTGCCCGTGCTTTTCTTCCTTTCCTGACAAAACGAAAGACGCCATTAATGAGATTGAAGGTTGCCAGGCCAATATGCCAGCGCTGCATGGTCTCGCGAAAGCGTTCGTAGTTTCTTTCTTGACCGGGAGGGACCACAATGATGGCTCTCTCTGCATAGGCGCGGCTTTGTTGGGCCTGGAAGACGGCTTTCTTGGGATTGTTCAACTTGAGTTCGAACGTCCAGATTTCAGGTTTTTCGTGATTCATCTCAGTCGATAGCCGATAAGAGCCACTTTCCATTTGCTCGATGTATCCATTTTCGATCATCAGCCGCAAAGCTTTTCGAATCGACTCGCGGCCAAACTCCAATTTACAGACAAGATAATCGAATGTACGCGGAGCCTTTGGCTTGAGGTTTTGCAGTATCGCAGGGCCGACAAGGCCGGGAACGTTTATGCTATTGCGCTGACCCGAAGAGGATTTGAAGCGCAGGGCGATGAAATCGGGTCGCCCTTGGCGGCATGAAATCTCGCGATAGATTGCGCAGAAACAGCCGACGCCGGGAAGACCGTTCTCTGATATAAGGAGTTGCTGAAAAGCTTGCGCCATTTCTTCTTCGGAATAGCCGAACGGTGAACCGGATGTGCTTTTGGATTCTCTCATTATAGACCTGCCAATGCTCGGAATTCCTGGAGGGAATCCTGCCACTCGCGAATATGATCCGGCCCGGACGTAGGATCGAAATAAACATTCTGGCTGCCAAGTTGGGAATATAGTGTCAGTGCATTCTGCATGAGCCGTTCGGCCTCTTGAATTCGTGCGCTTTGTGTAGATAGGGCGGATAAACGTTGAGATAAAGCATTCAGGCTATACCAGTGGGCAATACAAGATACTTCATCCGTCCAGTTTACTTCGCCGGCAGCGGGGTTGCTATGAAGAATGGCGTCATAATTCGATTCACTCAAAACAAGGGCCAGATGATTCGCCAAATATATGTCCTGCAATTCGGGGTTAATAAGGGGGCATGACAACAAGGGCGCTGATGAATAGCGCTTTAGGGGACGCCGCCCGCCTGGTGAAGGTTGAAAACGCGCAAGCGAAAATTGGCGAAGATTTTGATACCAACCCGTTGCCGTGTGCGTCACGCCTGCAGCCTTTAAAAGAAAACTGTGCCAATCGCTGTATCCCACAATGAGGTCATATTCGTTGATTGTCGTTAGCACATGGCAGAAATACATGAAACGACCGAATGGTGAGGATTCCATGGCGTTCTGAAGGGATGCCGAGTTTCGACGGATAATGATATAAAAGCCTTGTGTATCGATTTCCGTAAGAGCATCGAGAAATTCTTCAACGGCATCCATCGTTTGGAATGCGGTTTCGGAAA
>CAZPHK010000513.1:0-1586 GCA_964586015.1 uncultured Acidobacteriota bacterium | reverse complement strand
GTTCAGATATATATAACGAGTAATAGTCTGAATAAAGTTCTTCGAATCGATATCCAATCTCTACTTCTATTCCATATTCAGGACAATAGAGCCTCTTGCAAAAATAGGAAAAGAAGAGCATTTTCTGGTAAACAGCTACGATGGTCCCATTGGAATGAGATAGAATATGAACGTTGAGAAAGTGGGAAGGAGATCATCGATGGCATTAGCTGAGAAGATGCTCGGATATTGGATGACGATACAGAGAAGCCTGTTTCCGTGGGTAGAGGAAGGGTTAGGTAAACTAACCGAAAAAGAGCAAAAACTTATTACTATATTGGATATGATTGGAATTGAGGGATTTATTAACCGAAGCCGCAGTTTGCAGGGGCGGCCAATGGAAGAGCGAGCCCCGATCGCGAGAGCGTTTGTTGCGAAAGCTACGTACAACATACCCACAACTACGGCGCTTGTTGATCGGCTTAAATGTGACCAGAAATTGCGTTGTATTTGTGGATGGGAAAGAGCGAATGACATTCCAAGCAAGTCAACGTTTTCGCGAGCCTTTACTGAATTCACGCAAACCCAATTGACGGAAAGGGTTCATGAGGCATTGGTTGTTGAGAGTCTTTCCGAGGATATCGTCATGCATATATCCAGGGATTCGACCGAGATTGAAGTCCGTGAGAAGCCTCAAAAGAAAGAAACGCCTGAAACCGATATGGAGGAGCCAAAGCCAAAACGTGGGCGGCCAAGGAAGGGAGAGGAAGCGGTCAAAACCCCGACACGGCTGGAGAGACAGCAAACCATGACCCTGGAGGAGATGCTGGAAGATTTGCCAAAGCAATGTGATGTTGGAACAAAGAAAAACAGCAAGGGATACAAGGAGACCTGGAATGGATTCAAACTGCATCTTGATTGTGCGGATGGGCAAATCCCGATTAGCTGCATCCTGACTTCCGCCTCCACGAATGATACTCAAGTCGCAATTCCGTTGGCAACGATGACAAGCGAGCGAGTGGTGAACTTGTATGACTTGATGGATGCCGGATATGATGCTCAGATTATCCGTGAGCACAGCGAATCATTGGGCCATGTTCCGATTATAGATATCAATACGAGACGGAACAAAGAACTCAAACAAGAGGTGAACGCAGAAGCCAGACGATTCAAATTGATAAATTTAGAGAAACCTGAAGACCGCCGCTATAAAGAACGTACCGGAGTCGAAAGGGTTTTTGCCCGACTGAAAGATGAATTCGGTGGAAGGATGATAAGAGTGCGAGGGGATGCCAGGGTGATGACCCATCTGATGTTCGCCATTCTGGCATTAACGGCGGATCAGATGATTCGTCTGGCCAGTACATGATTATCCCAGATGGGTTTACTGTGTCTGTGAATAACACGCTTGGCAAGGCATAATGGGATGGTATACCCAAAATTCGACCTAAATGCAGAATACATGGTGATTTATTAAACTTTTGTGCGGAGATTCAGCTAATTCTCGTTTTGATCGATGTCAAAAACTGCGATGAGGATTTATTGTCACGATTTTCGTCCATGGTTTAATTTAGCGGGAACTCCCCGCCTGTGAAGGCGGGGATGAG
>CAZPHK010000512.1:0-1593 GCA_964586015.1 uncultured Acidobacteriota bacterium | reverse complement strand
CTCTCACGCACAGAATCCCGAAATAGTCTTCGACAAAATCGGAGGCAAATACTTTATGAGGGGATTGAATACTGAGGATTACGGATATACCTATACAGAGCCGAGAATGGAAAAAAAGCTGGAAATGCAGGGGCAGAAAATCGAATCACACAGGATTCAATGCACCCACATGAAACGCTAAATAGCAATACCCCCCTACCATTCAATCCATCGGAATGAAAAAGCGGCTCAGATAAAGGAAACACTTGAGGCCGCTTTTTTGATCGATGCCCCGGCTTCCGTTTAAAACCCTGCGAGATATTTCGGTTCACGACATTGTAACGCCTCTTAATTTGAATGCCGTGACAGCCTGTGATATGGAGAAAAACCGGGCTTTACTGAGGTTTTTGTCGTATACGTTGCGGGCAGGGAATGGATGCGATTACACTTCGCAAAATCCGATGGAATTTTGCGAAATGCAATCAGTACGCAACCGGTTCGGGAATGGAATCAGCACTCAGACTGAGATCATCGCTTTTTTAAACCCGGCTCAGTCTTAAAATCCAAACCACGGGCCTTGCAGCGACGAAGAGATCCCAGCTAGATTTTCTGGGGTTTGCAGAGATTTTCTTCAGAATCCGCGCCCCGCCCGCAATGCTTGCAGATGAACTTGGGATCCTTCACCAACGCTTTATAATCTTCAAAGCTGCTGTCCAGATAGCCCATATTCACCAGATAGCACAGATGTTCATCATGCATGGGATGCGGCATTTCGGGTTTTTTCATATTAATTCTCCTCTTGAGATTTTTATGCCCTGTTGAACGGCGTACCACCGCCGGTCCTTATCATTATTGATACAACAACCGCTTACCCTCTTCAATGGAGTTTTTTCAAATCACTTTTTTTCGTTCCGATTCTCCCCTGCTGCCCTTCGGAGTAACGCCTGTACGTGGGTGTATCTATTTCCGCCCAGGATATTTCCCGCTCGGCAACGTATGAAGCGGCTTCCCGTGTTTCTTGACTCAAAGTTACTTCCGGGGATTCCCTATGCGAAGGAAGGCCGGGATTGTCGGATTGCCTATATGCAGTCCCATTGGAATCGGAAGCTATAACCGTAACGCGAAGGTTTTCTTCCATGCTTTCATCGTACATCGCACCGACGATGACATGTTCAAAGTCGCCCTTCTCCCTGATGTACGCTGCGGCGGTTTGCGCATCCTGCAGTTTCAGGCTGTTTCTGCTTCCCACTATGTTTAATATGGCGGTCTTTGCCCCCTCTATTCCCGTTTCCCCGATCAATGGATTCGCAACAGCAAGCTGAGTCGCCTCGATTACGCGGTTAGGACCTCCCGCCACGCCTGTCCCCAGCAGAACCGTCCCCCTCTGCCGAAAAATTTCCCTCAGGCTGTCAAATTCCAACGGGATCACTCCGGGCCTCAGGGCGATCTCCGATATTCCCAGAACAGCTTGAAAAATAATTTCGTCGATAAACCGCAAAGATTTCTCGAGTGAAGCATCCTGATCCAGAACATTAAAAATGCTGTCGCATTCCACGGCCAGCACGGCATCCGCCGCCTGCCTCAAGTCACGCATGCCTCGCTCCGCTTTTGCAC
>CAZPHK010000511.1:0-1604 GCA_964586015.1 uncultured Acidobacteriota bacterium | reverse complement strand
CTTCCAAACTTATGTTTGTCTCGATAGCTTATGTAAAGATTCCGGTTTCCTGCGTCAAAGCGAGACCCCATGATCGCACATAAAATGAAAAATCGTCCGAAAAAATTGTTGTAATTATGTTAATATTGTCTCTTATAAGAAACTGTAGTTTCTATGTGAGATTATCCTCCAATTCAACTATGGATCAGGATAACGTGGCATTTATGCTCGATGCCCGGATTTATGAAAATAACAGATTTCATGGAGTTTTTCAGCAATGCAGACGGGAAATGGGAAATACTCGGCATTGGAATCGGAAGCGGCGGATGTTGTAACTGCTCAGCCGGCATACCTTGTTCCGGCGGTGGACCGCGCCTTTCGTATCCTGGAGCTGCTGAGGGTGGAAGGACGCGAGATGACGCTCATGGAAATTGCCAAGGCTACCGGCTGGCACAAGAGCAGCATTCATAAACTGCTCGTAACCATGAATCATCACGGCATACTGGAGCGCGATCCACTGACCAAGAGGTATCGTATCGGCATTACCATGGCGGAATACGGAAGGATTGCGCTGAATAATCTCGATATCCGTGTTACCGCGAAACCCTTTCTGAAGGATCTGGTCGACTACAGCAACGAGACGGCGGTACTGGCCATCTTGAAAGGCACCAAGATGATTATGATCGACAAAAGAGAACCTTTTCTCAACATAAGAGTTTCTCCCTTTATAGGAATGCGTTTTCCGGCAACGGCCACTTCCAACGGGAAGGCGCTTCTGGCCTGGCTCCCGGAAGACAAAGTTCAAATGATTCTGCAGATAGAAGGGCTTCCCAAGTCTACCAAGAAGTCTATTGTCGATGCTGAAAACTACAGCGCCGATCTGGCTGCCACGCGCAGCCGCGGCTATGCCGTGGATCGGGAAGAATTCTATGAAGGCGTCAGCGCGGTTGCCGCACCCGTATTTACCCCGGGAGGGAAGGCGATCGCGACTTTATCGATAGTAGGACCGGAATTCCGGATGACGGACGAAAAAATCACGGATTTCGGCAATAAATGTGTCGAACTGGCGGCGAAACTGTCGGATAGGCTGAGGTAGTAGGGGCGAACCTTGTGTTCGCCCTTCTTTGCTTCAACTGGGTAATATTGCTGATAGATGACTCAGCATCCAACGCAACCCTTCTTGTCAGGCGAACCTTGTGTTCGCCCTTCTTTGCTTCAACTGGGTGATATTGCTGATAGATGGCTCAGCATCGAACGCAAGTGATTACATTCTTAATTTTTTCGTCCGTCTCGATCCCTTGCTGTTGTAATATTACCTGACGGAATTCAGGAATAGCTTGCACCGCATTTCTCACAGCCTGAATATTCACGAAAATTTTTGATGAATATTTGGGAGGGTTTCATACTGCGTCGGCACAGAGGAGGGATATAATGGCGGATTTTAGTCAGGAAGAAATCAAAACAAAAATTCTCGAGTTTCTTGCAAATGTTCCCGGGAAGGGCGTTGAAGTCACTACAAAAATCGCTAAAGGAGTAGGTGTTGACCGTCGCCAGGCATCCAGTGCCCTTAGAGAACTGGAGGAGGAAGGAAAAATCGAACCGGGCGGTGTTATGGCTGGAGTTGC
>CAZPHK010000510.1:0-1607 GCA_964586015.1 uncultured Acidobacteriota bacterium | reverse complement strand
GGCGAACACAAGGTTCGCCCCTACGGAGTTGCATACTGCTATAATGCTTTGCATATGTTTAAAATAAGGGATGTCGTTGTCGATCCACCGTTAATTCTAGCGCCGGTTGCCGGGCATACAGACTCCCTTTTCCGACAGGCGGTAAAAAGTCTGGGAGGGTGCGGCCTGGTGGTGTCCGAACTGGTAAGCACGGAAGGAATGACGCGCCGACATGCCGGAACGCACCATCTTACGCATTTTGTGGAAACAGAGCGGCCTGTTTCCATTCAGATTTTCGGCTCTGACAGCGGACGCATGGCGGAATCGGCCGCAATGGTGGAAGAGATGGGGGCCGACATTGTCGACATTAACGCCGGATGTCCGGTCAAGAAAGTGGTGCGGCAGGGTGGAGGCAGCAATCTCCTCCGGGATCTGCCCCTGCTGGAAAAAATCATGAAAGAAGTCCGGAAAGCCATCCGGATTCCTTTGACGATAAAAATCCGCTCCGGATGGGACCGGAGTTCGATCAATGCGGTCGAGGTCTTGAAACTCGCCCAGGATTGCGGCGTGGATGCGCTGGCGATCCATGGGCGTACCAGGAACGATCTGTTTTCCGGTCACGCGGACTGGGAAATTATTAAAGAGGTGAAGCAACAGGCGCGAATTCCGGTTATCGGCAACGGGGATATATTTTCGCCGGAAGACGCCGACAGGATGTTTCGGGAAACCGGAGTGGATGGGGTCATGATAGGACGGGGAGTGCTGAGCAATCCCTGGCTGATCCGGCAATCCTGGGATCAACTGAGCGGAAGAACAATTGCTGAAGCAAGCCTGAAACAGAAAGCGGACTTCATGCAGCAGTTCCTTCAGCGCGTTTGCCGGGGTGCCCCCCCGCCCGTTGCCCTGGGTAAAATGAAAAAAATAGGGGGATGCCTTTCCAGGGGATTTCCGCAGGGGGCCCGCCTCAGGGCCCGGATTCACGGCTCGCATACCATCAACGAGTGTTTTGAGGTGGTACGGGAATATGCAGACCGGGAATTGGAAGAAAAACACGATCCGTCCGGAAATCCGGAGTCATAAGAAAGCCGTCACATCATCAGGCAGGGAAATGCGGGTTAAGCGGACTCCTTTTTCCTTTTTATTCTTTCAATCATATAAGCGACGCCGATACTGACGATAAAGAGCAGTATCATCGGGCAGGACCAGATGGCGAGGTTGACCGGGTCCCCCGTCGGCGACAGCACGGCGGCGATAATGACCAAAATAAGGATTGCATACTTGAGATTTTTAAACAGGAACTTGGAGCTGACCAGGCCGAATAATGAAAGGAATGCGATGACGACCGGCATTTCGAAAATAAGCCCGAAACCGATGAGCATCATAATTACAATATCAAAATAAGGTACAGCATCGATCATAGGCGTAAAGGCTTCTGCAAAATCAAGGAGCCAGCCAAAAGTCGTTGGTAAGACGTAGTAGTAGCAGAATGCCCCACCCAGAAGAAATAGAACTACCGAGGTAAAAAGGAAAGGGAGTACATATTTTTTTTCTTTCTTATAAAGCCCGGGCGCAATAAATTTCCAGACTTCGTACAGAGTGCCGGGAATGGTTATGAAAACGCCTCCGAG
>CAZPHK010000509.1:0-1623 GCA_964586015.1 uncultured Acidobacteriota bacterium | reverse complement strand
CTTTTCCAGTTTTATTTCGAATAAAACCGGTTCTCCAGCTTTCTCAATTTTCTCTCGAGCGCTACGGCTGAACTTATGCGCCCGGACATGAAGGGCGTTCTTCAATTCTCCAACGCCCAGTATCTTTATCTGGCTACGCAGGTTTTTCACCAGGCCGTGCAATTTCATGATTTCCGGGTCCACTTTCGAATCCGATTCAAACCCGGCAAGTTTCTCGATATTCACGACCAGGTACTCTGTACGGAACTTGTTGTTGAATCCCCGCTTCGGCAGACGACGGTGCAACGGCATCTGGCCGCCCTCGAATCCGGGACGCATACTCGCTCCGGATCTGGACATCTGTCCGTTGTAACCCCGGGTCGCCGTTTTGCCGTGTCCGGAACCTATGCCTCTTCCAACACGTTTTTTCGGGCGATTCGCCCCCCTGGCCGGCTTCAGTGTATTAATGCTCAACATAGTAGTATGCCTTTAAAAAACGGAACAAAGGGCCGCTGATGCAGGCCGCCTGTTACTGATCGATAATCTTAACCAGGTGAGGCACCTGTGCAACCATCCCGCGAACCGCAGGAGTATCGACCCGGGTTACAACCTGATTGAGACGCTTAAATCCTAAACTTTTCAAAACCAACTTGTGCTTTTCCGGCGCACCGATTCCGCTCCTGTAATACTGAATGGTCAATGTTGCTCCGGTTTTCTTCGCCGCTTTTTTTTTGGGTGCCATCGATTATAATTCCTCGACCTGTTTGTTCCGCAGCTTGGCGATTTTAACGGGCTCTTTCAGGTTTTTCAGTCCTTCAAACGTAGCTTTTACTACATTGTGCGGATTGGTGGTTCCTATCGATTTCGTAAGAATATTGGCAATGCCTGCGGACTGAACAACCGCCCGAACGGCTCCGCCCGCAATAACTCCGGTACCTTCCGCAGCCGGTTTCAGCACTACGCGCCCCGCACCGTAGCGGCCAAGAATAAAGTGGGGAATGGTTCTCCCCTTCAGGGGAACGCGTATCATATTCTTGCGCGCCTGTTCGACTCCCTTTCGGATGGCCTGCGGAACTTCCTTGGCCTTTCCCATTCCGTATCCGACCTGGCCGTTTTGATCGCCGACCACCACCAGAGCGCTGAAGCTCAGGTTTTTCCCACCCTTGACCACTTTGGTCACTCGATTGATGGAAACGACCTGATCTACAAATTCCTGCGCATTCGGTTCGTTCTTGTCCAAGCTTCCTCCAAATCAGTTAGCAGTAAACAGTTGACAGTAGGCAGTTACTGCCCACTGCTTACCGCCTGCTGCTTTTTAGAATTTCAATCCCGATTCCCTGGCCGCTTCGGCAACCGCCTTGACGCGGCCATGGTATAAGTATCCACCACGGTCAAAAACCACTGTTTCAATCCCTTTGGCACGGGCCCGCTCTGCAATTTTCTTGCCGAGAAGCTTAGAAGCCTCAATATTGCCTGTGTTTTTCAAACCGCTTTTAATTTCTTTTTCCACCGTCGAGGCAGCGGCCAGGGTTTTTCCCCGGGAATCATCGATAACCTGCGCATACATATTTTTCAGGCTTCGAAAAATGCAGAGCCTCGGCCGGGATGTGTCTCCGGTAATTTTTGCGCGTACTCTCTTATGGA
>CAZPHK010000508.1:0-1624 GCA_964586015.1 uncultured Acidobacteriota bacterium | reverse complement strand
AGTTCCATGACAAAGGGGGTGGATTGACCCCGGATGACCGTAGAGCGCAGAAGTTTTGCCACGAGCAGCGCGCCGCACCAGGCAATGACTGTTATCAGAAACATGACGGCGGTTTCGTGTTCGGAAAAAAAAGCGGCTACCAGAAGGGCAAACACCGGAAGTTTTGCTCCGCAGTTCATGAAGGGAACCGTGAGAAGAGTTGCGAGTCGCTCTTTAGGAGATCTCAGGGTTCGGCTGGCCATGATGCCCGGAACATTGCAGCCGAATCCGAGCATCGTCGGTATGATGGCATATCCGTGCAGCCCGAAGCGGTGCATCAAGGTGTCCACCATGACCGCCAACCGCGGCAGATACCCGGAATCCTCCAGTATCCCGAGCGCCAGATAGAACGAAAGAATGTAGGGGAGAACCATGGCAAAGGGCACATAAAGCCCGCTCGTAAGAAGACCGAACGATTCGACGAAATGGATTTCGTTGCTCCCGTTGCTGCCTACGATAATGTCATGAAAAAAGCCGCCGCCTTCCATCAGGGCGCTGAGACGCAGGATAACGGGCGCCCAGAGCCGGTTGAACAGCGGATCCATTACATACTGAATAATACTTTCGCTGATAAACCGAACTCCTATGAAAGTTCCTGCCAGAACCGCAAAGGCGATGATGCCTCCGGAAAGGGGGCGGACGCTGGCATCCGAAATTCGCTCGCGCCAGGTATGATGGCGGTGCGTTATATGCTGAACCCGATCGATGACATTGCCTACCGCCTTCCAGCGCTCTTCACTGGTGCGTGCGGCGTGTGCGGGCGCTTCGGCCTGCGGCATGGTGTCCACAACCTGCTTCATCCCTTCCCCGGTAACCGCCACCGTAGGTATTACGGGAACTCCCAGCGATTCCCTTAACTTGTCGAGATCGATGTGCACTCCACGATGCCTGGTTTCATCCCAGAGGTTCAGTGCGACCACCAGAGGGATATTCCTCTCAAGAAGCTGGAAAGTCAGATACAGGTTCCTTTCCAGGTTCGTAGCGTCGACAACATTGATGATCACGTCGCCTTCTTCGAGCATATCCCTGGCGACTTTCTCCGCTTCGCACGTCGGCTCCAGAGTGTAGGTTCCGGGTACGTCGATCACTTCCGCCTGTTCGTTTTTGAAGCGTATGAATCCCCTGGTATATCCGACCGTCGTTCCAGGGTAGTTGGAAGACAACACGTGAACCCCCGTAAGGCGGGAAAATACCACGCTTTTTCCTACATTGGGATTGCCTACCAGAAGTATCTTCATATGAGGTCAGGAATCGATTTTTATCAGGATCCGATTGGCCATTCCGAAACCGATCGCGATACTGTAGCCTTCAACGTCGAAAACGGCAGGCCCCTGCAAAAAGGACGAGCTGACCTTGCGCAACTTTTTCCCAGGCCTGATTCCGAGAGCCTCCAGGCGGCCGAGCAGCGTATGCCCCCCGTCCACACTCAAAACTGCTCCGCTTTGTCCGGCAACCATCGCTGCTGCCGTTACTACCTTCTCTTCCTTCACGAACACTCTCCTTCAACATCTATCGGTACTGATTACCGAATAAGCGGATCTGCGTCCCACGCGGCAAAGTCTGTGCAGGGGCGTAACTCCTTTTA
>CAZPHK010000507.1:0-1640 GCA_964586015.1 uncultured Acidobacteriota bacterium | reverse complement strand
AAGGCCACGATCAGGTTGGCGGACCAGTTGGATTCCGACCGAATGTGTGATCGTTATCTGAGCCTTAAAGACGGAACGGTATTGGAAAAACCGTTATCTATCATCGAACTTGCATATGCGGAAAAATAAGCAATTCAACCGATTCGTTTGAGTCTATCATTTCGTAACTGTTAAGCCGAATATTGCTGAAATCTCATAATTTCCTTCTTAGCGTCCATCAAAATGCCTGAGCAGAGGGAAATTGTGATGCTGTCAGGCGAATCGGTTCTTCATTTCGCAGGTTAATATCGATGCTGCCTTGTCTTTGCTAATCGCTTTTTATGTATATAGTTAGATAAAGACAGGCAGGGGGATTCCTTATTGATCCGTGTAAATTTGCTATTTTACTGCCGGTGGTGTTCCGATCTACCTGACGGGTGGAGGTTCTGTTACCGTGCAGACAGATGGTAAAGCCGGCGGTTCGGGGCAGGAACTTTGGGTCAGCAATATTGATCTTAGTTTTGATTTCGACATTCCGCTTCAAGGGCTTTCGTTGCAGTACGGTGAATACGGCGGCACGAACATCCTCCAAATCAATAATGTTACGCAATCCACTGCTGATTTTGCATCACTTCACGGAATGGATTTTAATGGGGCTGTTGTATCAGTCATCAGTGGTGGTGATATGGGTGCCATTTTTGTCACAGGTCCGATCAATTCCTTCGGCATCAGTAGGCAGGAGCTCGCAATTGACAACGTGATTGCCTGTGTTCCCGAACCGGCGACATTGGCGTTCCTCGGGTTAGGCGGCATGCTGTTATTGAAACGAAAAAAATAGCCCTCTTATTCTCAGCTTTTCAAGGCAGGTTCATTGATTGGGCCTGCCTTTTTTATTGGATAAATGGTCTGACTTTTTAAGCACTTCAGATTATAATATCTCTTTACGACCAAACCAAGCAGGAGAAAAACGATGGCATACGTACATGGTTATTCGGAAAGGGAAATGCAGCGGTTGTATGAACAGGCTGAAATTCTGGAGGACATCCTGCATGCCGGTACCTGTTACAGGGCGGGCAATGCGGTTCTGGAGGCCGGCTGCGGCGTTGGGGCACAAACCCGCCTGCTCGTTAAGCGCAATCCCGATACGGTGTTCACCTGTATTGACGTCTCGGAAAAATCGCTGGCGATCGCTCAGCGTTTGAAGGAACAATCCGGTTTTGAACAGGTTACTTTCAGCCGTGACAATATCCAGCAATTGTCCTTTGCCGACGAAACCTTCGACCATGTCTTCGTGTGTTTCGTTCTGGAGCACCTGGACGATCCGGTTGCCGCGCTGGTCGAACTCAAACGTGTACTTAAACCTTCCGGCACGCTCACGGTCATTGAGGGCGATCACGGCTCTTGCTTCTGGCATCCTGAAACGCCCGCGTCCATCGCCGCATGGAACGGTTTGATCACTGCTCAGCGCTACATTGGGCATGATCCGAACATCGGACGTCGCTTGACGCCGCTGCTGACGACTGCCGGATTCACACTGAAAACCTGTAAACCCGCCTGGCTCTATGCTGACAGGCTCAATCCGGCTTTGCGTGACGGCATGGTCGACCATATCATCGTGCCGATGGTACGCTCAGCCGAAGAACAACTCCTCAAAGATAATC
>CAZPHK010000506.1:0-1643 GCA_964586015.1 uncultured Acidobacteriota bacterium | reverse complement strand
CGAAAGGAAGGGATACCGGGATGGGAAATATTTGGAATCGCCGTAATTTTCTCAAGGCCGGCAGCCTCGCCGGCGCCTCGCAGCTTATTCCGAAGGTCACCTTCGCGGGGCAGGCTCCAGGGAATCCGCCTAATATCCTGATCATTCACGTTGACGAGCACCGGTCGGAATGCCTGGGAGCCTACGGAAATAGAGAGATCAAGACGCCTCATATTGACCGGCTCGCGGCTGAGGGGATTCGGTACGATAACAGCTTCTGTCCTTTTCCAGTATGCACGCCTTCTCGATATTCGTTTCTTAGCGGCCGGTACGTTCATGATCATCACGGCTGGACAAATCGAAGCACATTGGCTCCTGATATAGCCACCTTTCCGAAAGTACTCCGAGCGAACGGGTATCGCACCATGGCGGTGGGCAAGATGCATTTTACGCCGACTTATCTGGACGTCGGATTCAACGAGATGTTTTTGGCCGAGCAGGACGGTCCCGGCCGCTGGGACGATGACTACCATCGCTATCTGATGAGGCTAGGTCTGGTGGATCGCAATGATCTTGAAGATCAATTGGTAAAGGAATACCGTCCGCATGCTCCCAGGGAATATTGGGATACATGCGGCGCCATGGTTTCTAATTTGCCCGAGGAACATCATTCGACGACCTGGATTGCCAACCGGGCTGTCGAAAAACTCGAATCCTGGAATACCGAGGAAAACCAGCTCCTGATGGTCGGATTTATTAAACCGCACCATCCATTTGATCCGCCTTCACCGTGGGATCGAATGTATGATCCGCAAAAGTTGACCCTTTTGCCCGGCTGGACGGAAAAATGCTTCGATTATGATCTCAAGTACAATCGGGGATATTTTCCCAATGACCAATTGAGCGAGCCGGTACTTAAAAAAGTCATGGCTTATTACTACGCAACCATATCGCAGATTGACTACCACGTGGGACGCATGGTCAGGCGGCTCAAGCAAAAGGGGCTTTACGACAAGACGCTGATTGTCGTGACGGCCGATCATGGCGATTACATGGGCTATCACCACATGCTGCTTAAAAGCAATTACATGTATGATCCCGTGGTCAAGGTCCCGTTGATTCTCAAGTGGCCTGGAAATCAGGATCGCGGTACGGTTTCAAAACGCATGGTCAACAATATCGATCTTGCTCCGACTCTTTGTCTGGCCGGAGGCTGCAAACCCGCCGATTCAATGTACGGCTATGCGCTTCAGGAAAAAGACGCGAGTCACAAGATCATTTTTGCCGAGTCGGATTCAGACCGGCAGGCCATGGCGCGATCACGGAACCGAAAGCTGATCCTCGCTGCACCAGAGAGAAAGAATCTTTTCTTCGATTTGGAAAAGGATCCGCTCGAAGTGAGCAACCTTTATGATTCGCCGGAGTACAGCGAGGAAATCAAACAGATGGAAACCGCTCTTGCCGAGTGGCGCAGCAAAGATTCAAAACCTCAAGTCTATCTGGATAATAACGCGCCGACGATAAACCAGCCCAACGTTCCACCAGGAGATCTGAGTCATCGCGATCCGATTATTCGCTATTATAAGGAGCGAATGTCGGAGTTACAGAAACGCACGTAATCTGTTTTCAGAACAGCCTTGAAACTAAACTTATGAATAATCTGG
>CAZPHK010000505.1:0-1646 GCA_964586015.1 uncultured Acidobacteriota bacterium | reverse complement strand
ACTGCGCTTGAGTATCTGGGCCGCACTGACATGCGGATGAAGTCCACCGGACAGCGCCCAAAGCTCATATTGGAAGAGGCCGTTTTAAAGATCTGTAACCGGTGATAGGCAATCATTATAGCAGTTCTCAAAAATATGTTCCGATTAATAACACTATTTCAGGTTCTCCTCGGTGTAGAGCGAAAGTTCGATCATGCGTTCGAGCATCTGGTCGGGCGGGTATCCGTGAAAGTTCTTAAAGACGAGTTCCTTTGCAAAGAGCCTGCAAATGTAACGAAGTTTCAGCGCCTTTTTGCGTGAAGCAAAAACAAAATCACGGTGTCCGCTGTTGATGACAATGACGTTTTGCTCTTCAGAGTACTGAGATCTCCACAACTTGCCAGGTGCGTATTTAAAGGTATAGCCGGGAAGTCCCTGGCGCGATGTCGTCTGTTCCGGGGGTTCAGGGATCAAGGTGTCTGTTACAGTTATTATTGCCTCGGCAATGCATACAATGTCTCTTTGGCAAACGGTCACATTGATACGGCACAACTCCGGGTCGGAGCCGGCCACAAAAGTGACGATCTCTCCTGCGCTGTTTTCGATGCGGCCTCCTCCTTCCAGAATCTGCCACAAAAACGTCAGGTCTTCTTCCACCAAGCGGTGCGAACGGTCACGGGGCAGGGCGCGCAGGTTCTTTGATTTTCCAACAGGGACTACACTGGAGGCCGGCGAAATTCGCACGCTGTGCAAGGGACCGGCATACTCGAAGAACTTTTTCTGAGGATCGGATGGGTCCGCGTCCTCAAGCTCCGACGTTTCTTCTTTTCTAAACAAAGCTTCAGGCTCTGCCGGTTTTGGGCGTTTTTTCAAGTCTTTTTTATCTTCCGCGGCAGCGTGAATGTCAAACCAATCATACTCCTCAGCCGGCAGATTGAGCAGGGCTTCGCGCAAGGCTTTCTGGACGGAACGCAGGATTCGCTTGCTCGCCTGTTCTTCTTCGGCCCTTTTCTGTTCCGAGATGATCCGGTTCAATTCCTTCTCGACCGGCTCGAGAGATCGGCACAGCGCGACAAAGATATCGTCGCGAATAATTGCGCTGCGCGTTCCGGGAGTCAAATTAAGAAACGGTGCGTCCACGATTCCCTGAAGGTAACCTTCGTTCCAGGGTTTGCGCTGAAAGGATTCAAGACTCAGGATGTTCTCCAGTATGCGCGTTCCCGAGCGATAAAGACCGACGCGGTTTTCCGCTTCAGGATCGGCCAGGTAGAGTTCCAGGTAGACGTCACCGTATTCGCAATTGGACTCCGGCAGTTGGTGCAGCAGCCGTCCCGTGAATTGGCGCGGCTCAACATTGTACTCTTTTCGCGCCTGGCGGTCGACTACCCGTATCCGGACCCCGGAGTTCCGGATACGGTCCCGCAACTCCGAGGCGAGGTACCATTGGATCTTTTCACCGCTCAAATGGCGAATACCGGGCAGCAGCGGCTTGATCTTCAAATCCGTTCCTTTTTCCGCAAAAAGCGTTTTTTTCTGCAAAACCCGGTAGCTGGGATCCCCCTTGGCCATGCGCATTTCGTATGTTTTGCCGTCAATACCTGCAGATGAAATTGTCAGTTCCTCGCCGACGATCCAGAAGCTCATCATGCCAATGCCAAATTCTCCCT
>CAZPHK010000504.1:0-1657 GCA_964586015.1 uncultured Acidobacteriota bacterium | reverse complement strand
AGTTACTATGTTATCAATGTTTTCTAGATGAAGCAGTTGTGCTGGAAAAAAGAGCTACCTTCCAAGGTATATTTAAGCAGTTTTTTATCCACCTTTATTAACGGGAGGCAGCTCATGAAGAAAATGCAACAATACAAAGTCAAAGGCAAGCAGGTCTATGTTGGAATCGATGTTTCAAAGCGTAAGTACTCTCTGAATGTTCGAAGTGAGGGTATGATGGTGGCACAGTTAACCATCCCGGCGGATTATGAAGTGCTGGGGAACTATTTCAGGAATAACTATCCCGAGTGCACGATTATTGCCATCTATGAAGCGGGCTTCTGCGGATTCGGCCTTCATGATTATCTTTCGGGGGAAGGGATAACCTGCATCGTGACCCCACCGACCAGCGTCACGGTAGAGAAAATCGACAAGAAGAAATGCGATAAACGTGATGCGGCCCGATTGGCCCGGAACCTGGAAAACGGCGATTATAAAACCTGTGAAGTCCCCGATAAGGAACGACTGCTGGACCGGCTGCATTCACGGACACTGGAGCAGGTACAGAAAGATATAACGAGAGAAAAGAACCGAATACGACGCTTCTTTGACTTTTACGATCTTAACGGAAAGAACACTTCCGAGCGCTGGTTCGTTTCCGACTGGCAGGCCGCCCGCAAGTTAAGTCAGGACGAAGGGCCGATTGGCGAGAGCCTGCGGCTCCATTTTGAGCATCTGGATCTGTTACTGCGGCAACGCCGTGAATTACGCAGGGCATTACTGAAGATCAGCAGGAAGCCTCGCTATCGTCATGCGGTAGAGATTCTTTCAAGTATGTCCGGTGTTGGCGAGATGTCGGCGATCCGCATGGTGCTTGAGTGGGGCGAGGACTGGAGCCGTTTTGCCAATGCCGGCAGAGTAGCGAGCTATTCTGGGTTAACCAGTTGTGAGTTTTCCACGGGTGATGAACAGTTCCGCGGATCGATTACAGGACAAAGCCGCGGAGTCGTGCGGGCGACGCTGATACAATGCGCTTGGATGGCGATACGTGTCGATCCGGTGTTGAGGCAGAAATATCTGCGTGTATGGAGAAACTCGGGAAGCAAGAAAAAGGCCATTGTCGCGGTAGCACGGAAAATGGTGGTACGGATGAGAGCGATACTTTTATCGGGTCGGGAGTACCAGGTCGGACTCATCGAAGAGTGCCGTGAGAAAAAAGTGAAAGTGAAGATATAGAAGATCGAATTTCAACCGGATCAATAAGCACCGGCATTGGTTTATGGATGGTTTAATCTTTCGCGATTTCGGAACAACAGGTGAATGTATGAGAGTAATGGGATCAGGCGGACTGCGATTTGCCTACTGCACAACAAGTGTCGTCCCAAAGTATGCACGCCGCCGTTTCCCTTCATTCCGTAAAAGTAAATTGTGGAACAGCATGAATAGCAGATTGTCAGCATCGCTCATTGTTCGTGAAAAACACGGAAAGGTTATGACCGTAACATTACCCTGTTTGATGCGGGAGGAAAAACGCTTCCGCGAGAGCTGTAGGCTCTCTTTCGGAAGCGTTTTTCCTTGTGCCGGTACGAGACTAATATTGGGCAACAACATCGTGGGAAGGAGATAATTTCTGAATGAAACTCCATTAAAAATAAAAAATCCTGGAAGGCTGCTCTGA
>CAZPHK010000503.1:0-1659 GCA_964586015.1 uncultured Acidobacteriota bacterium | reverse complement strand
GGAAAAGTTCAGCCATGAAACTCTGGCAGAACCGCATCACCTCATTGTCGGATTTTCCCTTGGGATCAAAATCCGATCCCCCCTTTCCTCCGCCCATGGATAGCGTCGTTAAGGCATTTTTGAAGGTTTGTTCAAACGCCAGAAATTTTAGGATGCTCAGGGTTACCGACGGGTGAAACCGCAACCCGCCTTTATAGGGGCCGATAGCGCTGTTCATTTCGATGCGATACCCGCGGTTGACATGGATCTGACCCTGGTCATCCATCCAGGGAACCCGAAACATAATGACCCGTTCGGGTTCGGTAATCCTTTCCAGGATCGCATGCTGCCGATAGTGGGGGTTGCGATCCAAAGCCGGCTGGACCGTTTCAATCACCTCTTCCACGGCCTGATGGAATTCGTGCTCACCAGGGTCTCTACTCTTGATCAACTGTAATATTTCCGACATAAAAACCTCCTGTTCAGGGTTTGAGGATGACGCATCGCGACGTTCTGCCGTCCAGTTTCAGAACCATCGGGTGTTCCAGTCTGACATGCCGCACATAGGTTGTCTCTTCGACAACCGGAAGGGTATGAACCCAGTCCCAATCAAAATAACCGCCGCTGTGTTCGAAAATGGTGATATAGTGGATGCCCAGCGCGGTAATGTTTTGGAAAAAATGGGACCCCTGGGAAGGGTCCGCTTTCAGGTTCTCATGCTGCAATTCAACAATGGCAGCCACGCCGGATACGTTTCTCCAGCGAACCGGAATTCCAAGCCAGCGGTCGGCAGACCCCCATCGTCCCGGCCCCACCAGTAAATACGGATGTTTTTCAGCTTGCAGTCCGGCGTTGATCTGATCAATTTCTTCCGCAATCTGCACCGTGGCATTTTTATCAAACACATCTGACTTCACATAGATCATGTCGCGGATATCTTTGCGCCGGCCGTTTCCCATTGCCTGGTTGGAGCGACAGAAAGCCTGCCGGATGTCATCGGGTCCGATGTGAACCTCCAGCCGGTCTTCACCGGCGACCATCGGTCGCATCTGTAGAAAAAAGAACTCGTTTTTTTGCTCCTTTTTTAAATTCAAGTTTACAGAAAATTCAAGCTCCACCGGGCACCCCATACTCTTGCGGCTGATTTCCAATAAATCCAGAAGCAGCGGCGCCAGGGGAAAACTATTGTATTTGAGTATCGGTGCAAAGGTAATCACCTTGGGTCCCGGAATATAGCCGGAATCTCTGACCCGGTGTTCCTCGGCAATATAGGTGCCGGCAACCGCCTGTACCGGAAATTCCTTCGCTGCGTCCGCAACCTCCCTTCTTTCCTGATTGGAATCCTTTTGAAAATTCAACGTTTGGGGATAATCGTGAATTCTCAAGGCGTAAAAATACCGTTGGGTGTTCGCCAGCATATCATCCACCGAGGAAAATTGCGGCAAAATATCCGGGTACTTGGGAGAAAACCGTACCGCCCGTTCACCATCCACGACCGTTTTCCCCAGTCCCATCGCGATAATGGCAATTCCTTCCTCGGGCTTCATCTTTGAAAAGGGATAGAAATTATAGGACTGAGCCACCCCGGAAAGCGTCGGATAGAAAAAGGCGCCATAGGCGTCGCCGGCCAGCTGCTGAACCAGGACCGCCATGGTTTCCTCCTGGGCCTGTGCGGTTCTG
>CAZPHK010000502.1:0-1669 GCA_964586015.1 uncultured Acidobacteriota bacterium | reverse complement strand
CAGCACGCTCATGGCAATCATGGGACGCATGGCCGCCTATACCGGAAAAGAAATATCCTGGACCGAAGCGATGAATTCCGAGGAACAGCTCGTGCCAGATAATTTGACATGGAACACGGATTTACCCATCAGGCCCATGGCCATGCCGGGAAAAACGAAGTTGGTCTGATCATTCAGCAGGCGGGTCTTGCTGTATATGTGGATAAACTGGAAAAATTGTTCGGACAATTATAAGCCAAAATGTTTATGTTAAAAATAAATTAGGAATCTAAGCAGATAAGGGCCCCGAAATGAACGAAACCATTTCTTTTAAACTTAACAATAAACCAGTGAGCATAAACACAGACGGCGAACGTACTCTTTTATGGGTCTTACGTACGGATCTGGGTATGACGGGGACGAAATATGGCTGTGGAAAGGCCTATTGTGGAGCTTGTACAGTTATAGTTGACGACAGATCCGTTCGTTCATGTGTGCTTCCTGTCAAGAGCATTAAAGGAAAAGAAGTTCTTAATATTGAAGGCCTGGCAAACAATGGCAAACTTCATCCAATTCAGGAAGCGTTTATGAAGTACGATGCCCTGCAATGCGGTTTCTGCACATCAGGGATGATTCTTGCTGCTTATAGTCTGTTGTTGAGAAATCCTCAACCCACCCAGGAAGAAATCGTTGGAGAATAACCTGTGCCGATGCGGGGCGCATACTCGCATCATAAAGGCTATACAGTCTGCCGCCGAACAAATGAAAGGTGCTGGTCAAAGATGAAAGAAAATGAATATATTCAGCTCGATTTCAGTGATATAATCACCGATCCCAATCTTACACGCCGGGAGTTCATCAAGTCTCTCGGCGGCGGGATCATAATCCTGTTCTGTATAGGAGACCTTTCCGTATTAGAAGCTCAAAGGCGTGGGAGAGGGTATCCTGAAGACTTCAATGCTTATTTGAGAATTGGTGGTGATGGCCGGGTCACCTGTTTTACCGGAAAGGTCGAACTCGGCCAGGGCGTAATAACCTCCCTGGCACAGATGCTGGCTGAAGAGCTTGATGTAACGGCCGAATCGGTTGATATGATAATGGGCGATACTGCCCTTTGCCCATGGGACATGGGCACTTTCGGCTCTATGAGCACACGCTTCTTCGGTCCTCCGCTTAGAGCTGCTGGAGCACGGGCAAAAGCCGTCCTGATAGAGCTGGCCTCCGAGCAACTTGGGACACCTGCCGACAATTTGGCCGTCCGGAACGGCGTAATATTCGACAAGAACCAAAAAACGAAACAAGTTACTTATGCACAACTGGCCGAAGGTAAAACCATCACAAGGCAAGTCAAAGAAAAAGGCATCTTGAAAAATCCTTCTGAGTTCAAAGTCATGGGCAAGCCTTTTTCACGCCGGGACGCTTTGGAGAAAGTGCAGGGCAAAGCAAAGTATTCCGGTGATATCCAGTTTCCCGATATGCTTTATGCAAAAATTTTAAGGCCTCCGGCCCATGGTGCAAAGCTAACCAGTCTTGATACTTCCGCAGTTGAACAGATGAAAGATATTCGGCTGGTTCGGGACGGTGACATGGTTGCCGTGCTCGGCAAGAGTCCGGATGTGGCGGAAGAAGCGCTTGGAAAAATAAAAGCGCAATTTGATGTTCCACAAGCTACGGTCGATGATAAAAACAT
>CAZPHK010000501.1:0-1687 GCA_964586015.1 uncultured Acidobacteriota bacterium | reverse complement strand
GCCTCGAATAGTCCGTCCGGTTGCGTCAACTGCCATGGCCTGCCCCTCATTCACAACGAGTGACGTCGGCCGGCCCGATTTGTTCAAATCGAGAGCTACGCTGATACGACCTTTCAGAACATGAGCCTCGGTGCTCCCGTCGGGATGCGCGATGACCCCAAATTCCGTGCCCAGGTCCGTGATTAGGGCCGTGGGTGTTCGCACTCGAAATCCCTTTGTCTGCGAAGACACCAAAACGGTAAGTCTGCCGCTTCTCAGGTTCATTTCATCAACGCTCATCAGTTCGACCCGGCAAGGCGCTTCAAGCAGGAGACTCGTCCCATCGCCCAGTTCCATCTTCGCCACACCCTCGCGCAAATCATAAGGACCTGCGTACAGTGGTCCACCCGGATGCGGATGAGCCATTCGCCATTGAGCCTCATAAATACCGGCCAGCGTGCCAATCGACGGACCCTGATCTCTATGCCGGAATAAACTTAGAAACGCAAGAACCATGGCTCCAAGTACCAGGATCGCTGCAATCGAATATATGTGTCGCACAATGCGTCTGGAACCACCCTGACTTCCGCCGCCCGAGAGCGCCTGAATCAGATCCGACTCAGACAATTCCCCGGTCACATGACTGGAACGCCGGATCATGGCACAGACCAACATGCTGTCAATATAGTAATCCCGCACTCGGGGGTCCTCACGTATTGCCTTCTGAAGACGCTCCATCTCTTCAGGCTGGATCTGATCGTCCAGCAAACGCTGCAATAGCTCATCTATCTCCGGGAAAAGCGGTCTACTCATATCGGACGGCTCCTTTCGGCTAATGTCCTTCGCATACATCTAAGCAGCACATGGTTGATTTGGCCGAGAACATGATAGACGTGACGGCGCGATAGCTTCAGGTACAAGCCTATTTTCTCCACCGAGATGTTGCGCTCGTAGCGCATCTTGATGATCCGTTTGGCCCGATCATCCAAAAGGGCCAGACATTTGCGCAGGGCTTCTATACGCGAGGCTGCTTCGTCCTGAATAGTGGGCAAGTGGTCCATCAGCGCCTCAAACAACGAATCATCCATTAAAACTTGCTTATTACGGGCCAGGTTTCGGCGGTAATCCAGAATCTGAAAGCGCAAGATTTGGACGCCCCAAGCCGCAAAGTTCGTGCCTGGCTGGAACTGATCGAACTTCTGCCACATCACGGTCATCCCATCCTGGAACAGGTCATCCGCGTCGTGCACATGAGGCACCAATGTGAGAATATAGGCGTATATTTCCTGTTGATGCCGCACAAATAGCTTCAGAAATTCCAAAGTACGCTTATCCTGATCCATATCAAATCCATGCTATTTTAGTTACTTTCTCTTAATTTACCGGCAAAAACAGCAAAGTGAGATATGAAAAATGCAAAAAAAGTGAAAAGACCATGCTCGCCTCCCCAATAATTCCCCGGCTGTGTTCGAATTGCATTTACCGATTCCCATAAGAAAACCAACCCCCCGATTGCTCGCAGTGAATGACTGTTTTAGATAATACCCGCGCACTTCGCCGTCGGTGAGATGAAAAATCTTGCCAGTATTCTGTTTTTTTCATCTCACTTCTGACACTTCTGAGCGGTATAATATAGGTAGAATAACTATTTTGGCAAAGATACAGGATACAAAAGAATAAGTAATATCAGGTTTTATAGGCATTTGGA
>CAZPHK010000500.1:0-1694 GCA_964586015.1 uncultured Acidobacteriota bacterium | reverse complement strand
GCAAGGTGTTCAGGATCTAAGCTCTTGGAAGTGGCCCTGGAAAAGTGGGAGTGGAGATGAAGGTCAGCAATGAATTTCATGTGTAATAACAAACACCATCAAGCCAGGCATGTCAACTTTAGAAAAGAGGACAATTCTGATAAAAATTGCCACATATGTTGGGGTTACTGTATTCTTGACTCACGAGGGGAATTCCTCTACAGTCCCTCGCCGGAAAAGCAGGTCTTTATCAGTCGTCATGGCCGTCAGCCTCCTCCTGTTTATATAAGGGGTACTATACCAGCCTCTTTTGTCACCCCCGAGGAATCGAAGGACCACAGCACGGCCCAATAAAATAATAGAAGCAAAGGCTAAGCCGCGGCGCATATACTCTAAACTCCTGCAATTTCCATATTGGCTTTCATATTGATTGATCAATTGGCGGATCAGAATAATCGATACCACTAATTGAAACCCGGGCCTGGATTCCCCTGTCAAGCCGTGGAATGGCAAACACGATGACCAAAGCCGCAAGAGGCATAACAAGGAGGATTCAAGCATTAATCAGTTTTTTGTTTTTTTTTCTCAAATGCGGGAGCACCTTCAGGGTCGCTTTGGGAAAGGGGTATGCATCGGTCTGTCCAATGCTGATCCAGCGAAAATCATCCGGCCCGTTGAGCCTGATGCGGCCCTTGACGTAACGACAGACAAACACATCCATAATGATCTTAAAATGAGTGTAGGCATGTTTTACCGTGGTCAAATGTTCCGTCACCTCAACATCCAGATTCACTTCTTCACGAATTTCTCTCAGGCAGGCCGCCTCAGACGTTTCACCTTTCAGGATTTTTCCGCCGGGAAACTCCCACAGACCGCCGAGGAGCCCCTTGGGCTTTCTGCGGGTAATCAGAAACCGGTTCTTTTTACAGACCACACCGGCAGCGATAGGGTAAAGGGGTACTTTTGCGTTCTGAATCCGCCGGGGAAAACTGTCGATCTGCTTTTCACCGTACGCCCTGCAAAACCGCTGTAACGGACACGGTCCGCAGGTGGGATTCTTTGGTCGACAAACCAGCGCACCCAGCTCCATCATCGCCTGGTTGAACAGATGTGGCTCACGGCGCGCCAGGAGACAATCCGCAGCAGCTGAAAATGCTTTATGGCTTTTCGCATTATTCACCGGTTCATCGATCAATAACAGCCGGGCCAAAACCCGTTTCACATTTCCGTCAACCACAGCAAACGGTTTTCGAAAAGCGATACTGAGTACCGCCGCTCCGATATAGTCGCCGACCCCGGGCAGGGCACGGAATTCATCTTCATTTTCCGGCACGCGGCCCTGGTGTTCGGTTAATACAACAGCCGCCGCCTGCTTCAGGTTTCTGGCCCGGGCATAATACCCCAGCCCCTCCCAGGCTTTCAGGACGTCGTTCAGGTCTGCATCGGCCAGAGTCTTCAAGTCCGGAAACAATTTCAAAAATCTGTCATAATAAGGAATAACCGTATCCACCTGGGTCTGTTGCAGCATGACCTCAGAGACCCATATTCGATAGGGATCGGTGGTCCTGCGCCATGGAAGGTCTCGCCGGTTAAGATCATACCACTGCAGTAGATTTTGGCGCAGCCGGGTCACCTTCCCCTTGCTCAAATCAAAATCACACGCATTATTTTTCAAATCATCATTCCCGTTAGTCCATTGATACAATAAAGATCAG
>CAZPHK010000499.1:0-1722 GCA_964586015.1 uncultured Acidobacteriota bacterium | reverse complement strand
TTCGAGAATACTATAGCTGTCCGGGCCGAGTCCGGTATCCTGAATCAAATCCACGACATCTTTCAGACGAGACGCGATACCGTTCAGATAATATTCGCTGCCGCCGTCACGATACAGGCGACGTTTAATTTCCACATTGGAATATGGAGTCGGCAAAGCACCGTCGCTATTATCAATGACCAAAGCGACCTCCGCCATACCGACAGGTTTGCGCGCTACCGTTCCATTAAAGATGACGTTTTCCATTCGGTCGGAACGCAGGATGGATGTTTTTTGTTCACCTAACGCCCAGCGCACCGCATCAACAATATTCGTTTTGCCGCAGCCATTCGGTCCGACAACAGCCGTAACACCTTGACTGAATGTAAGTTTCGTTCCCTTTGGGAAAGACTTAAAACCTGATAAATCTATAGAAACAAGTTGCATATGACGTAGATTTCTTTTAAGGAATGGTTAACTGTGAAGTGATGGATGGAGGTTATACCGAAGGCGCTCTGCCGTGCAGCACTACCGGAACAATTGTTGTTAGCTGCTGCTACTCTTCACCAGGTTTTGTAGATTCTTTTGATTCCTTGTCCTTGGAAGAAGAGGTTTCCGAGGGTGGCGGAGTCGGAGTTTCGGGTTTCGTCTCTTTCGGCGGAGGAGCGGTGGCTGCATCAACTGTTGACTGGATTTCCTGTTTGATGTCATTGGTTGCCTTGCGGAATTCCGTCAGTCCTTTTCCGATTCCGCGGGCAAGTTCCGGCAGCTTCTTCCCTCCAAAAAGAAGAAGAATGACAATGACAATTAAAATAATTTCAGGTGCGCCGAGATGCATCGGTTGGTTCACCTTTTATTGACAATGGATTTATACTGGAATCATTTTATGAATCGAAATGGATTCAGAGATGGAGGCAAAAACACCGATACCATCGGTTCGTCCGAAATGAGCCTCGCATGCTCTTTCGGGATGCGGCATCATCCCGAGCACATTGCCCTGCTCATTAATAATGCCTGCAATCGCGCGAGCGGAACCGTTCGGATTTCCATCGGGAGCATCTGGTCTTATCGGACCGCGATAACGAAAGACGATTCGGTTTTCACGTTCGAGTGTGTCCAGTGTTTTCGTATCCGCAAAATACTGACCGTCACTATGAGCAATCGGCAGACGAATCTCCTGATCGCTTGTATAACTTGTCGTGAAAACGGTCGAAGGATTCTCGATACTCAGAACTACGTCACGACAAACGAATTTCAACGAGCGATTTCGCACCAGTGCGCCGGGCAGCAGTCCCGCTTCGCAGAGAATCTGAAAGCCGTTGCAAATTCCCAGGACAATGCCGCCGCTTTTAGCAAAGGCGGTCACGTCTTCCATCATCGGCGAAAAGCGAGCCAACGCACCCACACGCAGGTAATCTCCATAGGAAAATCCTCCCGGCAGCACGACCGCATCCACCCCATCCAACGAGTCGTCGCGATGAAAAACTTCTCGCACCGTATAGCCTAAAAGAGCATCAAGTGCCCAAACGCAATCCCGGTCGCAGTTGGAACCGGGAAATGTAATCACCGCGAAAACCATCTACGGCTCCACGCGGAAGGATTCAATCACGGGATTCGCGAGCATTTTATCCGAAATTTCGAGAGCTTTCTTTTCGGCTTCTTCGCGCGTTACCGCATCAATATCCATCTCGATATATTTTCCGATGCGGACGTCTTGAATTTCCTTATGGCCGAGTTGCTGCA
>CAZPHK010000498.1:0-1750 GCA_964586015.1 uncultured Acidobacteriota bacterium | reverse complement strand
GAAAGCGCGCGGCCGCTTCATCAGCTTACCAAAACTTTGGTTGCGGCCAGCGGCCCGGAAATTGTCAACGCCGCTGAGACACCTCTGATCCGAATTTAGTGTCGTTTCCACACAGTTGTATTGCCAGTCTGGGGGAAAAAATCTCCTCCTCAGTCATCATTTCCGAAACCACAGGAATTGGTTGATTATCAGCAACTGCAACTGTCATAGATTCGACCTTTGGTTTGTTAATCCATGCCGCATCCGGCAATGACGGCGGCTTCGGTAGCCCACGAACAAAACGTTCCGGATGAGCATCGAAAGCTGAGGCAAGAACTGCCTGACGCTGATTGCTTACCTGTTCCTCCATCCCATAGTGGACAATAGCCGGCGTCATCAACCCGATTCCACTGTGCCGGTGCTCCTGGTTGTACCAGGGAAAGAACTCCTGGCAAAAAGAACGCGCATCTTGGATTGATCCAAAACGAGCCGGAAAATCCGGACGATATTTCAACGTTTTAAACTGCGATTCTGAATAAGGATTATCGTCAGAAACATAGGGTCGGCTGTGACTCTTCGTAACCCCGAGATCCGCGAGCAGAAAAGCCACAGTCTTTGATTTCATCGAAGATCCCCGGTCGGCATGAAGCTTTAATTGGCCAGGCTGTATGTTTTCCTTCTCGCACGTTTCTGCAATCAAACGCTTTGCGAGAGCAGCGCTTTCGCGATACGCAATCATCCAGCCGACAACATACCGGCTGAATATATCGAGTATCACGTACAGATAATAATAGGACCATTTTACTGGCCCCCGCAGCTTCGTTATATCCCACGACCAAACCTGCTTGGGCGCCGTAGCCAGCAGCTCTGGGGGCTGATACTTGGGATGACGTGCCTGATTGCGACGTTCCCGAACCTCGCCTGCTTCAGCTAAAATTCGATACATGGTCCTCAACGAACATAAGTATGTTCCTTCATCCAGCAGAGTGGCATAAACCTCGGTTGGCGCTTTATCGATAAATCGTTTCGTATGCAAGCTATCCAGCACTTCTTGCCTCTCCGGTTTACTCAAAGCCCTTGGCGGTGTGGGGCGAGCTGCAGGTTCCTTGTAGGCTTTACCTCCAAGCCTACGATAAAACGTCGGCCTGGCGACACTCAGCGACCGACAGGCTGCAGCGGTTCCTACATCCGTACTCATTTCTTTGCAGGCCGCTATTCGTCGTTCTCGTTCTGCTCGATCGGAGGAACCGTCAGTCCCAACAAATCGCAGAGTTTTTTTTGGACGTCTATAATCGTTTCCGCTTGGCGCAGTCGTTTTTCAAGGCGCATGTTTTCTCGACGCAGCCTTTCATTTTCCTGGATAAGCGGTCTGTCCGGATTTGGTTTTTTCCCGCGCTTCTTGGGTTGAAGGCCGGAGAGTTCACCGGATTCACGCTGTCTACGCCATGTGGTCAGATTGGAATAATACAGGCCTTCACGGCGGAGTAGGGCACCAAGTTCCCCGGAGTCACATTTGTCAGCTTCCTGCAAAATCCGTCGCTTGTATGCGGCGCTGAATCGGCGGCGAATACCTTTGCTGTTGACCTCAGGATCGGTAGCGGCCGGCGCCAAAGCCGGGGCGGCTCCCCCTCCTCTTCGTTCCGGCTCGCTACGCTCGCCTCCACTCATCGTCGGGGTCACCACCCCGGCTTCCTCCATAACCATTGCTTTTCTTTCCATCTTCTTTTTCATCCCTACCCTCTACACTAATATAACAGGGGTAAGGTGTCTC
>CAZPHK010000497.1:0-1750 GCA_964586015.1 uncultured Acidobacteriota bacterium | reverse complement strand
AATCACCGCTGGCTGTTTTAAAGGAAGCCAACCATATCCTGACACCGGACGGCAAGATAGTGTTGGGACTGGTCTTGAAGGAAAGTCCCTGGGGTCAGTTCTATTTAAAAAAGAAGGCAGAAGGACATCATTTCTATCGGTACGCTACCTTTTACAGTTGTGACGAGGTTGTCAAGCTCCTGGCGCAGACGGGTTTCGTTACTGAGAAAATAATTTCGACACTCTTCCAGAAACCAGAAGACGTGCAACATGTTGAAGAGCCGAAAGAAGGCTATTTCCCTGACGCCGGTTTTACCATAATAGTGGCTGGCAAAAAATGATAGTGAAGTGCAATCGCTGTGGTCGTGAAGTCCCTGCGGAGAACAGCTATCAGCATCTTGGGGAGGCGCTGTGTGAGGACTGCTACATCGATATCAGATATCCGGCAAAAGCCTGTGATCCTTGGGCAGTCTATTCTGCCACGCGGTCGAGGGAGAGCGCTGGGTTGGAGGGAACCGAGGGTCTAACGGAGCTGCAGCAGAAAATCTACGAGTTCGTTAAAGCAAAAGGAAAGGTAACCAGAGAGGAAATTATGGCAAATTTCAATATAAAAGAGATGGAACTACAAACAAATCTGGCTACATTGAGGCATTGCGAACTCGTGAAGGGACGCAAGGAAGGCAATTGCGTTTACCTGGTCCCTTTTGACTTTGATGAGTAAAAACTGGTCAGGGGGATAACATTGTGTTACAGGTAAGGAAAGATTTATGTGTCGGCTGCGGGCTCTGTATCGAAAATTGTCCGCAAGAAGCGGTCTCGGTTCAATTCGGAAAAGCATGGATTGATCAGAAAAGATGCAATCGCTGTGGTATTTGCCTTGACGTCTGCCCGCAGGGGGCGATTATTGAACCTGCTCCTGTGTCGCAGGCAGAGCTAGCAATTACGGTTGGTTCACTGAAACAAAAGGCGGACGGCCTCATCGAGCGTATTGAGAAGCTCAGGCAAAACAGGAGTGATGTGAAAGGGAGTGGAAAAGCTTGAAAACCTATCTTGATTGTTTGCCGTGTCTGTTGAACCAGGCGCTTAGAGCGGCGAGAGCGGCAACTGACGACGAAACAGTTCAACGACGGGTGGTGAATGCCGTAGCCGGGATGATTCCGGAACTGCCCCTGGATTTAAAGCCACCAGAAATAGCCCAGCAAGCCTACCGAAGAATCGGCGAGATTACCGGTAAGAATGATCCTTTCCATCAATCAAAGGTTGAAGCCAACCGCGCTGTGCTTGCGATTTACCCGCGCCTGCAAAAACTGGTACAAGATTCGGCAGACAGGCTGTTTATTGCGTGCAAGCTGGCCATTGCCGGGAACTCCATTGATCTGGGGCCCAAATTCGAGTATGGCAGCATTGAAAGTATTATCAAAGAGGCCGCATGCCCTCTCCCTCTGGCAATCAATGAATACGACCAGTTTTGGAGTAGCCTTAACACCTGCCAGCGAATTCTGTATCTTGGAGACAATGCCGGTGAAATCGTATTCGACCGCCTGTTCATTGAAGAGATTAACCGTGTCAGGAAACTCGACATTTGCTTCGTGGTCAGAGATAGTCCGGTGATAAACGATGTCACAATGGATGATGCCCTGGCTGTTGGCATGGACAGAATAGCGAGGGTTGTTTCTAGTGGTTCGGATGCCCCGGCTACTATCCTCTCGCAGTGCTCCGCAGAACTACAGCAGCTTTACCACTCGGCTGATATTATCATTTCCAAGGGACA
>CAZPHK010000496.1:0-1755 GCA_964586015.1 uncultured Acidobacteriota bacterium | reverse complement strand
ACCATTTTGTGTCGAGATCGGAAGAGGAGAAGTTGTGTTCGGAAAAGGGCTGGAAGAACAGGCAGGCAGGACGGGCGCGACGGATGACTGTCTGGCGGTCATGGTACTGGGGAAGGGGCGGATTCCGCAACCAGCATGATTTTGCCCGCGTGAGTTTCGTGAACTTCCTGCGCGACGACAATATCGAACGGGCGGGCGCCTACTTCCTCTATGCAGAGGACCGGTTTAACTACAACGTGGACTGGAGCATTCAGCACGGCGAGGGGAAGAGCGATTTCGGACGAAAACACGGCATCGGCCGGAAGATTAATTATGAGGAGGAGCACCGCCACTGGTACGGGATCCCTATATACTACTACTGCACGGGCGACCAGCGGATCGGCGATGCGGTTCTCGCGTATATACGAAAATTCCGGGCGGACTGCGCCAGCCCGCGCATGTATGGATGGACCCGGTTTCTGGGCTGGGGTGTGTATTTGCTGGCCGGAGGCTACGACATGACCCGAGAGGAAAATTTCCGTGACGGTTTGAAGGTGCATCTGAAGACTATCCTCAGCGGGAAAAAGTGGCCCATGGACTGGTACAGGGGTGTTTTCGGGCATGGCGGGACGCTGTGGGACAAGATTCCGCCCGAACCGGAGATTAACATTAAGCCTTCGCTGATGATGGGATATATTATCCATGATTCATTCTGGAACGCAAGAAGACAGTTTGCATGGGACGACCCGACCGGAGAACGTTACGGTGACATATGCGAAGGGATCCGATGGCTGATGGGGCGTGAGTGCTTTATCGAGGACGAAAAAGGGCTTTACTGCCCGTACCAGTACAATGTTGCCGGCTATCCGCGGGGGCATAAGAGGGGATGGGGCTTTATCGGAGAGGCTGAATTTTCCGTGGTGCTTCCGCTTCTTGAAAACGGAGAGGAATATGACTCCAACCTTGCTGAGCGGGTTCTCAAAGCGGCGTTCGCGTCCGGGCTGAACGAGGACGGATTCACGTATCTGGATCATCCGGGGTGTCAGTCGCTGCTGTATTATCAGATCCACCAGAGAAAAGAACGTGCTGGAGAGCCGCCGGCAGCCATCAAAGACCTGAAGGTCGATGTACTCGGCGGTGGTAAGGTGAAGCTCAGCTGGACGAGCCCTGCCGGCGCTGCCAAGTTTCAGGCCCGGTATTCTCCGATCAAGATGGTCCCGAATCTGAACTGGGACAGGACCCAGCGGAAATACGAATTCAATCCGGATGAATACGCCAACTGGTGGGCCGCTGAACACCTGCAGGGGGAGCCGGTGGGCAAGCCCGGAAAGTCTCAGGAATTTGAGGCATCCGGCCTGAAGGCAGGCATGTATTATTTCGCAGTGCGGTGCTGGGATGGGAAAAACCGGAGAAGCCCGATATCGAACCAGGTCAAAGTAGAGGTTCGATAGCTTGAACAGTCCTGTTGCAGAACATCTTTATGTTCATATTCCCTTTTGTGCACAAAAATGCACCTATTGTGCAGCTTATTCCACGGTATATGATCGATCTGTGGCAGATGCCTTCCTGCAATGCCTGTTTGTAGAGTTGGATGATTTTCTGACTTCCGGGAATATTATTGGAAATACCATATATATCGGCGGCGGTACGCCGACAATCCTCTCTGCAACGCAGCTATGCAATCTTTGTGACGGCATCAGAAACCGGATCTCCTGTGGTCCGGAAACTGAATGGACAATAGAGGCCAATCCGGGAACCCTGACCAAAGATAAGATT
>CAZPHK010000495.1:0-1759 GCA_964586015.1 uncultured Acidobacteriota bacterium | reverse complement strand
TAGTCAGAAAAGGTCTTCTTTTTCGAAATTTGAATGGGAGGATGAAAACCATACATATCAAGCTGCCTTCTGGAACGTTTTAACTCATTATAACTGGCTCTACCCAAAGCTGACGGTTGTTATGAGTTCGTCCGAAGATCACGTTTTCGAAACGATCATATATTTCAAAAAAATATATCCCTTGGCGATTCTCTTATCACTCTGGGTGGTCTTGTTGCTTAGTGCGGTGTTGATTCGGAAAACAATTGAATCCCTTAAGAAACTGAAAGAAGGGACGAAACGCATTGCTAAAAAGGACTTCATCACAAAGGTCGAGGTCAGCAGTGGTGACGAATTCGAAGAAGTCAGTAGTTCTTTCAATTCCATGGCGAAACAACTAGGCAGGCAATTTAACGCGTTGACCACAATTTCTGAGATTCAACGCTCTATTCTTTCATCTTTAGATTCGAGAGACATTGTTGACACAGTCGTCAGCCGAATACATGAATGCTTCGGATACGATCTGGTTGGCGTACTAATATTTAATGGCGGAGATGTAAAAACCGGTCGAGTGAAATTGGTTGGCCTGGGCGGGACTCAATTGGTCGAAAACCTCACATTTACACCTGATGATATTAAGCGATTTTCAAAAGATGGTGAGACCGTAGGAATGGGAGCGATCGGAAACCTTTCGGGGTGCTTGGGCCCATTCGCTGCCAGGGGCGTTAAATATTTTGTAGGATTCCCTTTCTTTTTAAATCAATCCTTGGCCGGTATGATATTAGGGGGAAGTCGAGAGAGAGAAAAATTTGAAGAAGAAGACATGAGGCAGATTCGGCAGGTTGCAGATCAACTGGCCGTTGCCTTATCAAACGCCCGATTGCTCAGCGAGCTGGATTCACTGAACTGGGGGACACTGACGGCTCTGGCGCGAACGGTTGACGCGAAATCGCCTTGGACAGCCGGTCACTCGGAACGCGTGACAGAGACTGCATTAAAGATCGGTCGTGCAATGGGGCTTTCCACAGACAAAATAAAGGAATTTCATCAAGGGGCTTTACTACATGATATAGGGAAGATCGGGATTCCGCATGATATCCTGGACAAAGCGGGTGCCCTTACAGAAGTCGAACGCCAGGTAATACAGGGCCATTGCCGAATTGGTGCACGTATTTTAGAGCCCATTGCAGCATATAGGGAAATAATACCCATGGTCCTTCAGCATCATGAACGTTTTGATGGGAGCGGATATCCGAACGGTATTGCAGGCAAGAGTATCTGTTTGGAAGGGCGAATTCTGGCAGTTGCAGATGCTTATGATGCACTCGTTTCAGATAGGCCCTACCGCGTCAGCATAGGACATCTAAAGGCTGTGGATGTTATTAAGAACGAGTCAGGCAAACAGTTTGATCCGGATATCGTGAAGTTTTTTTTGCAGGTCATTACCGAAACGTTCGACCAAGAATCGGAGAAAACAAAACTGAAGGGCACTTCAAAAATAAGCCATATGGCAGCGAGTCTTTAAACCAAGACAATAGAAGATCTATGGTTCAACTTTGCAAAAGTAACAGGAGAAGGATGAGTGCTTATGCGTATAGATTCTAAGGAGTTCGGAAGCATATGAAATGCAGATATTTACTTATTATAGCATTCCTGTTTTTTTTCATCAGGACAGGATGTGATACCAATAGAATTGACGCCCTCCCGGATGAAATCCTCGGAGAATGGAGGTCATCAGCAGAGAGGTTCGATGGTTTTACCTTCAGGTTGACTAATGAGG
>CAZPHK010000494.1:0-1781 GCA_964586015.1 uncultured Acidobacteriota bacterium | reverse complement strand
CCTTCATACCAGTCGACATTTTGATGCATCAGCAGCACCAACAATTCGCCGCGCCCCAGACTTCTCAGCAGAATGAGAAGGGAACGTTTGTTGGGTATCACTCTGCCGCCGAAGCGGGTTCTCAGATGAACAAAGAATCGGTCCAGGGGTTTAAAATCAAGCGGTCGATAGACAACACTCAACGGGTAGCCGAGCATGGCACCGACAACCGACGTCAGTTCCCAGTTCCCGAAATGGGCCGTAAGCACCAATACCCCCCTGCCCTGCTCATAGGCGTTTTGAATATAAGAACGGCCTTCAATCGTAAAATACTTCTCCAACTGCTCTTTATCCAGACGAAGGGACCAACCAATGTCAAACACAATCTGAAGCGCATTTGCGAAAACCTGTTTGGCGAGCATTTTGATCTCATATGGACTCTTTTCGCGAGCAAAGGCGCGGAATAAATTGCTCAAAACGATCTCACGGTGCTTTCTGTCAGCCAGAAATAATAAATGTCCCAGGAAAATGCCGCACTTGAAAGACCATTTCCGTGGTATCAGGCCGATAAACCGGAACACGGTTTCGATCAGTTTGTAAGCTGTTTTTTCGAAGTCAAACATAATCCGTTAATAAATCCTGAATTTCCGGATAGCTAATTCTTTAATTATGGAATCCGTTTCTTATGGCATTTTTTACCACGAAGAACACGAAGAAACACGAAGACCTTTTAACTTTATTTTCCTTCGTGACTTTCGTGGTCTTCGTGGTTAGATCAACACAACTTGTTTGTCTCGAATTACCCGGGTTAATCAGTATTCTATTTATCTTTTAAAGCCGTCTCCCATGCTTTGGCATGCTTCAAAAACACATACCAGGCAGAATTCATTGCAATAATTAATCCTGGAACCCCGTCCAGAACGCCAAGCTTCCAGACATAGCATTCTAAAAATTTTCCGAGAGCATGCCCCGCGCCGGCCAGGACAAACCCGCTGCCGGCTGAAGCTCTTTGGGCAGCATAGATATCTGAAAACCTGTTGATGGTTTTCACCTGATCTGAAATCCGCCGGTAAACGTGGTGAAAAATCGGTGTCGACAGCCGCTCGACATTCCCGTCAACCACAAGCTTTTCGTGCAGGCCGTCGCCACGCCACCTGCCGCTTTGCCTGCGAATAAGGCGGACCTTTTCATCCGGATACCACCCGCCGTGTTTTATCCAGCGCCCGAGATAGCGGGATAATCTGGGCATCGAAAAACCATGCACTTCCGGAGCAGCATATCGGACCACCTTGCGGATCTCTTCAGCCAAGGCTGCCGGCACTTCTTCATCTGCATCAAGGCTGAAAACCCACTCGGATGTGGTCTGCTCCATGGCAAAATTCTTTTGGTCCGCATATCCCGGCCATTCGTTATAGACAACCCTGGCCCCCATCCGCTCACAGAGGGCTTGTGTACCGTCACTGCTCCCGGAATCGACAACAATCACCTCGTCGGCAAATGAAACGCTCTTTAGCAAACGACCGATCCGATCCGCTTCGTTCTTTGCGATCACGGCAACGCTTATGGTTGGTCTTCCCATTTTAACGAACCTCTTTTGGCCGATCTAACCGATTGAAAACAAACAGGTAATTCTTATTTTCTCAGCTGTTCGAGACGGCGCTGAAGAAACAGGTTAAAATTGTTCTCATCCGCACCGAAAGCACTCTCTATTCCAAGCACCACAAGATCCATGGAACATGTAAATCTGTGGGCAATCCGGACATAGTCTTTTTCGGTGGTGACAAGGCAATCCGCCTGAACCT
>CAZPHK010000493.1:831-1797 GCA_964586015.1 uncultured Acidobacteriota bacterium | reverse complement strand
AATTGCAACAACGCATTCCGCAGGCCCTCAAGGATGAAGAAGGCCCATGGAAGCTGCTGGCTTTCCTGGATGAAATCCAGCCGGGCTTTGGCTATGAGGATATCGTCCAACTTTCTTTTCCATTGCGGCTGATGGCCGAAGAAATCCTGGAACATATCAAAGAGGAGACCTTCTCCACCGGGGAATTAACGGAGGTTTTGCTGGATGTTGCCGAACGCTCACTGCAGGCCGAAAAAGAGCACCTCCTGCGCAGTACACTCGAAACCCTGGAACGCAATGCCGACACCCTGGAGAACCAGCTGAGCGAAAGGAGTGAGGCTCTGGACATCTTCATGGAAAATGTACGGGATGGCGGCGAGGAAGGCCAGGCTTTGCGGTCGCAGGAATTGTTGGGCCAGCTCAGCGAAACGGTGCGCCTTTCGAACGACCAAATCCGCGCCCTCCCCGAAGGGGATAAAGAAGTGGTAGTTGAAATCCGCCAGCAGATCGAGACGGTTTTACAGGGAATCCTCATCAACCGCCTGATTGCAGCCTACGAACGCCGCCTGGATGAAGACCTCGGACTACGCCCGCAGCAATTTGCCGGCATGGAATGGCCGCAATTCAGCGCCGAATTTAACCGGATCGTAACCGAAAGCTTCGATAAGAAGATGAAGCGCCTCTTGGGAGAAAAAGGCCAGATCGCCCAAGACCTGGCTGCATATTTTAACCGCAATCCCCTGGATGTACTGGATGACCAGGTTATGTTGCAAATCCTGACCTTGATGACCCAGGGCACCCGCCTGGCATTCGATTCCCGCACCCACCGCCGCGGCGTACGCCAGGTAACCCGCCTTAACTATTATTTTCTGGCAGCCCAGATCATTGGTGACCGGGGCGCCCAGGATATCACCAAAGAGGTGCTCGACCACCTGGAAGAGAGCCTGGAAAAGCTGAAGATGGTACATAGCCGTATCGAATGGAACC
>CAZPHK010000493.1:0-821 GCA_964586015.1 uncultured Acidobacteriota bacterium | reverse complement strand
AGACCGAACTATACCGCTTCATCCTGTTACGGGTTATTTCCGACCAGTGGGTCGATTACTTGACCCGGGTTGAGGCATTGCGCGTCTCAATCGGCCTGGAGGCCTATGCCCAGCGCGACCCGCTTGTACAATATAAATCCCAGGCAACGGAAATGTTCCAAAGCCTGTTAGCAGACATCCGTATGGGAGTGGTCAGCCGCATATTTACCTCACAAATCCGGCGTGGTCCGGCTGTGGACCAGAGCCAAACGGGTGGCGATACTATTCCCCAAAAACAGGAACAAGCCCAGACGCGGGATGTGCCTGAAGGCGGGGGTAAGAAAAGAAAACGCCATCGGCATTAATCCTGGTGGTTTTAAAGGATTTTGAACGGCATTAAGGGTCCCTTATTTAAAGCTAATAGGGTTGTCAATATCCGTTTTCACCTTTATAATTCACTTTAACTTCTTCGTATTGGAGTACATCAACTGTATGGATCAAAATGATACCGTCAACGAACGGGGGACATCGCCCGAGAATGAATCTGCAGAAAATAACAATATGGCATCCCTGCTGGAAAAGGAAGGGATCCAGATTGATTTCCCACAACAGGGTGAGACGCGGAATGGTGTCATAGCCAGCATCAACCAAGGGCAAATACTGGTCAGTGTAGGCACCAAATCAGAAGGAATCATAAGCGGTAAAGAGTTCGAAGCCATCCCCGAAGAAGACTTGAAGGAAATGAAAGTGGGGGATGAAATTCCGGTTTATGTGATTAACCCGGAAGATCAGAACGGCAACCTGACCCTTTCCTATGTCAGGGCGCGTGATGAATCCAACTG
>CAZPHK010000492.1:0-1804 GCA_964586015.1 uncultured Acidobacteriota bacterium | reverse complement strand
GGTGTTGAATGGACAGGCCGAGGAACCATGGAAGATACGTTTACTTTTACTGTTCGCTATATAGACGCCGATAACGATAATCCTACTATAAAAAAAGTTTTTATTGATGGAACTGGACATAATCTTGATGGTTACGGAAGTAATGAAGATTATGTGCTTAATATTTTAGGTAGCGACATCGGAAGAGGCGACCATACTTATTATTTTTATTTTGAAGCTGTAACTCTTAAAAAAAGTACTTAGTGTTGGGATGGTTATTTCTTACTGTGTTTCAGTGACCTGCCCTCGAAAACCGGTCCGGTTTCACCCGTGACTTTCTGAACTATGGCTAATTTACTAAGAACCAAGTCCTTCTATTAACACGGCAATAATAGCAGGACATTGTGATCCCGAAAAAGATAGAATAAGGGTATGGACGAAATTGAGGTTGGCAAATGTTGTCGGGAAGCGCAGCAACAACTGAGGGATCAGTTCATTCGCTTGCGTCGGAAAGGTTGGAAGCTTCTGGCGATTTCAGAGGCTATAGGTGTTTGTCACAGTACTGTTCGGAACTGGAGCCGGGAGTACAGGAATGGAGAAAACAAGACGCTACGAATAAAGGCCCGAGGACGAAAGGAAGGAGAAAAACGAACCCTAAGCCGGGAGCAGGAAGATCAAGTTCGGAAGTCAATTCGGGATAAATGCCCGGAACAGCTCAAGCTCCCGTTTGCTCTTTGGACACGACAGGCTGTCGGGCAACTCATCAACCGGTTATTTTCGATAGATATGCCGATTCGCACTGTAGGGGAATACCTGAAACGATGGGGGTATACGCCGCAGAAACCTTTGCGGCGGGCCTACGAACAGAATCCCAAAGCAGTGCAGAAATGGCTGGACGAAGAATATCCGGCCATTGAAGCCAAAGCCAGGAGGGAGAAGGCAGAGATTCATTGGGGGGATGAAACCGGTCTTCGCAACAATAGCCAATATGGGCGAAGTTATGCACCGAGAGGGAAAACACCGGCGGTGCTCCTTCCGGCCAAACGAGAACACATCAGTTTGATTTCTACCGTAACCAATCGAGGGAAAGTGCGGTTCATGATTTACGAAAACGCTCTAAACGCCGATACACTGATCAAATTCCTTAAACGATTGATTAAAGATGCCGGCAGAAAAGTGTTTCTGATTTTGGACAACTTGAGGGTTCATCATAGCAAGGCCGTCAAGGAATGGCTGGAAAGCCACAACCATGAAATCGAAGTCTTCTTCCTGCCGTCTTACTCCCCGGAACTCAACCCTGATGAGTATCTGAATGGTGACCTGAAGACAGGTGTTCATTCGGGCGTGCCTGCCAGAAGCAGTTCACAATTGAAAGCCAAGGCATTATCTCACCTGCGCATGCTTCAGAAACTTCCAAAGAGAGTGAGGAATTACTTCAGATATCCTAAAATCGCCTATGCGGCTTAGGCGCTCATTTAATTGCCGGTTTAATAACTCCATCATGCTAGAGTAGCGAAGCCGGGGAAAGTCCACCAGGGTGTTCACCCAGAAGGAGGATTATACCTGTCTATCTCGGAGCAAGCCGTATCCTACAAGATAGCCACGGACGTGATCCTGATCGATTTGGATTCCACTATGGCGGGTGCCTGTCACTGTCACTTGATCTCACCGAGCCCATACCTTCCCCCATCCATGGAGGTATGTATTTTTGTCAGCGCCTCCCGCGATTCTTTCATACAGCCTATAACGTTGTGTTCCGCAAGATCTATCTTGGGTGGAGATCGATTGGAAGACGGCTTATCGGGAAGTCGCGGCGAAGCTGGCG
>CAZPHK010000491.1:0-1814 GCA_964586015.1 uncultured Acidobacteriota bacterium | reverse complement strand
CCGCCGCCATCCTCCACGGACCCAGGCGACGATTGTAGTTGTTGCGTTTCTGGTTGTCGTTGGCCGGCTTCCAGAAATAAGGTTCCAGCGGGCCGCGCAGCAATTCATCATTATTTCGCTGCCAGCTTGTCATCGCCCCGCTGCTTTTACTGAAAACCACCTGGAAGTCGTTACCTTTTACGCGGATATTGTCCGCGGTTTCCTGGACATCCAAACGGCCCTGTGCCGCTAGTATTGGCCGGGCGGTCGCGGATTTCAGGACGAACTGTTCGCGTGCTATACTGAATCCTTTATCCGCCCACAAAACAGGCGTTTTGAGCAGACCCGTCAGATTCAGGCAAATATCTTCGGATGTCGCTGTGAGCCATTCCGGCCGCGGAATTTCGACAGTAACCGAATCCCCCGGCAGCGGCGACTTAAAGTCTATGATATCAGAGTTCCGAAGCTTACCATTTGCGGTAAAAGCATAGCGGATATCCACCGTATCGAGCGATTGAAAATCGTTGCGGTTGATTATCTTGATACGCAGGGGATCCTGACTGACGAGTTCAAAGATAACCGGCTGATAAACCTTCTGAACCTGGTAATAATGCGGGTGAGGCACACGATCCGGAGCGATCAGTCCGTTGATGCAGAAAGGTCCGTCGTTGGGTACATCACCAAAATCTCCGCCATAGGCCCAGAACTCGTTGTCTTTCAGCGGCAAGGCTTCGGGGTGATCGCCGTATTTCAATGGTGATCCATCAATGCGTTTGGCAATCCCCTGGTCAACCCAATCCCAGATCGCAGCTCCCATAATACTGGGATCGGCATAGATAACATCCCAGTACTCCTGCAGATTGCCTACGGAATTGCCCATGGCATGGGCGTACTCCCGCATGAAAACCGGTCTGTCGCTGATTCTCTGAGCCAGTTGCCTGAGCCGGTCCGGAGGCAAATATCCATCGTCGTAAATCGCTGAAACACTTCTGTCCGAATCGCTGAATACCGGGCGAGAGGTATCGATACTTTTGACGGCTTCGGCCATGGCCCTGAAGTTACGACCTCTGCCGCCTTCATTGCCCAGGGACCACAGAATGACACAGGGATGATTTTTATCCCGCTGAACCACGGAGACGGCGCGATCCACATGGGCTGCCTCCCACTGGGGATTGTCCCCCAGAACACTGTTGCCAATGCCGAATCCATGCGATTCCTGGTTTGCCTCATCCATGACATAGAGGCCGTAGATATCGCATAATTCATAGAAAAGAGGATCATCAGGGTAATGCGAGGTGCGCACCATATTGATGTTGGCCTGCTTGAGCAGTACGATGTCCCGAATCATGGTCTGTTGGTCGACATGACGTCCGGTCCGGGGGTGATGCTCATGTCGGTTGACCCCTTTGAGTTTGACGGGCTTTCCGTTAATGGTGAACAACTCACCCTGAACGGCAACCTTCTTAACACCGAACCGCCAATGAACCGTGTCAATGATTTCCTTACGGGCATTTTTCAGAATTAAGCGAAGATCATACAGGTTAGGTGTTTCGGCAGACCAAAGCTGTGGGTTGTCCAGGTTGGTTTCAAGCAAGATTGGATTGTTCGAAGATGCCCCTATTCGCCCGGTCTCTTTTGAAAGGGTAAGATTCGTGTTGGGGCCGGAGATAACGGCCTCGATGGTCATCGGCTCTGACTTTTCATCCGATCGGTTTTCGATACCAACTTTTACGGCCACCTGTGCCTTCGTCATCGAATCATCAGGCTCTGCAGTCACAAAAAAGTCCTGGATATATGTAACCGGTCGGATAAAGAGGTCCACGTCTCGAAAAATA
>CAZPHK010000490.1:0-1819 GCA_964586015.1 uncultured Acidobacteriota bacterium | reverse complement strand
GGGCATCGACACCCACGGTCCTGCAATTTTAGCCATTGCACCGGCAGATCATTCAGCGTGAATCTTTTCCGCCACCGTAATATCCCTTGCGGGCGCGGACTTTAAACTCCGGATGTTCCGGCAGGGCGACTGAAATTGAGCGGAAGCCGTTGTCCGATGCGGGGGCGGGAGAATAGTAGCTCAAAAGATATTGCACCTGAAGCTCCCTGGCTATTTCGTCGTATATGCCGCCCAGATCGCGGAAGCTCTCCGCCATGAATGCCGCGCCTCCGGTCTGTTCCGCGATTGTCGCCATCCTTTGCTGGCCGCGCCGGCTTACCTTGTTGAGCCGGTCCGGGGAGGCGCCCGGATTAATGGAATAGAACAGGCTGTCGGCTTTCTGAACTTCCTTGAGGGCCGTATCCAGCTTATATCTGCTGAAATTATCTTCTCCGTCGGAAAGAACGACGATTACGCGGCGTGTTTCCGGATCGGGCCTGCCGGGAAAGAGACGGGCAGCTTTGACGACGGCGTCGAAGAAGGCGGTCGCCGCCCCTCGTCGAAGCCTGTTCAATCCGTCCAGGATATCGGGAAGCGAGTCCGTTCTCGGAAGCAGTATTTCAGGAGGGGAGGATATGCCTACAACGGATACCGAATCCCCGGGTCGAAAAATCGATTTGACGAATCCTGCAGCGGACTCCTTGACAATGTCGGAGTAATACCACACGCTGCTTGTGATGTCGAAAAGCAGGATGATTTCCAGCCTCGTCAATTCCGGTTTTAACAGCTGCTGCAGCTCGACCGCCTGCCCGTTATCGAGGACGGTGAAGTCTTCCAGCTGCAGGTTTTTAACCGGATTTCCGGCCGCGTCCGTAACGGATACGGGAATCAGGACAAGGTTTGTGGCGCTGCGGATAGTGGACTTTCGTGTTGCGCCGGAGGAGTCTTTTTCCTGGAAAGCGGCATATAAGGCAGGATCCGCACGAACGGCAAAAAGGAAAGGAATGACCGCCATCAGGATAATTGAAAGCCGCCGGGTAAGCATACGATACAATTTTGCATAAACCGCCTGCCCTGTCGATCTTTTTATCGTTTTGAAATGAAAGGAGGATTTTTGGCGTGTGATGACAAACAACGTAACCTTATCCGTTATTGTGGGACAAGTTCAATGCCATTCATCCGTCAACAGGCCTAATCCCGCCTCCCCGGATCCATGCCTTCACAGAGGCATTCCGATTTCGCCCACTCAGAGCAGGAGCTTCATCCTATAACGTTAGCACGTTCCCACGTTAGCACGTTAGCACGTTCCCACGTTAGAGGTTCAACGTTCGAAGTTCTACGTTCCAAGTTATAACGTTCCACGAAGCTTTATTATTATTCAATTCCCAACGTTGCGATGCGCTCGACGGTTTCTTTTTTGTTCCTGACCCGGACGCGCAGTTCGTAGATGCCGGGCATTAAACCGGCCAGATTGATTCTCTCCCCGATGTAGGCCCAGCCTTTATTGTCGATATTCTTTTTGTCGATGGAAAGGGGCCGCCATTCGCTCCACCTGACGGGTTCGATCCCATGGAGCAGTTCCATTTTCATTTCCAGCTTCGAATTCCCGGCCTTCTTCCCGTCATGATACAGGCTGAAGAAGTATCCGCAGGCTTCGTTCTGCCTGTACAGGCGGACTCCCTGCAGCGTTCTGACCCGGTTCAGGTCGCCCGCGTTTATGTCCCCTGAATCTTCCGTTGCCGCGGGCGCCGGATCCAGCAGGATCAGGCTGCTGAGGGCGAGGCTTCTTTTTTTGAGGTCCGGCACTTCCACCCATGCCGTGGCCGTACCCATGCGGCCG
>CAZPHK010000489.1:827-1822 GCA_964586015.1 uncultured Acidobacteriota bacterium | reverse complement strand
AGAAAGTATCTGGAACATAAAACAACTTTGGAAATGTCTTATATGTGGGGTGGTTTAAGTTAATATCCTTAAATTTAATGTTTCTATATTTCGATTTATAGCCTTCCATATCGTATTCGAGATCCGCCTTCGTATTCTCATCAGCTTTTTTGGCTACCAAAATTCGAATAAGTGCTTTTGCAGTTTCTGCAGTTTCCGACTTTTTATAGAAGATTATATTTGCATGAAATCTACTTGAGTTTTGTATATCACCTACCCAGCCTTGAGGTTCTTTCACCCCAAAAGCAAAACCTTCTCCATATACCATTAGACTGTCTAACAGGGCTTTTTCCTTCGCGACCGCAAAAGTAGTGAGAAAGATGAAAAAGATGCTAAATCCGATTAATAGCTTTGTCCTATCCATAGTTCCTCCATAAGCATAACGATCTGCCATTCAGCGGCGGCGCGCAAGCGCCGTCCACTGCAATGGCGGGTTAGCCGCCGGCCTTGTGGCGTGCGACCTCAACCATTTTCAACTCCGCCGGGGAAAGCCGCTGCGGGTACTGGAGCCGCTCGAAGACTTCGACCACCTGCCGGTAGTCTTGGGCGCGAAAAAGCTCCCGCATCCGCTCGACGGCAGCCGTGTCTCCCACGTACCCAGCCATGAGGTCTTCCGTCTTCACTGCAGAGGCCGCCGCTTCTTGGGCTGCAACTCGACGAAGCACAAAAGCATCGCCACGCAGGAAGTCCGTCGCATACGTGAGATCGGCCGCAAGATGAACGAAACCTTCGAGAGGGTCTTCGGAGAACCCCGGATACTGGCGTTCATTAACGCCCAACCCCTGCATATAGGCCTCATGCGAGGCAGTGAGGTCCGCAACACGATACCTGACCATGCCTAGCGATCCCCGGAAGTGGAGTTCGAGGCGGCGGTTATCACGAACGTATTCGCCCCAGGCGAAGGGACCGCCCGAGCTGCGCCCCTCCTCGCGAAACTCGAAAACGAAGGCAACGGG
>CAZPHK010000489.1:0-817 GCA_964586015.1 uncultured Acidobacteriota bacterium | reverse complement strand
ATCGAGAATGCTCACGCCGCTAAGCAATATCTCCTTCGGGCTCTTCGTCATGGCGGTGTTCGTGCGGCTAACGCTTGAGCTCAACGGCGGCGCGCTGTTTGCGCCGTCCGTTGGAGCGTATTGTTGGACATCGCGTTCAATGAGCTAGTGATAGTTCCATAGATAGTCAACGCGCTTCTGTAACCCATCATAGAAGAGGGAGTAACCGTCGTTATTGTATCCGCTGTACCAGAACAGAACTTCCGATGTGCTGTCGGCGTCATAGTCCCCTGCGTCGATTAGGGACAAATTCAATCCGAGAGACTGGATCGATTCTCCGATGATAAACCAATGCATTGACCACGCATCATCTGGCGGACCGTCGCATTGATTGCGCGCAGGATTGAGTTGCAACGCAACGAGCTTCCTTCCGGCGTGATCCTGGTAGCTGGCCGAAAAGAGGAGATCATCGGCAGAGTATGCCCAGATCGAAGGATTGTCGGAATTCCTGCTCTCGCACGTATTGACTTCGCCCGCGGCTGCTGCGAATTGAGAGAACAGCCGGTTGCGCAGGGTCGAATCGGCACGGAATTGCTTCCATCCCTGTGGATCTTTAAAATTGGGGCGAGAGATCAGTACGAGAGGGCGGTTTGGGGGAACCTCACACCAACCGCCGAATAGCTCCTGGTCGTTAGCTATCACCGGAACTGATTGATCGGGCGCCAGAAGCAGCAATCGATCCCTTGGGTATGTCCATGCATTTGGGCTTGAATATCCTGGATCAATCGTCTTAATCAAACCAAGGCGCCGACCGTTGAGGGCAACAGTCCAGGAGATG
>CAZPHK010000488.1:0-1838 GCA_964586015.1 uncultured Acidobacteriota bacterium | reverse complement strand
ATGGAGAGTAGTGCCGCTCAAGAGTAAAAAGCATGTTTTCCGTCGAGTCTTGAGGCTGAAAGAGCTCCGCCGATACCAGTGGCATTGTGCGGGACCGCCATAGAGGTTTTTCTTCGGACCAAGCTTTCAATGAAATCTTTGGCCCGTTGGGTTGTTCTTTCAATGTCCTCTCCATAACTGCAGAGGCTTTAAGAGTAATTCCAGCAATATTCAGAGTAGCGTTGAAAGGCACATGACAACTCGATAAAGCATCCAGGGTGTCTGGATCTTCGGTCTCGAGTTTCGGGATAAATGTGCTGCTGCCAGTCCGGGTTTTAAGCGCACCCGGGTAAAGAACACGGTCTGATATGGTGAGGTCTGCCATCAGCCCCTGTTTGGTCGCAGGGTACTTCTGGTCGAATAGGTGATTTCCGAGAGAGAAAAAAACCGGCCGGCTATTTATACATTCACACGTCTGCACAACATGAGGGTGGTGTCCAAGTATGACATCCGCCCCGTGTTCAATCAGCCAGTCGGTAGCGTTTCGCTGGCTCTTATTTGGCCAGTCCAGGAGTTCGCTTCCCCAATGAACAGAAACAAGTACGAGATCGGACAGCGCCCGGGCAAGGCGTAGTTTCTGTAATGTCTCAATATTCGGGAAACTCATACTCTCGCCATTTCGATTCGGAATTGTCGAAAGGGCTACAATCCCAACAACGACATCATCGAATTCAAGGAATAGAGGCGAGTTTTCAAAGTCCAGAGCCTGCAGACCTTCATTCTCCAGGGCGCGTTTTGTATTCTGTCGTCCTTTGGGGCCCAAGTCGTCGGCATGATTGTTCTCGGTTATAAGGGTTTGGAAACCGGCCCCGGATAGCAGGGAAATATGATCGTGTGGAATTGCAAAGCAGGGGGAGTCACCGGAGGATTCCGGGCATTCTTCTTCAGCTCCGACGGCGCCTTCCAGGTTTCCGCCTACCCAGTCGGCGTTTCCGAACAGTGTGCGGAAGTTCTCCCACGGATCGTTTCGGGTCTTTTTTATTTCAGCGCTGACATTCCTCGATAAGAGAATATCTCCAACGAAAACCAGGCGTATCTTCTCCTCGGATTCCCTGGAAAATCCCAGAAAAGCAACCAGACTTAAAATGAGTATCAGAAAGGTTCGCGCGGCGGACATGACGTTTTATGTGAAGAAAAAAATTTCGATATCCAGGAAGGCTTTTTCTGTGAAGGCAGTATTTCAAGCCATTCCTTGTTATCCATTATTTCGGGTGACGTGAACTCATAGAAGGAATACGACACACCTTTGACAATCTGACGTCGACCGAAGTGGGGCACGATCTGGTCCCATTCGACCGGTCGCCCAACCGCAGACATTCGGTATCCGGACGGTCCTTTACTGATTTCAACCACCTTCGGCATAGGATCGGGATTGGAAAGGGCCATCTCCTGATTGGCAAGGCTTTTGTAGATCAGGAAATGATGCTCTGCAATCCTGCCGACATACAGGATCTCTTCATACTCTGAAGGTGTCAAAGGGATCCCTTTTATCTGCTTATCAGCCATATCAGCGAAAAGCCTTGCCTTGTCGGCTGTTTCCGCCAATCTTTTCAAGATTCCCTGCCGTAGAGGTTCATCTTCATCCGACCAGGAATATTTCGGCACACTCCCTTGCGAAAAGGAATTCCCTCTTTTAACTAAATCCGCTGCCGCGTCAAACAGTCCTGCAATCGCTCTGAATGTTTCCGGATCCGGCTCCACATATCCCCGTGGAGGCTCCATTAAAAGCATTTCGAAACCACCCTCGCCGCATTCCGCGCCGCTGAGATCATTCACAAGCACCGTGGCATGGCGCAGCG
>CAZPHK010000487.1:0-1841 GCA_964586015.1 uncultured Acidobacteriota bacterium | reverse complement strand
GTACAGGCTTTAGACGATCCTAAAACCCGGTTTGATACGTTTGAGGTGAGCACCGGATCGTGGGCCCCTTTCCTTGCCATCAACGGACCGATAAGAAGGGATATCGACGTCAATTGCAGTTCGGGCGCATTGAGTCCGGGAGATATCGCGAACGCCGCAATCGGCCGGGCAGTCGGACTGATCGTCAAGAACATCGGCGGAGCCAGAAAGGCTATCGAGGACATGGGCGTCATAGGCAACCCGGGCAAGTACAGCCTTGTGATCGGGGAGCATGAAGAGGAAAGCCCCTGGGAACCCCTCAGCGTCGAGCGCGGCTTCAATAAAGAGGACAGCACCGTCACTATTTTCTTTCCCAACACTTTCATTCAGTCGGTTCCGGTCGGTACGGACGCAAAAGGGATTCTCGACACGCTTTCAGGCATGGTTTCCAGCACCATGTCCAGCCTCATTCTGATCCCTTCATGGGCCAGGGTTTTATCGAGTGAAGGATGGACGAAGCAGAAAGTCAGGGAATATCTGGCGGAGCATGCCTCCCCCGGCAGTACTGCGGGGCTTCCAGGCGCTAAGAGTCCTCGGCGGCCGGATCTCGACGACAGCCTCATGATCCTGGTTGCCGGCGGGTCGGGCTCGTTCATAGCCCTGCTGAGGAGCGCGGGCCCCGGATTCTTCGAGAACTCTTTCGTCACCAAGAAGATCGAGTTGCCGAAGAACTGGGACAGGCTGGTGGCAAAATACAGGAATATGAAGCCGGTTTACGAGAAGTACTAGGTAAACGCCGCGAATTTCACGCATTCGACACGTGAAATTCGCGGCGTTCGGTTTCCCCTGCTACGTCAGCAGGATCCTGCGCACTTCGCCTTCCGGGTCGTCGACCATTCGACATTTGTCGTCAAACACCATCGTCTGACACCGTGCGGGGTCGAACGGCTCCCAGGTCAATCCGGGCTGGCTGGGATTGCCCGTGCGGGCGAAATTGGCCCAGGCCGTGGCCATCTTCTTCGCCAGCGCCTGAGCTTCCGGGCCGTTGCCCGTCCCCTGTTCGCAGCGCTTCGTGTTGTCGAAACAGAAGGCAAGCTCCGCCGTATGCCAGGCGCCCGAATCCTCCAGCATCGGCGACTGCCAGGAGAAATACCATAGGAACACCGGCGCGCTTTTCTGCCCGTACTTCATTGTGGCCATGCGTATGGCGTTGTTGCATATGTTAAAAGTGTTCAACCCGCTGCCGTTGCACATGTAGGACAGCTTGCGGATGCTCTTCTCCGGATGCGCTTTCTTCATGGCCGCGATCAGCGCCGCAGCCCTGGCTTCGCCGTAGCTCTTCGTCAGTGTGGCCCGCCACTCCGCCTCGGTGGGCCGGGATAGCATGGAATTCCCCTCTTCGCTCACCGAACCGATCAGCATCGGGATGTTTTTCGAAATTTCGGGAGCAGCATCGAAAAAGGATTTCACGGTGATGATGCGGTCGTCGAAAGTCGGTCCCCAACCCACGCGCGGTTTTTCAATTCCCGGCGGGGCGATCGGCCCGTACACACCCATCGGCGGGTTCATCTTCGCCGCGACGGCATTGCCGATTTCGTTCAACCGGGACCATTCCATCTTCTGAAGCGCGGTCATGTCCTTGACGCCTAGCTCGGCGCAAACCTGCCGGGCGTATTCTCCGGACTGCTCGGCGCCGGGGGCGTCGCCGCCGCCGCCCGACTGGGCCGAGGCGCGATGGAACAGACCCTCGGCCGAGGGCATCCCCATCAGCGTGGTTACCTTGGATCCGCCGCCCGACTGGCCGTAAATCATGACGCAGTCGGGATCGCCGCCGAAATTGGCGATGTTGTCCCGAACCCAGC
>CAZPHK010000486.1:0-1843 GCA_964586015.1 uncultured Acidobacteriota bacterium | reverse complement strand
CTGGGCAAAGTCAACTTCCAAAGCCCTTACGACGATTTCAAACCCTTTAAAGATTATTCCGAAGGACCCGATATCCACGTACTGCCTACAGCCGCTGGAGGAAGGCATAATTATTATCTTCTTTTCAGCGGGATGAATTCCAGAGCGATCGGTTACGCCATGGCGAATAACGTCGAGTTTGGGTTTGATCCCGCCACCTGTTGGAAGTTCAAGGGTTGGATCATGCAGGATACGGGCAGCAGAAATAATCACGCCAATTTGATCCACTTTAGCGGGAAGAATTACCTGATCTATCACATGGGCCCTTCGCTCCCGGGGCAACAATCCCGACAGGTATGTCTGAAGGAAATCGAGCTGAACGACGATGGTACGATCTTAGGGGTCCGCGCGCCCGACGACCCCAATGACTTGGCTGCTTATGCCTCACTCGAAGGTACGGGCTCAAGCATCGGCCGGGGCTTCATAGAGGTGCAGGACACATCGTACTCGGACAGAAACAAATCGACCATGCACATTAAGTCCATCAGGAACCTCTCGGGCCGTGACCTGTATGACTTTGAAATGGTGTACTATATCACCATCGAGCCCGGTCGATACATGACCCTTACTCCGGTGCAGTCCCCGAATCTTGAGTACGGACATGCCGACGTCCTGCCTCTCCGGCACCTGGGCTCCAAGATCTGGGCGGTCATTGTGGATTTCTCCTTCACGCAACCGTTCAAGAACGATACGTACCTTCCCATGGATCGTGATCTTGTTTTCGAAATCACCGCGCAAAACGGCTCCAATGATAAGAAAAACGATTACTCGCATCCCCGTGGAGCCCATACCGATTTGACGACCACGATCGCGTTGTTCGATGAGAACGGCGACCCGGCCAACCCTGAAGCTTACCCGCCGATTCTGGGCGACTCGCCGAAAATCGAACAGGGCACGACCAAGTACCTGAGGAACGGGTGGATCGGCTGGATCAGCGCCGGCGTGGGCACGTACCTCAACCTGCCGGATACGGGCTCGAATGAAACGGTGAAAATCAACAACCGGGTGCTGGACACCGGTTCCACCGCCCAGGAGTGGTATATTGAAGAAGTCCCGTTAATCACCATCAAAGGGAAAACCTACACTTTCCCCAACCATGAGGCCATTCGCATAAAAAACCTGCGAACGGCAGGCTACGACAACGGCAAAGGGTATTACGTCACCTGTAATGACATCAACAGAAACGCATGGGATAACCCGCTGTACTATGTGCAGAACCAGAAGCTTCGCACCGACTGGTCGACTCAGGTGTGGATCAAGGAACCGGTGGACGGATTTCCGGGGAGATTCAGGTTGAGGTGTTTCTGGGATTCGTCCAACTCCTTGGACAAGCGGCCGGATAGCCCCCCACTGTATTTGACGTTGAACAGACTGGGAGATGAAGCTCCCGTCTATTGCCAAAGGAAGAACGGAGGCGGCAGGAACGAATGGGCCAGCCAGCATTGGTATATAGAATGAAGTGATCCGCCATATCTTCAGGGAAGGCTTTCCAATGGGGAGGGATTTTTTCAGTGGCTGTACAGCGACGGCAAACTGACGGTGAAAGGCGCCCTGGTCGACGTCAATCCGACCTGGGATCAGATGCAGGCCTTGCTGTACAACACCGGTGAGGATGATTTCAGCACGAAGAGCGATGCACTCAAAAGACTGTCCAAGGGAAGCCACAAGGTAAAGGTGGCTTTTGTCCGCACGGTGTACACCGGCAGCCGCAAGGACTTAAATGACCAGGGCAAGGTGGTGGAAATCAAACAGTATAAACCCGTCAACTACACGGTCGGTGAATTCACGTTTATCGTCCGGTAAC
>CAZPHK010000485.1:0-1861 GCA_964586015.1 uncultured Acidobacteriota bacterium | reverse complement strand
ACCTTAATCCCGGCCTTACGGCCGGGCCTACTCCAATGCCGGCCTTTCAGGCCTCCCTACCGTTCAGCGATGCGCTCCCTCATTCCTCGGCGGAATCAAAATAATGATTGTAATAAATTTTTTGCGCCGGATTCCGGATAGCTCCCGACTTCAGCTTGTTAAAAATCTCCAGGGCCGCCATATCGATTCCCTGTTTTGGCTTGAACTGAAGGGTATTCGTCAGTTTGTTGAAGTTCACCCGGTAATCCCGGGCGTCCAGGTTGGAATCATCCCGCGAGATCGGGATGTCCCCCAGAGCGCTTCCGATGATTCTTGCGACCTCGTCAATCTGGTAATTCTGTACGTCGGAACCTACATTAAACACCTGGTTTCCGACATCCCGCAGGTCGGCCTCGATGCAACGGATATACACATCCGCGGCATCCTCGACGCCGAGAAGCGGGCGCCATTGTTTGCCGCCGAATACCTGGATTTCGCCTTCCGTAAAAGACTTCATGCTCATGGTATTGACGACCAGGTCGAAACGCATGCGGGGGGAATAGCCGTAAAGAGTTCCCATTCTCAAAATGGTCGGGCTGAAATAATCGTCCCCCATTGCGAGAATAATTTTCTCCGATTCGATCTTCGTGCGTGCATACAGAGAGACGGGATTCAGCGCCGCCTGTTCGTCCAGTTCCTGCGCACCGACACCGTAAACGCTGCACGTGGAAGCATATAAAAACCTGTTGATGTGATGGAGCTTGCACGCCGATGCCAGGGCCTGCGTTGCCAGCACATTCGTTTCAATTGTTTCGGTCGGGCGTATTTTGGACGCGGGATCCCCGACAATGGCCGCCAGCAATACGACGGCATCCGTATCCTCAAGAGATTTGACGCAGGTATGAATGTTCCGTAAATCTCCTTCCACTACCTCCAGATTGCCGTTGCCGGGAACGGAATCAATCGCACGGCGTCCGTATATAAAGCTGTCCAGTACGCGCACGCGAAAACCGCGCCGCAGGAGTCTCTCCGCCAGCACGCATCCCAGATATCCGGCGCCGCCGACAACCAGGACTCTTTCGGTGGTTTTTGTCGGCTTTGCATTGTTCGTTTCCAGTCCGTGCAACCGGCTCAAATCCTCAATCGAAAGCACATCCTTGACCTTGCCGTCGGGCATCAGGACAGGAACGAAATGAATCCCGTATAATTCCATGTCCGAAACCAGCCTGCGGGATTCGTCCCGGTTCTTTAAACTTTCCTCCGTCATCCTGAACTCATGTTTCAGGGGATATTCGCTGATTATTTCCTTGCCCTGAACGCCGCTGATAAGCAGCCGGCGAAGGTCCTTGATGGTAACGCCTCCCAGATAGCGTCCGGTTTCATCCAGCACAAGAGCGGCATTAAAAGGACTTCGCTCGATCGATTGGATTGTTTTTCGAATGGAAGTTCCCCGATCCACACATACAACATCATATTTCATTTCACGCACCATATGTAGGGGCGAACCTTGTGTTCGCCCTTTTTCATTCCCCCAACAGCCCTGCCTGCCGCTGTAGGGGCGAACCTTGTGTTCGCCCGGCTTTCACAGTCAAGTCATTTAGCGTATCGTTTTCACACTAATTTCAAGATCTACCGATCTATCTCGGACGAAACTCGGGTTCGCCCTATAAAAAAACCGTTGCATGTTGAACGTTTACACGTTGCACGTTAAAAACAAAAAGATCGTTGAACGTTCAAACATAAAATTTATAAAAGAAGCTAATTCAAACCTTTCAATACGTCAAAACATGCCATATGGACCTGCCGGTCAGCCCGAAACGTACAACATGCAACGACGCTTTTTTCTTTTAACGTTTAACGTGCAACCTTCAACGTGCAACGA
>CAZPHK010000484.1:0-1862 GCA_964586015.1 uncultured Acidobacteriota bacterium | reverse complement strand
CCTTACCAGGTAAGCCAGAACGTTATTTCGGAATTCGTGAACAAAAAAGGCGACCGCATCCCGGCCGACTATTTTACCGTGAAGACCGAATCTCTTGAGACAGAAGGGACGCTTAAACATCCTCAGCCGGCAAAAGTGCGCCCGGGAGAGATGGTGTTGTATGTTTCCGATAAAGAGGGTTCATCCGACACGTTTAAAATCATTTACACATTACAAATTCCTCTGGACATGAAGCCGGGGGATTATTCTACACGGATCGTTTATTCGATATTGGAGCTTTAAAAAGAAGAAGGAGGGTTTAAGTATGAAAGCTAAAATTTTTGCTGCTCTGGTGATTACACTGTGCGTGGCGATGGGGGTCGGATACGCCGCTTCAACGGTGAACCTGACGGCCAATGCGACCATTCAGAGCAATTCACCGGAACTGGATCTGGTCATCTTGAAGATTACCGACGGTGATCCCGATCAGAATCCCTGGACCAATTCCCAGGATGTTACCGGAACCGGTACCTTAGGGTTCGGGACGTTAAAGCATACCTTTACCAACGGGGACGATGCCGGATCATGGTTTTCCGACACGTTCTTCTGTGTGGTGATCTTTTCTCAGCCGTTCGGGACTCCTTATAAGATCTACAGCAGCTGTCAGGGATTACAGGGAACCCAGGGGCAGGGACTTCTGCCTTCCGCGGCGTTCGGCGTTTCCCCGGGATACAGTGCGAATGATGAGTTCCAGTGGCCGGGCGGAAGTGCGGCTCAAGGATCGATGCCGGCGGGAGACAGCTTAGGCACTGCCGGGAGTGCGGTGGCGCAGAATAAGCTCGTCTATAACGGCAATGCCGGGCAGGCCCGTATCATCCGGGCATACTATTCGATACCGCCGAAAACGGCTTCCGGCGGAGATCCGTTCCCCGGTCATGCTTCGATCCCTCTGGATCAGGCACCGGGAACATACAGCGGCCAGGTAACGATTACCATCTCGCAATAACGAAAGAAGATCTTTTCTTTGAAGTCCAGATTTTCAGAAAGGAATCGAAACAGTCGTATGAGAAAGAAGATCTTCCTTTTCCTTGTTGTCGCGTTGGCGGTATGTGTACCTGAAAGCCGTGCGGTTGATATCGTCAATATCGACAGTCCCAAGGTGCGTCTCAATATCGCGCCGGGTGGATCCCACCGGGGCGTGATTCGTCTGACCAATCCTACCAATCAACCGAAAGAGATCCGGGCATACCTTGAGGACTGGTACTATCTGTTCCCTTTTGACGGATCAAAGGAATTTAAACCTGCCGGCAGTTTTCGTCATTCTGCCGCGGGATGGATACAGTTTCTTCCCCGAGAATTCACCATACCTCCCTATGGTTCACAGGTCGTCAGTTATGAGGTAACGGTTCCTCCGGGATCGAGCGGCGGGAAAGTCGCGGCGCTCTTTTTCGAGGAGCAGTTTGCCAGACCCGATACCCTGCAGGAAGGCGTCGGGGTAGGGGTTGCGGTACGGATCGCATCGTTGTTTTACGTCGACGTGACCGGTACGGTGAAGCGCCAGGCGGAAATAGAAAACATAAGTTTCACCAATCGAAGAGGAAATTTTGCCATTGAGGCGGATTTCGTAAATACCGGCAATACCGACATTACGGCACACGGGACTTTTTACGTGCTCGATTCACAGGGTGTTGTGTACGCACGCGGGGAATTCAACGATGTGTACACCCTCGCAGGCGATACGGCCCGGCTTTCCGCCCGGGCAAAGAACTCGCTTGATTCGGGGCTGTACGATATGGTGATTACCCTGCAGTATCAGGATGAGACGGTAAAGGTCGTGGAAAAGAAGCTGAAGGTATCGGCCGGTGACGTTGCAGTAATCGAAG
>CAZPHK010000483.1:0-1873 GCA_964586015.1 uncultured Acidobacteriota bacterium | reverse complement strand
CACCCGCAGACTCAGGGGCGCCGGTGAAACCCTCGGCATCAAGGTGCTCGATCACATCATTTTCAGCCACAAGGGGTATTACAGTTTTCTGGAGAACAGCGAATTGAACAAGGATTAAAAACTCGAAAAGGTAATCCAATGAACTGGCCTCTGATTGGGTTAACGGCAAGACTGAGAAGACACGGCAGGCGTTTTGAACCAGGCGGTGGTCATGCAAGAGTCTATCGGAACGTGGTGAACGGTTGAAGCCTGCATTCATTTCAATAGTATGGTAAAATACGCCATAAGAATGGAGCGGGGTGTAGCCTGAAAACGGGCTTATCCTCACTTACCCTGCAAGAATCGGTCGTATCACCCAACAGGACAAGGCCGGCAACATGGATTCGCCTCTATATGTGTCTCCCTAAGACAAGCGGGAGAGGAGTCTCTGAGAAAAAACAAATGAAAACCACCCAATACTTTGAATACGCTCGAAAAAGGTCTGATAGGTCACAAATCGAAGAGAGGTGGATAAAGTCTGTTATTGATCATCCGGAAAGAACTGAAACCCAGTCGGATGGAAGGATTCGAAAATGGGCCAAGATCACTGAAGTGAACAAATACCTGCGGGTTATTCTGTTAGAAGATAACGAAACAGTCCACAATGCCTTTTTCGACAGGACTTTTAAGGAGGATAAGTGATGCGAGTAAAGTATTTTCAAGACACGGATACTGCTCACTTGGAATTTCTTGATAATGATGTGTATGAGACAAAAGAAATTAGTGAGAATGTCTATGTTGACCTGGATCAACATGGCAATCTGGTAAACATGACCATAGAGCATGCAAAGGCCAATGCCGCGCTTTGGGAGTTTTCATACCAGGAAATGGCGGCCCGGGCAGCATAAGATCACTGGGCCTTTCCTCAACACCCATGCTGACTGGAGCCGTCTCAAGGCGGCCTTGGAACTGGGAAGACGCATGACCTTGAACAGCGAGCTTACAAGGGTCCTGATACGACCGGTCCTGGCAATTCATCAGACCCAGAAGAGCGAGGAAATGATAGCCGAGCCCGACTGGCTCGGGATCGAAATTGCCCCCGATTACAGGGGGAATATGGAAAGGGTGATCCATTTTTTGGATTATTTTAAAACCGTGGACCCGCCAACATGGAGCACTGGCGGGCCCATGGCTCGGCAGCCGGGCTGCTGGCCGGAGGGATCAGGAATGATCATATATAGTCAGGAAGGAGAAAAGAAATGCAATCCCTGAAACAGGAAGCCGTGAACGCCATTTCCAAAATGAGTGATTCGGCTGAAATTGATGACATCATGTATCGCCTTTATGTCATCGACAAGGTCAGAAAAGGCAGGGAGGCCGTTGAAAGAGGAGAGACGGTTTCCACTGAGGATTTAAGGAAAGAAATCGAGAAATGGTAAGGTGGTCAGCCCCGGCAAAACGGGATCTAAGACAGATCCACGAATAATGCTCTGGCCACGATGTCTGTTGAGGAAAATGATGGAAGCTCATAAGATGTTTGCGGACGCCGATGGATGGCAGAGAATAGTCCATCGAAGACTTCGTATGACTCTTTGATAAAAGGACGGACCACACCGGAATCCAAGAAGGAATTTCCGTGGTTAAAGAAGTTTTGTATGATCGATGACGATGTCCAATCTCCAACGGTTTATGTAATTGCCGGGCCGAACGGGGCCAAGAAAACGACGTTTGCCACGGCGTTCTTGCCGGATTTCGTCCACTGCCGTGAATTCCTGAACGCCGACTTGATTGCCGCAGGGCTGTCGCCTTTTGCTCCGGAGACACAAAATGTCAGGGCTGGCCGCCTGCTTCTGACCCGGATGCGGGAACTTATCGAGGGAAGAGACAGCTTCGG
>CAZPHK010000482.1:0-1899 GCA_964586015.1 uncultured Acidobacteriota bacterium | reverse complement strand
GCCTGCCGTTCGGCCTTCCCGGCGTGAACAAAAAAGACAAGGTCTCCAACGGCAACTACATCTGGATCAGTTACTTTTACAGCTATCTCGGTGAAACCGGACGGTCGGGCTTTGTCATGTCTTCTCAGGCCTCCAGCGCGGGGCGCGACGAGGCCAAGGTACGCCAAAAGCTGATCGAAACCGGTGATGTGGACCTCATGATCGCCGTCCGGTCGAATTTTTTCTACACCCGTACCGTTCCGTGCGAACTTTGGTTCCTCAACCGCGCAAAGCCCGCAGCGCATCGCAACAAGGTTCTCATGATCGATGCCCGGAACATCTTTCGCAAGATTACCCGCAAGCTTTACGACTTCAGCCCCGAACAGCAGCAGAACATCCTCGCCATTGTCTGGCTCTACCGGGGCCAGGCAGAAAAGTACCTGGATTTGGTGGCCGGGTATTGCCGCCGTATGCTCGATGAGGGGGCGGGGTGTTTCATCGCACAGGATGCTAACGGCGACCAGATCGAGCCGCTGCCGTTCTTCATCGCCTCGCTTGATACATTGCGCGCTGCACTGCAAGCGTTCCTGAACACGCTTTCCAAAGACGCTGCCCACGCCGATGTGCTCAAGGAACTCGATGAAGCCATGCCCGTTTTCAAGGCCGATGTCGCGGCCTTCCGGAAAGCCGTTGCCGAACAGCAGTCAACGTGGGCGACACAGAAGACCGGCAACGGTGAACTCAAAAAGGCTGTCGACCGACTGGCCCCGCTGGCTGAATCCAGCCGCAACCTGGTCAAGCAGACCGATTTGCTTTACAAGTTTGCCTGCCGGCTCATCGAAGCCTGCGAGAATGAATGCGACGCCCGCGACAGCGATGCCTGGGCCAACCGGGAAATTACCCACGCCCGCAAGGCCGCCGACGAAGCCCGCCAACTGGCCGTAGAACAGCTCAAGCAAGTGCGCTACTTCCACCGCCAGGCGCGCTGGCTCACCGAACGATTCCCCGAAGCCAAACTGCGCGACGTGGAAGGTATAGTCAAGCTGGTGGACCGCGCCGAGATCGAGGCCAACGACTGGAGCCTCACCCCGGGTCGCTACGTCGGCGTCGCCCCCGAGGAAGAAGACGAGGACTTCCACTTCGAGGAGACCCTGCGGGAGATTCATGTGGAGCTGGAAGACCTCAACGCCGAGGCTGTGCAACTGGCGGCGATAATCAAGAAGAATTTCGAGGAGTTGGGGGTATGAGTTGTGCAGGTGCCTCTTGCACAAATTATTTGGTATTCAAAGAGAGGCTTTTCTTTCAAGCTTCACCCTTCACTATTCGAATTTTTCCGAGGAGTTGGATGTATGAGCAAAATGATCAAGAGGATGCCTGATGATTACGCTGCTCTTCTGATTCAAGTTAAGGAGCGGGTTCGTTCCGCGCAGTACGAAGCCCTCAAGGCGGTCAACAAGGAACTGGTCGGCTTATATTGGGATATTGGGTGTCTGATTGTCGAACGTCAGGTGGATTCCGAGCACGGCTCAGCAATTGCTGAGCGTCTGGCTACGGATCTTCAACGGGAATTTCCCGGCACGAGCGGCTTTTCCCGTAGGAACATTTTCTATATGCGAGAATTCCATCTTGCCTACCGCGATTTGCCAAAAGTGCAACCATTGGTTGCACAAATCGGTTGGTCTCATAATCTCGTTATTTTACAGCGTTGCAAAGACTCCCTGGAGCGAGAATTCTACATCCGCATGACCCGAAAATTCGGCTGGTCCAAAAACGTCCTGATTCACCAGATCGAAAATCAAAGCTATGAAAAAACCCTGCTGGGCCAGACCAATTTTGACCGGGTGTTGACGGCCGAACAGCGCGCTCAGGCAAAACTTGCCGTAATGGATGAATATACCTTCGATTTTGTGGTATTGGGCT
>CAZPHK010000481.1:0-1923 GCA_964586015.1 uncultured Acidobacteriota bacterium | reverse complement strand
GTGATGGTGCCATGAATGTCCTGTCGGTGCTTTTTTTACAATAGTTGAGTGTTGTTTTCGGCAGAAATTTGTTAATTTGCACACAAATTCTCTAATTAGAAATACGAGAACCCATGAAAGCATGATTTATCCGACTCACTGGAAGTGACATTATGGGATTGATTGACATCTTCAAGGGGAAGGATCCCGAAAAACAGGAAGCGCAGGGGGATCGGCTTTTCGCATCCGGTGCATATGGTCAGGCAAGACTGGAATATGAATCTGCTGCGGGAAAGCGTCGAAGGGATACGCCCAACGATGCAAGAATTCCGGAACTGGGTGATAAAATTCTCAGGTGCAACGAAGCCCTGGCGGCAGAGCACAGGAAACGGGGAGCGGATCTTGCCGATAACGGGTATTTCGAGGAAGCACGTGAGTACTGCAATCTTGCGCTGGAGTTGACGAAGAATGCAGAGTTGATTGATGCACTGCAGCATGATCTGCGTGATATTGAAACCAGACAGGAGAAGGGTGCCTTCGAAGAAGCGCCGGATGCCGATAAACTGGCACCTGAAATTCCTGAAGGGGCAATTCCCAATTTTGATTCCGACGATGAATACGCGGAGGCGCTATTCAATACAATGCCGGACGAAATACGTGAACTCTATGATAACTACGGTAGGAATTTTAAAATTGGATATGTTGCACTACACCAGGAGCGTTTTGATGAAGCGGCGGACTTTCTTTCATTCGCCCTGAAGGAAAATCCCGGGCCTGACAGTTATGTGAGGCTGGAACTGGCGACGGCGTACTTGAACCTGAAGCGGCCTGAAGAAGCGATTGCATTGCTGAAAAACTTCGCGCCACAGCAGTGGAACCCCACGAAATACAGCATGTTGTGCGAATTGTACTGGAGTATGCGTCAGTTTGACCGGGCTCTCAAACTGCTGGATTCAATCACGGACGAAAAGGATGCCGGGCCTTTTTTCTGTTTGCTTCGCGGCCAAACCCTATCTCATTCCGGGGAACACCGACAGGCGGAGTCCCTGTATCTGAATTTTCTAAGGGAGCACGGATGGGATACGGGTATTACACAGGCGCTGGGGGAAAACTATGAGGCCTTAGGAGATCATGAGAAAGCGCGTGAGATTTATGGCAGAATCATCTCTTCCTGCAACAGCTGCAGCGTTAAAATCGACCCGGCAATACTGCGCAATTATGCCGACCTCTGCATGAATGCCGGCTTACTGGACGAAAAGCTTCTGGAGATATATCTTGGTATGGCCGAAAAAGATCCGGCAAATGCATCCGGCTATTACCGGAATGTATCCCGGATTTATGACGCACTGGGACATGAAAAGGAAGCCATACGCTTTCGGCAGATCGCACTTCGCTATGAAGACAGCGGCTCCGGAAGCTGACCGGGATGTTTTATTTTAGAGCCTTCCCGTAAGCTCTTTTGCAGGCTGCAATAAATAAGCTCCAGCCATTATTCGTAAGTGAGACCTCTCTTAGTCCAGGGATTGCAGCGGTATCGATAGAATGAATAAACGCGTTTTAACAAACTGGACCTTTATCGTCCTGCTCTCGATTCTGATACAGTTCAGCTTGTAAACTGATCAAAATAATCGAGTGGCTACAAAGCACTCCTGCGGAAAATGAATCTGGATCCGCAGGGCGAACACAAGGTTCGCCCTTTCCCCATATACAAGTAATCATGGTTGTCGACAGCAGGGCGAACACAAGGTTCGCCCCTACAAAGTGATCCACGTATTGATACTAGGACCGGCTGCGCCCTTCAGCCGAATGGAATTTTTTAGGAAAACATTATCTCTCGAATGAATCGTAACTGATGTTGCTGCGCCAGGCGAAGCTCGAAGGGCGTAGCCTGGTGGGCCTGCAGGGACTTGAACCCCGGACCCGCTGATTATGAGTCAGCTGCTC
>CAZPHK010000480.1:0-1924 GCA_964586015.1 uncultured Acidobacteriota bacterium | reverse complement strand
TCTGCTTGTTCCCCCTGTACCACCGCTTGATGAATAACCGTAAAAGCGCAACGATTCCCTTTTTCATATATCACCTGTGTAAATGTAACCCGTGATATTTGTGTAATAATTCCACAGGCAGAAACTGGAGATTATTTGGAAACGTTCTAATTAGGATTTCCTGAAATAATCATAAATATTTAAAGGAGAAAGGGTTGTTCCATGCTACTATAGTTTTGAGTGCATGGAAAACATGAATTTTATCCCAAAACCCTTTCACCTGGAGATTCGCTAATGTATCGAAACAGTTCCCAACAACTGGAGTTTGAAAACTTCATTTTGCCCTTTGGCGGCAAGCTTCGCAGTGATAACCGCTGGGTCAAGCTATCCCGGTTATTTCCCTGGGAAGCACTTGATTCTGTTTACCGCAAGAATTTTTCTTCATCCGGTATGGGCGCTCCAGCGATATCGAGTCGCGTAGCCATTGGCTCCCTGATCATCAAGGAGCGCCTTGGTACCAGTGACGCAGAGACAGTGGAACAGATCCGGGAAAATCCCTATCTGCAGTATTTTCTCGGATTCGAAGGATTCCAGGAAAACATTCCCTTTGATCCATCGATGTTTGTTCATTTCCGGAAACGATTTCCGCTCTCTGAGATTCAGCGTATCAATGAACAGGTCATTCAACAAGGTCGTGAAGAAACGGATGATACTGAAGCTTCTGATCCTCCCGCAAGCGACAATATGAGTGACGTACCTGATAATCCGGACACATCTCATAAAAACGTTTCAAACCGCGGCAAGTTGATTGTCGATGCCACATGCGCCCCGGCTGACATCGCATATCCAACAGATATCAATCTCTTGAACGAATCTCGAGAAAAAGCAGAAGAAATCATTGATACACTCCATTCCCCCTTTATTGGAATCGATCGAAAGCCCCGAACCTATCGTCAAGTTGCTCGCAAAAGATATTTGAACGCTGCAAAATCCAGATCGCTATCAAAGCGAAAGCTGCGTAAGGCCATCGGCAGTCAGCTTCGTTTTCTCCGTCGGGATTTTCAGCATATAGAGCATCTATCAGCCCAGACAAGTCTTTCGGTTCTGAGTCGCAGACAGTACAGAGACCTGCTTGTTATCCAGGAGGTTTACCGGCAGCAGGAGATTCTTTATCGTACTCGTTCAAAACGAATACCTGAGCGAATTGTCAGTATCAGCCAGCCGCATGTCCGTCCAATTGTCCGTGGTAAAGCAGGGAAACCAACAGAATTTGGTGCAAAGATTTCAGCAAGTCTTACCTCTGGCTATGTCTCTCTTGATCGGTTGAGTTGGTCACCCTATAATGAGTCAGGTGATTTGGTTTTACAAGTTGAAGCATTCAAGGATCGATTTGGCTATTATCCTGCTTCCGTTCATGCAGACAAAATCTATCGCAATCGAGGAAATCGCCAGTACTGCCAGAAAAGAGATATTCGACTATCTGGTCCTCCGCTGGGGCGTCCACCGAAACAAAGCGGTGATATGGCTGCTCAAAAAAAACAGCACCGTCAGGATGAATTGGACCGAATCGCAATAGAGGGTAAATTCGGGCAGGGAAAACGCAGATTCAGTCTTGGTCGCGTGATGGCAAAGTTGGCATCAACCAGCGAAACCGCTATTGCAATAACCTTTCTGGTCTTAAATCTCGAAAAGATCCTTCGGGATTTTTTATGCTCTTTTTTGCGGCGATACACAACAAAGCTGAATTGCATGGCGTACAACCAGGCGGCCTGAGGCTTAATGCAATGATCTTATCAAAGAGCAAACCATATGTATTACGGTATAGAATCTACATGATTCTTCAGTAAAAACTTTTTCAGCAAGTCCTAATTAGGATTTCCTGAAATAATCATAAATATTTAAAGGAAAAAGGGTTGTTCCATGCTACTATAGTTTTGAGTGCATG
>CAZPHK010000479.1:0-1932 GCA_964586015.1 uncultured Acidobacteriota bacterium | reverse complement strand
TCCGGAAATGGATTGACGAGGAAATGCAGCCGGGCGATCTCGTGGCCGTGATCACAACGGGGTTGGGAATGGGCGGCCTGCAGCAGTTTACGGGGGACAAGCGGGTACTCCATAATGCAATCGATCGCGTCCGTTTCAATGCTCTCAGTCGCATTCCCGCCTCAGCACTGATACCGATAGTTGCCACCAATTTTGATGAAGAACGTTTGATGAAACTCACACTGGGAACCCTGGAGGCCATGAGATATATACTGAAAGGCATGGGCGCCCTTCCCGGGAGGAAAAGTCTAATTCTTTTCAGCCAGAACCTGATCATGAATTTTGACGAAATCAACCGCGGTGTATTCCAGATGAACCTGAGCGATTCCGTCAAGGAAAAGATGGATCTTATGGTTAAAGACGCCAACCGGGCGACCGTCGTCATCCACACCATCGATCCTATGGGTATGGACTGGATGATCAGGTTTGTCGATGCTAGTGTCATAACAAAATCAAGGGAAGGTCTGCCGGTAATGTCTCAAAAGACCGGCGGGCTGTTTATCCGAGATCGTAATAATACTTATCTCGGACTCAAGGAGAGCGCCAAGGACGGAGAAACCTACTATCTGCTCGGTTACCAGCCTGATGAGAAGACTGTCGCTGAAATGCAGACGAATAAAGACAGGTTCCACGATATAAAAGTACGGGTGAAACGTCCCGGCCTCGAAGTGCGGTCCCGCTCCGGTTTCTCGAGCGCGATTGAAATCCCGTATGCGCCCGCGCCCGGTGCGGATGCACTAGCGCAGGCGATGCTTTCTCCACTCGAGCACGACGACCTGATGATCAACCTCGCGTCCGGTTACGTTTACAATCCAATCGGGAAATATATATTGCGGGCTTGGGTACATCTGCCCGGTCGGCAATTGACTATACTCCGTGATAATAATGGAAAGAATTACATCTCCCTGGAAACCTATGCGGCCACAAACGGATTCGACGGGCTGATCCGCGACTCGGAAAGGATGAAGCACAGAATTCCTCTGAGTAACCAGGAAGTCTTGTCGGTCCGGCAGCATGGGCTCCGGTTTTCCATCGCCGTTCCGGCCAAGGATCCCGGCGCCTGGTTTGTCCGGCTGGCCGTGAAAGACCAGGGCTCGGGTAGAATCGGCTCCGCCTATCAATATGTGGAGATTCCCGATCTCAAGAAAGGAGATTTGTCCCTATCGGATCTATTTGTAATCAACGGGAATGAAGACATACGCCTGATTCTGCCGGAGACAGGCGGAGAGTCCCCAGAGCCGCCATACTCCATGGGAAGGAATCGGGAAAAGAGCCCCGCTGTCCGGCAATACCTGCCCGGCGAGAGCGTGCAATACCTGGCCTTGATTTATAATGCGGACACCCGTGAGGGACTGCCGCCCGATCTGGAAACTCAAACCGTTCTTTACCGGAACGGGAACGAGATTTTCAGAAGCGATCCCGAAGCTGTGGATCTCAATGGCATCACCGATTCTGCAAGAATCCCGATTAAAAAACGATTGCGCCTGGGCAAAACGATGCCTCCGGGAGATTACATGGTGCAGCTGCATGTAATTGACAAAAGGGTGAAGAAGGAACACAGCCTTGCAAGTCAATCCCTGGATTTTCAGGTAATCCCGGAAAAGGAACCTACAAATCTTGAAAAGGCCGAAAGGTCGATTCGTCAGGGCAATGAATTAAATCAGGCCGGGAAAAAGAAGGAGGCTGCCCTGGCATTCGGAGAAGCAGCCCAACTCTACCGCCGGGAACTTCAGCACTATCCCGACGATACCGTTTTATGGAAACAGGCGGGAACGGTCTATTATCTGGCCGGCGAAACGGACCAGGCCGCAGCCGCCTATGAAGAGGCCGTCCGACTGCAGCCGGAAGACGCGGAGTCCCATTACATGCTCGGCATTATCCGGGCAACAACCG
>CAZPHK010000478.1:0-1934 GCA_964586015.1 uncultured Acidobacteriota bacterium | reverse complement strand
CGGGCTCAAAATCCCCGAATGCTTCAACGCGGAACTTGGCAACCAGGCAGCCCAGCGAATCAGCCTTCACTAAATACGGAGCAACGCCGTCCAGCGCCAGTGAACTGCCTATCACGCTGCCGATCGGGATATTGCTGTGGAGGGTGAGCGTATCCACCTCCCAATCGAGAACCAACACGTAGGCCGAAAGGGTGATCACCAGGCCCTCACCCTCATTGACCTTGTTGGCTTCAAGCGTTTGAATCCCCATCAGCATGCCGCCAAAAACACGAAGAACAGAATCCGTTTCATGCTTGTCTCCTGTCCCAAAAGCGATTCGTTTAAATCACCCGCACAGTCCATAAGGTTAACCGGCACCGCAAAATGTTTCATGAATTCCGCTGAAAATGCTGAAAAATCCTTGATGGAGGTGGAAAATTTCCCACCTCTCACTTGTCAGGACTCTTTGAATCCAATAAGTATTTCGCCGGAAATACCACGATTTTTGCCATTTTTGCCTAAGAGCTTCTAACAAAATGAATTGTCGCATCGAAAGCGAGCGTTTTTTCGGCTGGCAAGGCAGCAAGCAAAAATCGCCTGCCTGCCAAAATGAATTGTTAGAGGTGTGCCCTGAAGGAATCGCAAGTTCTTTTTTTGGTTGCATTTAGGATTCTGAGTACAATGCACATTCGGGGTGTTCTGCCTTCAGATTGTATAGACTGTCGTCGATAAAGGCCAAGTCTTATGCTGCATAGATAAAAAAGGCCTCCGGGCACCTTGATACCCGGAAGCCTGATTCATCAATGAACCTATCCTTTTCGATAATTTATTACGGAGCAGGATAGATACGGTCGTCTTCGAGCCATCTTGCGGCCATACTTACAAAGTCACCCAGGTCCAATAAGCAGTTGTTGTTGGTATCATAGTCTTCCAGGTCGTAGACTTCCAGGTTGCACACATACGGTTTAAGTGTATCAGCAAGGTATAGCTGTCCAGCTTCGACGGAGGTAAGGGCATAGTTGTAAATCCTCAACTCGTCGATCATGCCATTGAAGTACCCGTCACCTGCACCCCATTGACTTCTGCCGATCCAGTTGTTCACGGACGGGCCGTAACTGACGGGATTATTGGTGAGGTTCGCATTCGTGCCGGCCAGTTCACCATTGATATAAATACGCGCGGTGTTATCTTTCAGTGTAGCCGTGATATGTGTCCATTCGTTATCCGGAAGCGAATCCGACGGAGCGTCGACAGTCTGTTCCGAGCCGCCAACCTTCACCGCAAAACGTACCGCACGGTTGACGGATCCGGGATTCACGCAGAGAAATACATAGTTGTTCGTGTCATTACCGAAATCCAGGATTCGGTTCCAGTTGGAACCGCCCATCGAATAAACCCATGCAGAGATCGTGATGTCCTTATAACCGCCGGCCCACTCTTCTACAACCTGTGCATACTCAGCATCGACACTGTTGGGATCTGCCGGATTGGCGCGAGGATTATCTAATTTCAATGAGTAGACATCGCTCGCAATTCCCGGAGCTGACGGTACATTGGGTTCCTGCGATGGGACGTCATCCCCTGTGTCATTGCTCAACATGATCATATGGTATGCCCTGACAGCACCGGTCCCGTTACCCACGGTGACGTCATTACCATCGTAACCACCAAGGGTAACCGTTTCAAACGTGTAGTAGCTCATGAGATTTGGAGCCCAGAACCAGCGTGTTGCTGAAGGTTCCGAAACTTCTGTACCATCATCGCCAGGATATCCATTGTAGGCCTTTGCATAAATCAGGGAATCTTGTGAACCGTCGGATGCGGCGTCGGTGATCACCAAGGTTTTCGTGTCAAAGTCGGAATAAATGCCGCCGTCTGTTGAACCATCGATTTCAATATCATTGGTCTCGCCGTTGTCTTCCGAATCCACTGCACCGACAACCTTAAACCAGCGG
>CAZPHK010000477.1:0-1936 GCA_964586015.1 uncultured Acidobacteriota bacterium | reverse complement strand
CTTCGATGGCCGGGGTCGAGCAATAGCTGCACCTGAGCGGACATCCCCGGCGGGTCTGAAACGGCAGCCAGTATTCTCCTTTTCGGGCCGCATCCGGCGGCGGCATCATCCAAGGCGGCGGCATGGGCAGGGCATCCAGATCCCTGCTGAATCTTCTTTCCCTCAGGCGCCCCCGTTCCTTTAGATATAACCCCGGGACATCCGACAGACTCGCCTGTTGTTGCATCCTTTCCAGCAGGGCCACAAACGCATCTTCACCTTCGCCCTGAATCCCCATATCCGCGTCCAGATACTCAAGTGCGCTTTCGGGAAAGATGCTGTAGCCGGCGCCCCCCAGGACCACGGGGGCATCTGAGATCCTTCGGCAGACAGAGACGGCCTCCTTGGCCTGGCCCAGGAGAAATCTGGGCGCGTCCATGAATTGATCGTCGATATTCCGGATCGAGATGCCGATGACATCAGGGGCGGTCTCCTCAACCGCGGATGTAACGGCACCAGCGACATCCTCCCGGGTCATCAGGTCCAGAAGGGTCACCTCATGCCCGGCCCCCTGCGCGGCCGCCGCCACACACCCCAGCCCGATGGGCAGGGTGGGCATGTTGATGGTCTCCGTATTTGCCGATATCAAAAGGACGTTCATGATCTGACAATCAATGGCACGTATAAGGGCCATAAAGGGTAACCCGGAACATCGGATATGTTCTTCTTGAGATTCTATGTCAAGATTCTCAATTCCGCAAGAGCCACAGGCTATTCTTTCAGGCAAACCGAAAGCCTCTACTTTCTCCGATTTTTCTTGACTTCTTCATTATTTTCCGTACTATTCCTCATAATTACCCAGAAAACTTGCGCCTCGCGCCTATTACACATGAACCATCACCTCAAAATGTGCCCACCCCGCTCCCAACAGGAGCTATTTCTCCTGTTGGGAGCGAAAACCTTTGTCACAAATCCATTTATCTCAACTTTCTAAAGCATAAACAAGGAAGCCTCTTCTGATGGGAACAAATGCGCAAAGCAAATTCGGCTATACAAGGTCTACCGAAGTAAATGACATCTAACGGAACATCACAAGTGGCAATAAGTGCCCATTTTCCAGGAGCTATGAGAGCCAGCAGGGATTCAGTATAGTCTGTTGATCCTGAAAAGGCCCTTCCAACGAAAAAGGAATTCGCAAATGGACAGAATTGTCACGCATTGGGTTGAAACATCAGAATATGATCTCGATACGGCAAAACTGATGTTAAAAGAATGCGGTAAAAACAAAGTCCGTTATCTGTATGTTGGGTATATGTGCCAAGAAGCGGTTGAGAAACTACTGAAAGCGATCATTGCCCACCGCAACAAAGAAAACCTACCGACACACAATTTGAATCGCCTTGCAGAAGTTGCGGAAATTTCGGATCTGTTGAATTCAGAGCAGATCACATTTCTGGCGGAACTCACCCCTTTTTGCATTGAAGCACGTTACGGCGACTTTAAGGAGAGTCTGTCCGAAATCATCGATAGGGAAAAGGCTGAAGTAATCTATCAAAAGACCCGGGAGATGTTCGAGTGGCTTTATCAAAAAGTCAGTTAGATGAGATTATCAAGGGCTTTATTTCCAGACTGGTGCGCGAAATCCCTGTCGACGAGGTTATCCTGTTTGGTTCCTACGCCCGTGGGAATCCTGAGGAACACAGCGATATTGACCTGGCCGTTATTTCCGACTGGTTTCGAGACAAAACGCGGATCGAAGGTATGCAGTATCTATCCCGGATTGCAGCACGCTATAACACCTTAATCGAAGCGATACCGTTTACAACTGAAGAATATAGGCATTTGGACAAAAGGACTTTCTTGGGCGCTATCGTGAAGAGAGGGAAACTATATCACCTTGACCCTGATGGTGTTCATTCGGCTTAAGACGCTTCTATGCGTTTTTCTGGGACTGAGA
>CAZPHK010000476.1:0-1941 GCA_964586015.1 uncultured Acidobacteriota bacterium | reverse complement strand
ATCTTTCGGGTCGCGCTCAATCGTGGTATGGGGAAACACATCTTCCGCCCCGCCGTAATCGAAGGCGGCCTGATAGAAAATGTCCATGAACATTATCCCGAGATCGTTGATACCGTCGGCCTCGACAATGGCCACCGCTTTATAGAGCGAATCGCTGTTGAGCACATTGTATGCAAGGCGGTCGCGGACAAGGTTTTCGTCGATATGCCAGACAAGCACTCCCGATGCCGGGACACTGATATCATAGTTGCGCACGCTGTCGAGCACGTGCGACGCGCCTACAGTATCGGCATTTTTTTCGAGGTTGACCGGGTCGTACGGATCGATATATACCCTGTCGTCAAGAGTGTCATAATTGAAAACCGTCGTGTCGGCGGAGAGGTTGCGCTGGCGGTTCTCGATAAGGTAATACTCGTGATCGTTAATCGGCACGAGAAGCAGCGTGGTGTCTCCCGGCTGGGAGACGCCGAGCGCGCGCACCGGCAGGCTGACGGCGCCGCCGGCAATGTCGGCCATCACCGGCGTGTCCCATCCCATGAACGCCCGCACCCAGGCCGAAGGCCAGGGGGGGATGAAGCCGCGGCCGGCGCTGTATCCCGCGATATCCATGATACAGAACGCCCCGACTTCGCTCTGGTTCGAATGAAGGTCGGGGATGCCAATCTGGCGCGCGACCTGGTTGACCAGAATACCGTGGATGCCCCAGTTGAGACTGTCCTGGTTCGATGTCTCCGATACCATCATGATTTCATCAAGAAGAATATCGGAAAGCGCATTACGGATAAGAATGCCGTGTTTCAGGTCGTTGGCGGGGCCCGTGCGAAGCGTGTCGAACGCAAGGGTGTCTTTGAAATAATCGAAAAAATCGGGCGAAATAAAGGCATCGATCATGTCGGAGGGAGTGTCCTGGCCGAAATATCCCGCCGCCCCGCCGTCGGTCCAGTACGATGCCCCCGCATGGATAAGCAGAACGGCTGCTTTGTGTTCGACGGTCGAGTCGGTTTCGCTGCGGAGATACAGCGTACCGGTTGCGGGGTCCTGGCGAAGACGCGCGAAGGGGCTTGACGGGTGGTCATCGGCGGCCCGGACCGCATCTTTCACGAACTCCATCAGACCGACAGTCCGCCGGTAGTAATATTCATCCCATGTTTCTTTCGGCTTTTTGGCGCCGGGAGAATAGACGGTCATTTTTTTCGGCACATTCACTGAGTTTCTCGGTGATGTCCTTTTTAGCCAGGTAGTTGTTGTAGAGGCTGTTGCGTCGGTGATGTTCCAGCAGGATCACCGGTGCATAAAGTTCTGATGCCAGGTGAATGCCCTGGTAGTATTCCTGTGGCCGGATGTCGATCATGACGTTCCGCAAGGCAGCGGCGATATCATCCTTAAGCTGTGAGACAGCCTGTGGCTGGTTTTCTTCGAATTGCTCCTTATAGGGTTTTACAGCGAAGGGTTTTCCAAAAACCACCAGGAGGTCTGATCCGGCACTGAAATAGTTGGAATAATCAAAGCCCACCGGGACGATTTGCAGCCCCAGCTCCCAACCTGAAGCCTCTTCGGCGAAGAGCGCCAGGCGGGCAGCCCCTTTCCGTAGCGGACGAAGACGTTTCTCGCCCACATGGTTGCCTTCGGGCAGGATGCCAACTGGTCGCTTATGCTGCAACACCGTGATGCCCTCCTCAAAGACTTCCTGGTTTTGTTCCACCGATCGGAATCCGTCGCGTGGCCGGTAAATGGGAAGGATCCTCAGGAAATAAAGCATCCGGGCAATGGACTTCTTCCGGAAGATGTCCGCACGGGCAAAGAAGACCACCTGCCTGTGAAGGGCGAAGATCACGGCCAGGGGATCCATCAAAGCGTTTTGATGTACTCCCACAAAAAGAACTGCAGTGTTTTTAGGGATATTTTCCTTCAATTCAATAATTAGGGGGTCATTTCCTTTTT
>CAZPHK010000475.1:0-1981 GCA_964586015.1 uncultured Acidobacteriota bacterium | reverse complement strand
AATATTCTCAGCCGCACCGGGTCCGCAAGCTTCCGGGCTGAAGGCAGATCCGACAAGCCTCCGCCGGAGCAGTTAGCCGGAAGAATGATGGGAACCCTTGACGCAATACGGCATGTCCTGAACGGCATGGAAACCTTTCCCGGCAGAAAAAGCCTCATACTCGTAAGCGAAAACCTACGAGTACTTTGGGACGCGGAACTCGACAAGGTCAAACCTGATATCTTCGAAGTGAAATTTTTTGATCTGGTCCGGGACAGGATGAACCGCCTGATTCAGGACGCCAACCGGGCGGGCGTCGTCATCCACACCATCGATCCCCGTGGGGCTGTATGGACCGAGCTTACGGTTGAAGACAGGCTTGAAGGACAAAGAATAGAAGATAAGATGAACGAAGCTGCTGCAAAGCGCGAAGCGGAATGGCTCAATTCCCAGGAAGGCCATTGGATAATGGCCGAAGAGACCGGGGGACTGTTTATCCGGGACCACAATCGAATCGAGCTCGCCCTGCAGGAAGCCGCGAGGGACGGCGAAACCTACTACCTGATCGGCTATAGACCCGATGAGGGAACCATCGCGGAAATGCGGGATAACGGGAACAAATTTCACGACATTAAAGTTCGTGTGAAACTTCCCGGCCTACAGGTGAGGTCCCGTTCCGGTTTCTTCAGTACAACTGAAACGCCATACGCACCTGCCCGATCTGCGGATCCGCTTGCGCAGGCCATGCTGTCCCCTCTTCAACACGACGATCTTACGGTCCGCCTGGCATCCGGCTATGTTTACAGTCCCGAAGGGCAATACCTGCTGCGGACCTGGGTGCATCTGCCCGGCCGGCAGTTGACCGTTCTCCGTGATAACAAAGGACAGAATCATATCTCCCTGGAAACCTATGCAGCCACAACCGGTTTTGACGGCCTGATCCGTGACTCGGACAGGAGAAAGCACAAGATCCCTCTTACGAACCAGGACATTCTATCGGTCCGGGAACACGGCCTTCGTTTTTCTGTCACCATTCCGGCCAAGGATCCAGGCACCTATTTTGTCCGGCTTGCAGTCAAAGACCAGGGTTCGGGCAAGATCGGCTCCGCCTATCAATATATAGAGATCCCCAATCTGAAGAAGGAGGGATTGGCTCTTTCAGATCTTTTCGCAGTCAGCAGAAAAGAGGATGTGCGGCTGGTCCTGCCGGAAACAGCCGGAGAATCCCCGGAGCGGTTTTACTCCACCGGACGGAATCGGGAAAAAAGCCCGGCGATCCGGCAATATCATCCCGGCGAGAGCCTTGAATACCTGGCAATTATATACAACGCGGACACCCGACAGGGATTGCCGCCCGACCTGGAGACGCAAACCGTTCTATACAGGGACGGCAATGAAATTTTCAGAAGCGAATCCGAAGCCGTAATCCTGGATGGAGTGAGTGATCCTGCCAGGATTCCGGTTAAAAAAAGATTGAACCTGGGCAAAACAATGCCGCCCGGAGATTATATACTGCAGTTGCAGGTAATGGACAAGAAGGCTAAGGAGCGGCAAAACTTTGCCACTCATTCCCTGGATTTTCAGGTCACCCCCGAGCAGGAGCCTTCCAATCTTGATAAGGCTGAAACGTTAATTCTACGGGGCAATGAAACGAATCGGGCCGGTAAAAAGGAGGAGGCTGCTCAGTCATTCGCGGAAGCAGCCCGGCTGTACCGGGAGGAGCTCCAACTATATCCTGATGATACCGTTCTATGGAAACAAACGGGAACAGTGTATTTTCTCGCCGGCCAAACGGACCAGGCCATGGCCGCGCATGAAGAGGCCGTGCGGTTGCAACCGGAAGACGCGGAATCCCACTATATGCTCGCCATTATCCGTGCGACGAATAACACAGATTCTGCGATCGGAGACTTCCGGGAAGCCGTCCGGCTGAATCCTGAAAATCCGAAGTATCATTTCGATATGGGTCGGGCACTGGCATATAAACAAGACAATGAGGCTG
>CAZPHK010000474.1:0-1984 GCA_964586015.1 uncultured Acidobacteriota bacterium | reverse complement strand
CCGGAATTGTTCTGGGGCTTTTTTTATTGGAACACAGAAAGAAGGTATTCTTTGAAGTTTGAAACATTTAATTTTCATCGTACTATTGCGGCAGGCGTTAAAGCGGCAGGCTATGTAAACCCAACCCCGATTCAGGCCCAGGCAATCCCGCATATCCTGAATCATCAGGATTTGATGGGACTGGCCCAAACCGGCACCGGCAAAACGGCTGCTTTTGTGCTGCCTATACTCAATCGCTTGATAGAGAGTGAACATGGTTGCATCCGAGCCCTGATCATGGCTCCCACACGAGAATTAGCCGAACAGATTCATGAGGCAATAAAAACTCTGGGGCAAAAAACCCGCTTAAAAAGTGTGGCTGTTTACGGAGGTGTGGGGATTAACCCCCAGATTCAAAACCTGAAGCGCGCCGATATTGTTGTTGCCTGCCCGGGCCGGCTCCTTGACCATATCGGCCGTCACACCGTCGATCTTTCCCGGCTGGAAGTGCTTGTCATAGACGAGGCCGACCAGATGTTCGATATGGGCTTTTTACCGGATATCCGACGTATTTTGACATCTATTCCACGAAATCGTCAGACGTTGCTTTTCGCGGCTACCATGCCCGCCGAAATACGTCGCCTGGCAGGGGAAGTCCTGCGAGATCCGGTCAATGTCCAGGTAGGGGTCATAGCGCCTGTGGATACTGTCTGTCATGCACTCTACCCGGTGGCCCAGCATTTAAAGACTGCATTACTGTTAAACCTGTTAGGGAACACCCATACCAAATCGGTGCTTATCTTTACCCGAACCAAACGCCGTGCCAAAAGCTTGGGGAAAAAGCTGGCTGTGGCCGGCTACCGATCAGCTTCGCTTCAGGGGGATCTTTCCCAGAGAAGCCGGCAGGCCGCTTTGGATGGTTTTCGCAATGGTGAATTTAAGATCCTGGTAGCTACCGATATCGCCGCTCGCGGCATTGACGTTACCCGGATTTCTCATGTGATCAACTACGATGTCCCTTCCACTGCCGAAGCATACATTCACCGCATCGGGCGAACCGGTAGGGCCACTCGCAGTGGGGAAGCTTTTACCCTTATTACCAGAGACGACAGGAATATGGTGCGCGCTATCAATCGAATCATTGGTTCGGAAGTCGAGCAACGTACTTTGTCAACTTTTAATTATGATTCCCCAATGCCAGGTCACGACAACCATCCGCAGAAGACATGGAAGCCGCATGGTAATCTCTTCGGAGTAAAAAGGGGTAAAAATAATGCTTGCACAATGTAATGTTGGCTAAATTGATGTAATATAGACTTGGCATCTGCCGGGCGTTTTGCTTGAAATCCGCTAATTGTTGGAAGTTTTCCCTTTGAATACAACTCTGTTATTGAGCTGTGATTAGACTGAGGAACCCCATGGCGGAGGGGTTCATCTAAGAACTTGACATGGCACTCGCTGCTATAAGTTGCCCTGCAAGAAGAGGGGATAAAATAGCGAAGGAAAACGATTATCGAATAGAAGATTGAGTTATTTTATTTCTTCTTTTCTTTTTTCAATTTTCGTTTTTCCTTTGTAGTAAGCTGGGCCTTTTTCTGTTGTTCCTTTTTGCCTTTGTCTCTTTTCCCCTTATCAGCCATACCTATTTCTCCTTATTTGAAAGTGAATTGTGCCGGACTGTGGTGGCAAAACACCATGTTCGGTTGCAGAGGGTAACAGATGAGATCGTTTGGCGTCATTGCCAAACGCCTCCACCATGCCCGGAACTTCATCTAAGAACACTTTAGCGGTTTCGTCAACTGAAAAAATATCAGGATTGGGGATTGGGGTCAAGTCTGCTCTTGACTCACCTTAATAAGGTCGTTCTTCATTAGTTCTATGCGTTTATTGAATCTTCGGCCATTCACTATCTTATCTTCCGTCTTCCATTCTGGCTCCTGACTTCTGCCTTTTACATCCCCTCCAACCCATCCAGCATCATATTGTCAGAGGAACCATTTAGTTG
>CAZPHK010000473.1:0-2013 GCA_964586015.1 uncultured Acidobacteriota bacterium | reverse complement strand
AACACCCACGACTCTTGTGCAACCCGCATGCTGTTGCAGCTGGACACATTCACCAATTGGGGACTGGTCCGGCCATATGAGTTTGGCCATTCTTTCGCTGACAACAATTGCGTCCTCGCTCTGCCGTTCATTTTCCAGGAATTCGCGACCCTCCAGAATGCGCATGCCTGTAGTCGCAAAAAAGCCGGGTGTTACAGCGTTAAAATACATGCCGCCATTTCTGTTCATCAGCTCCGGTACATCACGACCTGGGATGCGAAATATTCCGGCACTGGACCTGCGCAGCGGTATGTCAGAAGCTAAACTTGCTCCGGTCACGCCAGGAATCTTGGATACGCGCTCAAGTGCCTGCTCGAAGAAATCGGCTACATTAGCGCTGTTCCGGCCTGTTCCCGTAAAGTTTATCTGTGCGGCCAGCGTATTGTCCCGTTCGAGCCCGATATCTTTGGTCCGGGCATTATGCAGACTGCTCACGAAAAGCCCCGCCCCCACAAGGAGCACGATGGACAGCGCACCCTGAACTGCAAGAAGCACTCCCTGCACTCGGGATCGCCTGGCCGGTCCGCGCAACGATCCTTCGCGGAGAGCGGATAATATTCCCGGCCTGGCATAAAGGAGCGGAGCCATTCCTGCCGCGAAGGCGGAGCTGAATATACATACTCCGGCTACTGCAAGCACGCTCGTGTCGATCAACGTTGCCGGTTCCCATGCCATAGCCGGAAGCATTATGCGATGCAGCCATGGGCTGCCGAATATGACCATGAAAACAGCGGCACATCCGCCCAGTAGCGCAAGAATCGAGGTTTCAGTCAAAAAGTGACGGGTTAAGCGCCCCCCGCTCACGCCGAGCGCCAGCCTGACCGCAATTTCGCGGCGGCGCTGCATTGCACGCAGGAGAAGAAGCCCAGCCACATTGGAGCATGCAATAGCCAACAACACGAATGCAACTCCAGCCAGCCAAAGTGACACTCGCGCCTCAGGAACAGGCCGAAGATCGTCACCAAGTCCGCCGCTTGTGGGCCCGAGCAAAACGCGTTCCCGATTATACGGAGTCAGTTCAGTGGGATTCAAAAAACCGTCGTACACATCCCGCTGGAATGCCCTTCGCAGAATCGTAAGTTCCTCGGAGGCCTGCTCAAGAGTCACATCCGACTTGAGTCGTGCCACGACGGCGAGATGGTAATTCGATCCTATCGTATGCCACATAACCGGACGGCCCGATCCATCCTCGTAGGCAAACATTGGCAGCCAGAGGTCGACATCCTCAAATTCAATTCCCCGAAATCCTCGCGGCGTGACTCCCACGATTTCATAGGGCTGTCCTTTTATTGTCAGGATGCTTCCCAACGCATCGGCGCTGCCGCCGAAGTTGCGCTGCCAAAATCCATGGCCCAAAACAACGACACGCGATCCCGTTACGGGATGCGCTTCCTTATCTGTGATGAAACGACCCATCAGCGGCTGTGTTCCTAATACTTTCCAATAACCGGCTGAAACCATAACAGCTCGTGTAATGCTTGCCCCGGTTCCGCTACCGACAGCAAGCTCGTTCTTCCTTATATAACAGGCAACTGCATCGAGTGATTTCGCCTGATCTGCCAGAAGTTCATAAAAAGGGTATGAAGTATTTAAATAGGCAGATAGTTCGCTCTGCGCCGTAGCAGGATGGGAGTAATGTAACCGGAAAACCTTATCCGGTTCCGTCACGTGCGGAGGTGGCGCAAGCAGAAGGTCCCGCATCAAACTATACATACTCGTCGCGGCACCGATCCCAATGGCCATTGTGAGCACTATAGTAAATGAAAGCCACGGATTCCGACGGAATATTCTCAGGCCGTGTCGGAAATCAAGGATAAAGTCCTCGATAAATCTCAGACTGCGCCTATCACGGTGTATCTCTTTTGTCTGATCGATTCCTCCAAATGATCGCAATGCGGCATAGCGCGCTTCCTCGGGTTCCATCCCGTTTTTCTTATTCTCTTCCTCCTGCATCTCCAGATGAAAATCCAGCTC
>CAZPHK010000472.1:0-2013 GCA_964586015.1 uncultured Acidobacteriota bacterium | reverse complement strand
CGGAGGAATAAACTTTTCCACGCGGTCCGTGAAAAGAATGGCACCGACCCGGTCGTTGTTTTTTATTGCGGAAAACGCAAGCAGCGCCGAAATTTCCGCCGAAATTTCCGCTTTCATTTTTTCGACGGAGCCGAAGGATCCCGACGCGCTCTTGTCGATCAACAGCATGACGGTCAGTTCCCGTTCTTCCACATAGCGTTTTACAAACGGGCGTCCGGTGCGCGAGGAGACATTCCAGTCGATTGTCCTGACGTCGTCTCCATGCTGGTATTCCCGGACTTCGTCGAATTCCATGCCGCGTCCCTTGAAAACGGAATGGTATTCTCCGGCAAGGGATTCGTTGACAAGCCTGTTGGTTGTAATCTGAATCCGTCTGATTTTTTGCAGAACGTCTTTAGGCAGCATAATGGGAACGACGATTTACGAACCTGTGTGAATGTACCCGAACGCGTCATCCCGTCAGGGGACCTGGACGGCATCGAAAATCCGGCTGATTACGGATTCTGTCGAAATTTCCTCCGCTTCCGCCTCGTATGTGAGGATGATTCTGTGTCTGAGTACGTCCATGCCGACGGCTTTGATATCTTCGGGCGTGACATATCCCCGCCCTTTGATGAAGGCGTGAGCCCGCGAAGCCTGGGCAAGGTAGATTGTCGCGCGCGGCGACGCTCCGAACTGAATCAGATCCTTCAAGTCCAGTTCGTATTCTTCCGGCTTCCGCGTGGCATGGACGAGCCGGACGATATAATCCTTGATGCGTTCGTCCACGTAAACTTCCTTCACCACTTCGCGTACGCGAAGAATGTCGGTCTGAGCAATGATGCGGTCCGGAAGTACGGGATCGTCGGTGGACATCAAATCCAGTATCCGGCGTTCTTCGGCTGAGTCGGGGTAATCGATGACAAGCTTGAGCATGAAGCGGTCGATCTGCGCTTCGGGCAGCGGGTAGGTCCCTTCCTGCTCGATGGGATTCTGCGTCGCCAGAACCAGGAAAGGCTCCTCCAGCGTATAGGAATGATCTCCGATCGTAACCTGTCTCTCCTGCATGGCTTCCAGCAGCGCGCTCTGGACTTTGGCCGGAGCCCGGTTGATCTCGTCCGCCAGTATGATATTGGCGAATACGGGGCCCTTCCGGGGGTAGAAAGTCCCGTCCTTCTGGTTGAAAATCATAGTGCCTATAAGATCGGCCGGAAGAAGATCGGGCGTGAATTGTATGCGATGGAATCTGGCGTCGATGATGGATGCCAGCGTCTTGACGGCCAGGGTTTTCGCAAGACCGGGCACGCCTTCGAGCAGGATATGGCCCCGCGTGAGCAGTCCGATCAGGAGCCGCTCCATCATGTATTTCTGCCCTACGATGACTCTGTGCGCTTCATGAATCAGCCGTTCTACAAAACCGCTCTCGTCGTTGACTTTCCGGTTTATTTCCTTGACGTGTTCGGCGAGTTCCACTTTTTTCTCACTATGTCTCGAAATTGGATTGAAGATTAAAAATTAAAGATTGAAGATTCCATTTCAGAAAAGCCGGCTTCCGTTCTCTGAATCCTCCGAATGTACAGACCCATCTCCTCGTTAAATTGATATATCCATACTAGTGAAGTCGGGCGGGCAAGTCAAACCTGCACCATATTCCGTAAAAGAGCCTGTTTACGGACATACCAGCCTTCAAACGTATTTTATACGTGGAAACTTTGAGCAAGGATGAAAAATTAATGGACGCCGTTATCCTTTTTTCAGGAATGTGAGGAATTCCGCGCTGTTGTCCGATTTTCTGAGCTTGTCCAGCAAAGGATCCATCGCCTCGTCGATCGAAAGTGGATTGAGCACCTTCCGGAGAATCCAGATTTTGTTCAGGTCCGCGCTGACAACGAGAAGCTCCTCTTTGCGGATTCCGGAACGATTGATGTCGATGGCGGGGAAGATGCGCTTGTCGAGGAGTTTCCGGTCGAGGATGATTTGCGGATAGGTGGAATAAATGCCCTCTTTTAGAAAGGCCTTTCCATCCTGGATTCT
>CAZPHK010000471.1:0-2026 GCA_964586015.1 uncultured Acidobacteriota bacterium | reverse complement strand
TCCAAGTTCGCGCGCCTTTTTAAACTCATCCGCCGTCGTATCGTTAGAGGTGAACATGATGGATTCGCCGGTAATACCGCACCGCTCGGCAAGCAGAAGTTCCGTCAGCGAGCTGCAATCCGCTCCGGCACCATGGGCTTTAAGCATCTTCATGATAAACGGATTGGGCGCCGCCTTGACCGCGTAGTATTCGGTAAATCCTTCAGACCAGTGAAACGCCTTGTAGAGACGTTTGATATTCTCAACAATGCCCCGCTCATCATAGAGATGAAAAGGGGTCGGGAATCTACTGCAGATTTCCAACAGCTTTTTACGTGAACAGGGAAGTCTTTTCTCGGTCGACATAGAAAATCTTTATTAAATGATGAAAGCGTTTAAAATACCTGTTTGGGAGGGGGAGATGCATCGGTTTTATATACGTTTCCAGTAATATCTGCTATTTCACGTCGAGGTTTTTATCTGAAGTGGATTGCCGGGCTGGAATTATATTGTATAAGGGTTCCACCCCCATACTGAAATTTTAACATCCGTGCGATTCTAACAGGAGAGTTTAAATGCTGAAATCCTGGCTGTTATTTTTAATCTCAATCTGCCTGCCCGTGTTTGCTCTCAATGAAGTCCAGTTACTCTCCGAAAAAGATCTCGACGCGGCGTCGGTGATCGCCATCGGGGAGTTCAAACCCGCTACCGATATTAAAAAAGTAATGGGTCAATTTCGCTATGCCGCGCAGTTAAGGGAAACCCTGCTTCTCGGACTGCGATCCGCGGGATTTACCACCACCGACGGCGTCGATTCGACCCGTCCGCCGGATCTCATCCTGGAAGGTGCGTTCACTGAGCTTGACAATAAGGGGGCAGTGACTTCGGTAGGTATCACCCTGTCGGTCAAATCGTATGCCACTAAAAAAGATATCCTTCTAATCAGCAATACCCAGTCATCATTCGGTGGCGATTTCAAGGACCAGATCCGCAGTCTGACCGACGAACAGGGCCTCGCCATTGTCAAATACTTTAAAGAAAGAAAAAACGCCAAAGGGACTGCAGCCTCTCAGCAATCCTCCCCGTCTTTCACCTGCAAAGAACTCACTAGCTCGAAAATGGTCTTCTGCGCGCTCTACGTTCCACAGATCAGAGCGACCGCCAACATCATCAGCGTTGAGATACAGAAATGGACCGGAAAGAGGAAGGTACCGATGAGCAAGATTCCCTATTCGGTCGATACGGCCTTTCAACGGATTTATTCGCAACGGTCCAGCGACGCTCCGATGGAATCCCTTCCTGAGCCGATACGGTCGCTCCTGAAGTCGGAATCAATCGACTACTGCCTGCTCCTGTACGATTTCAAAGACCGAGCTCCCGGAGGAATGAAGGAAAAAACAGGCGCTCCCGTCTCGGTATTAGTTCCAGCACCGGGGACTCCCGGCATGATGATGATTCCCGGCGGAGGAGGCGATCGACTCGGTGCGGCAAACCAGTTCACCAGTATTTATTGCCGTCTGTCTATTTTTAACATAGACGCGAACAAATCGCTTGTCAGCGACGTGCTCTGGGCAGACAAGGAGGATTGCGGCGATGAGGTGGTCCAGTGCCTCGTCGGCATGATTAAAAAATCGCTTTCCGAATACGATGAGAAAAAGAAAAAGAAGGTGCCGTGCTGGAAATAGTGAAGTCGGCAGGGCCGGTGTGCGAAGAAGGATTATGTAGAACAGGCTTTGAAGCGGGAAAAAATTTTTTCGAAGCAGATCTTATTTGTGTGGATACCAATTGCCCATTGCCTGAACTGCGTGCCACTTTCGGAATTGATGCGGTACCCTACAGCGATGATGGCTTCCAGCGAATAGTAAGTGATGTTTCGAGAAACTTACCGTGAGCCTTCCGATTGAACTACCGAGAAATCCTCGGAAGGTACCGATTCATCCAATTCTTTTTCCTTATAAATATTTTTCAAATGCAGGGAAATATTATCCGTACTGCAATCGAACAATTCCGCCATTTTTTTTATGACAACCAGATATTGTCGTTAGAA
>CAZPHK010000470.1:0-2032 GCA_964586015.1 uncultured Acidobacteriota bacterium | reverse complement strand
TATCTGGCCACCTTGCCGAGCCTTCAACTCAAAGATGTGCGGATCAGCGCAGAAATGGTCAATGAGCATGAACGTATGTTGACCGGCGGCTTTTATGCCGAGATTACCCTCACCTATGATGCTGCAATTGCCCAGGAAAGGAATGGTCGCCCATTCGGGATCGAAAATCTTCGGGAAATTCAACTCTCCAAACGGGATGTTCTGGAAATCCTGGCGCAAGCTCGTAAGGAATTCACTACTGAAGACTGGAAAGAGTTTCTACTGCGCGGTATCGGCATTAACTCTGAAAAACTCTCCGTGCGGAGTAAAAACGCCTTTTTTCTGCGAATGGTTCCATTTGTTGAAAGAAATTATAATCTGGTCGAGCTGGGTCCCAGGGGAACAGGAAAAAGTCATCTTTTTCAACAGGTGTCTCCATACGCTCATTTGATTTCAGGAGGAAAGGCAACTGTGGCCAGGATGTTTGTTAATATGGCTACCGGACATCGTGGCCTGGTATGCCAATATGATGTTATCTGTTTTGACGAGATTTCCGGTATCTCCTTTGACCAGAAAGACGGCGTCAATATCATGAAGGGCTACATGGAGTCCGGGGAATTCAGCCGGGGTAAGGAAAGCATCCGGGCCGACGGGAGTATTGTTCTATTGGGGAATTTCGATGTTGATATAGAGCATCAACAACGGATCGGACATTTATTTGGACCGATGCCCAAGGAAATGAGAGATGACACGGCCTTTATGGACCGAATTCATGCCTATTTGCCGGGATGGGATGTGCCCAAAATCCAGAAGGAGATGCTTACCGATCATTTTGGTCTGGTCAGCGATTTCTGGTCCGAGTGCATGAGCCAGCTTCGGGCCCAGAGTCGGATCAATGTTTTGCAGAACCGCCTTATTTTCGGCGGATCGCTAAGCGGCAGGGATACAAATGCCGTCAATAAAACCATAAGCGGTCTTCTCAAATTATTATATCCGGATGAAACTGATCCCGTTCCAGATGATGAACTCGAATGGGCCACCCGGATTGCGCTTGAAGCCAGAAGGAGAGTTAAGGAGCAGCAGAAAAGGATTGGAGCGGCAGAATTCAGAAATACCCATTTCAGCTATGTATTAGGAGAAGACGGGATTGAAAAATTTGTGGCTACTCCTGAATTGCAGAGCGAGAATACCATTGGCAGCGACCCCCTTGAGCCGGGCCAGGTTTGGTGCATAAGTCCTGGTGGGATGGATGAACATCCAGGGCTTTTTCGTATTGAGATAAATGAAGGCCCAGGGTCCGGAGTAAAAATATTGAATAAGCCGATACCTCCAGCCTTTAGGGAAAGCATGAGCTTTGCCGAGCAGAATCTCTATTCCAGGGCTCCGCAATTGGTAGGGGATAAAAATCCAAGAAATCATGAGTTTTCTGTTCAATTGCGCGGATTTGACACTGCCAAATCAGGGGCAAAGATAGGTGTGGGTGCCATTTTAGCCCTTTGCACGGCTTTACTGAAAAAACCCATTCGTGGTGGTTTGATTATTGTCGGTGAAATCAATCTCGGAGGTTCCATTGAGCCGTTACACAATGCGGTGCCTATCGCCGAAATCGCGGTCGAAAAAGGCGCCACTTCATTGCTGATGCCTGTTGCCTGTCGCCGCCAACTTTTTGATCTCTCAGATGATATGGCCATCAAAATTGATATCCAGTTTTACTCTGATGCTATAGATGCACTTCTAAAGGCCATTTTGGATTAGTTTCATATCAAGATAGAGAGATTTTCATCAACATTAATAAAATGCTGACTTGAGATATTTACTATAAAATCATATGCCCATGGCAAGCTAATCGACAATTCAGTGGTTTTAAAGTCAACAACAATTCCATTTCAGGCGTTGAATCCGCCGGAGGGTGGGGCATTTTATCTTTACTCCAAATCAGTCTGCTGTCTTGGCGGACTCTAAAAACTTCCTGATATCGGCGATATTATCCAGGATAGTCTTTGCCTTTGACAGACCGAAGGTAAAACCCTTGCCATTCAGGGGAGTGGGAAGG
>CAZPHK010000469.1:0-2042 GCA_964586015.1 uncultured Acidobacteriota bacterium | reverse complement strand
AGGGATTCCTTTTTTGTCGCCGACCGTCTGCTTGGGGACTACCTCAAGAACAATGCCATCAAAAGTGACGTACACGTTTTTCCCTATAATGATTTTTCCCTGTACCCGAATTTTTCGAAGCTGAAACTCGTTCCCTACAACCTGTCCGACCGACCGGGCGAAGACGCTTATTTCCTGATTTCGAAAAGCAGAGTTGAAAAGAGTTTGAGGTATGCGCAAATGCGGGAAGACGTAAACCAGATCAGAAACGCGGGTCTGTTGCTCCAGGAAAACAATCCGAAATGGAACTACATTCTTGATACTAAGGATATTGCATTAGTATATATTTCGCAGACTGAAAATCTCTATGAAGACAAGGTGAATCTCCTTGATGTCATTCCGGCCGACGTGCTTTGGCATTGGGACAAGAATTTGATAGAAATGCACGAATCGACGAACTCGTTGTCCTTCAAAGGCGACTTCAGCCAACCGCAGTATATATACACCTTCCCCGGGGCGTTCGGATCCCCTCCGCGAAACCATGAAAGCATTTTCGATGTTCTTTCGCCCGACGAAACCTATCTTCTGGAAATAAGATATGAAATCGACAGCACGTTCGATTCCGTTGATTTATTCTGGTCGGAATACGATGAGAGGGAACGAATCAAGTCATTGCAGGAAAAACTGCCCCCTTCAGCCGGAGAGCATTCCTACAGTCGGTTCATCAAAATTTCACCGGGATACCGTGCTTTCCGTGTGTTCCTGAAGCTATCCGATAACGCCGACCGAAAACGTAACGGGATCCTGATCCGGGAACTTTCCATTTCAAAGGTTCATTAGCCGGTGTGAAGACGCACCTCGTTTGCCGTTTGCTATTTTTCGCCGGAACCCGAAATTCATACCCGACTTGGCCGAATTAGTAACCACATAAAAAATTGAACCGCGAAGACCGCGAAGAAAATTCTATTTGTAGGCTTCGGGGTTATCGTTTTTGCCAGATCATGCGCTGGATTCCATTCTTTATTCGCGTGACTTTCCAGTTAAGGAGGAAGCCGATGGAACGTCCGCTCAGCTTGAGATAGGTAAGCAATTGGGCTCGATGGACGGGATGGATCGCATCGACCGTTTTGTTTTCGACGAGTATACATCCATCAACCAAAAGATCGGCCCGATATCCACAATCAAGCACGATCTCTTTGTAGCGGATAGGAATAGGATATTCGGCGTAGACATCCAGTCCGCGCAGGCCGAGTTCATACGTCAGACAACGCCGATACACCGACTCCAGCAATCCTGGCCCAAGGGCTGTATGGATTGCAACCGCTGAATCGACAATATGATGAGCGACTTCTTCTCTATCCATCACTCTATCTAACTGAACGGCCTCTAAATGAGCGATATATTTTTTCTTTGCGGTCTTTGAGGTCTTCGTGGTTCAAAATACAAAGCCGAACCAGCATCATGTATCAATAGAATTTTCTATTCCGATCCCGCTCCAGTTTTCGCAAGGGGTGAATTCCGTCGGATCCTCATAATCCACGCCGGGATCCGCCCGGAGACCTGCAGGTTGCTTCGGCAGGGCGAGCGGTTGTGGCCGACTTATACCGCCGGATGTTTCTGTCCAATCAGCGACAATTCAGCGTCAATAACAAGATTGCCGGCCGATTGCGCTCTGACCCGGTCGGCAGCGCGCCGGGACAAAAGCAGGAACTTATCGGGATTCGAGTAAAGAAAAGAAATGCCTTCCGCCAGTGCGCTGCTGTCCTCCGCGCCGGCAAGGATCCCGCACTCTTCATCCACAAACTCCGAAACGGCCCCTACAGCGTTAGTCACAGGCACCAGTCCGGACGACATGGCCTCGTCCCTTGAAACACCCTGCGAATCCCACCGCGTCGGGCATAAAAATACTCCATAGTCCTTGTGCACAGCGGCTATTTCTTCCCGCAGCAGGAATCGGCGTTCGATGATTACGTTAGGAAATTTCCGCAGCGGCTCCAGTGTTTCTTCAAACAGCTCGCCGTCTCCTATGATCCTGAATTCCATATCATTGAAGAATTGTTTTT
>CAZPHK010000468.1:0-2051 GCA_964586015.1 uncultured Acidobacteriota bacterium | reverse complement strand
TCGGGCGCCCGCCACGCAATGGTTTCCGGATCTGTCAATTCTTGCCGCCACCGGCAGAGCCGGGGGATTTCCCCGTGAATTCGATCCGATTCCGCGGGAAGTAGAAATAGAAAATACCTGTTATAGATACTTGAATGGATCGATATCTTTTGGAAAGATAACCGGCATGATAGAGGATAAGGACTCGAATTCGGAAGACCGTCCCGGAATTGTCAGGCCTCTGCTGGCCGTGCGCTCCGCCATAGGCGGGCTCCTGATGGGCCTGGCCAACCTTGTGCCCGGCATCAGCGGGGGGACAATGCTGCTGGCGGCGGGAATATATCCCGATTTTGTTAAGTCCATTGCCGAAGTGACTACGCTGCGGTTCCGGCTGCGCTCGATTCTGGTTCTGGGGTGCGTCGTTGCCGCTGCCGCCATGGTAATAATATTTCTGGCCGGTACTATAAATAACCTTGTCATTAACCAGCGCTGGATAATGTACAGCCTGTTTATCGGCCTGACGCTTGGCGGTGTGCCTATCGTATGGCGAATGCTGGGTCGACCGAGTCGGAGCATGTGGATCGGCCTGGCCGCCGGATTCCTGGGAATGAGTGTTCTGGCATTCATGCAGATGGCCCGGTTTTCTTCCATGTCGGGCAGGGCCGGCTATGCGATGCTGTTCCTTTCCGGAATTGCCGGGGCCAGCGCAATGATCCTGCCGGGTGTCAGCGGCGCGTACCTTCTGCTGATTCTGGGACAATATGTGCCGATTCTCTCTGCAATCGACAGGTTTAAGGAAGCATTGGAGGCCGGCGATATCGGGATCGCCTTCGATGTCGCCCTGTCTGTGGGACTGCCGGTCGGTCTGGGTGTTGTATTGGGTATTGTATGCGTCAGCAATCTTATGCGTATGCTGCTGGACCGTTACCGGAAACCCACACTCGGCGTGCTTCTGGGCCTGTTGCTAGGAGCCGTAATAGGATTATGGCCTTTTCAACAGGGAGTCCGGCCGGAAGTCGGAGAGGTGATTAAGGGACAGGTTCTGACCGAAGAGCTGCTGGAAAAACTCGAACGCGCCGATTATCCGACGCAGTATTTCAAACCCTCCGGCATCCAGGCCGGCGGCGCGGTTCTCCTGCTTCTGGCGGGATTCGGGATCACCAGCGCCATCTCCCGATTGGGAAAGGAATAAAATAACGTTGCAAGTTGAACGTTAAACGTTGCAAGTTAAAGGAAAAAAGATCGTTGGAACGTTAAAATCAGGTTGACGCTTTATGAATCAGCATACGGCAACGTTCGACGACGCTTTTAGCTTTTAAAGTTCCACGTTTAATGTTCGACGTTCGAGGTTCCATGTTAGAACGTTCAACGAAGCAGTTGTTTTTAACATGCAACGGAGCAGTTTGTTTTTAACGTGCAACGTGCAACCAGCAACGGTTTTATGAATTGAGCTTGCGGGCAATTCGGGCGACGTGCTCCCCCTGATAGCGGGCTCCCGCAAGTTCGATTTCCGACGGCATCCGGTTTTGATCCCCGCCCGCGATAGTCGATGCACCGTAAGGGGAACAGCCGGCAACTTCATCCACCCGCATTTGTTCCTGAAAAGTGTAGGGAAGCCCGACCACAATCATTCCCTGGTGCAGCAGGGTGGGGATAAAGCTCAGGATAGTCGTTTCCTGGCCGCCATGCTGTGTGTTCGAACTGGTGAAAACACTGCCGACTTTCCCGACCAGGGCCCCGGTCGCCCACAGGCCTCCGGTCGCATCCAGGAACTGCCGCATCTGCCCGCACATATTCCCGAACCGGGTCGGGGTGCCGAAGATGATGGCGTCCGCATTTTTCATCTCCTCGACAGTGCAAACCTGGACGTTTTTCTGCAGTTCCCTGCCCGGAAGTGCGCCCATCTTTTCAAGAACATTCTCGGACAATGTTTCCGGAACGCGGCGGATATCCACCTCCGCGCCTTTGACCGACGAGGCTCCCCCCGTCACGGCTTTCGCAAGTTCAAATACGTGGCCGTACATCGAGTAGTACATAACAAGTATCTTCATTTTCCGTCTCTCCCCGTAACA
>CAZPHK010000467.1:0-2053 GCA_964586015.1 uncultured Acidobacteriota bacterium | reverse complement strand
GGGAAATCTTCCGGAATATCCTCAATGGCCGGGATATTCAGTCCCATGAGTTCGTAGGCTTTCTTTCCCGCACGGCACAGGGAAAAAATATTCCGCTCCGGTAAGAACGGCCAGCATTCGTCGCGGAGACCGCAGCCGGAGCATTGGGAGCCAATTTCCGCATCCGGTGGCGCCGGCAGTTCCATAACCGACAATTGTCTCCTTATCTCACCGGGAATCTCCGGCATCAAAGACTGAATTACATCAGTAACATCTTCGATTACAAGGAGTTCAGCGACCTGCAGGCTTCCTTTGCGGATATAGCCTTTATTCACGTGCATGACGCAACTGCGATTGATACATATGCCCGCCCTCTCATACACGTGCTTCTGGAAGGCAACATCGTAAAGATGGTCTTCTTTGGTCTCAGACGAACTTTTGACCTCTATCAGGTCCCATCTGCCCCCGGAGGATGGTTTAAGAATATCGGCACGGGCGTGCATCATTCCGGATTGGAATCCCGCTTCAAAAATAGGCTTTCCTTCCCCGACAGCCGCCCTGGTAAGCGCAATACCTGCCTCATGACCGGAATCCCAATCGATTTCTATCCCTCCCGGGTAAAGGGATTTGGCCAGGTCGCCAATCACGTGCCCCTGGTTCAAGATTGCCTGCGTGGATTCATTGAAAGCGGGCAAACGCTCCCGGTCATTCTGATACACCCAGAAATAGCGATCGCATGCAAGTCCGTTTCGAAAAGCGCTTTTTGTCAGCAGATGTTTGGACATATTTATCCCCTGCAAGGTGTCGGTACCAAGAGCTCTGTCGGATCTTCGTTCCGTGAATGCATCGCATGATACCCCCCCTAATTCTTCGTGTGATCTTACATGCCCGGAGTGACATACCGGGTCACAATCTAAAAACTAATTAATACGTTCGGGAAAAATGGCGATAAACTCATAATAGCTTAGCGAATAGTGTTTTGTTTGTAGTAATTTAGCTGAATCGGCATCTAAAAATTTACAGGTGAAACAGGGAGGCTTTTGTTTTTCTTTTTGCCCCTGCTGTTTAATGGCTTGCCTATGTCCCGGAATGACCAGGTAACCCGACAGTGGTACCTGCTGCAGGCTCTTGAAAAGCCCGGCGGCGCAACGATTGAAGATCTGGCAAAATCGCTTCCGGAAGACTATGCCTGCCACATGCGGACCGTTCGCCGGGATCTTGAGGCACTCGAGGTTCGATTCCCAATATACACCGATCGAGTCAATGGTCGCGTTCGATGGAAACTTGTGGAGGGATTCAACCGCGTTCCCGCCCTACAGTTTTCCTCTACTGAACTCATGGCGCTTGCTTTCACACGAGACCTGGCCAGACCGTTGGACGGCACGCCAATAAAAGAGTCGCTCGACTCGGCATTCAAAAAGGTAACGGCAGCTTTGCCCAATGCAGCGGAGGAATACATCCGGAGCCTTCAGGGATGGTTCTCGGCCGGCATCGGCCCGCATAATAACTACAGCGAGCACCGCGAAAAGATCGAAAAGCTGTCACGAGCCATTGCGAAAAAACGAACCGTGGAGATGCGCTACTATACTGCGGGGAGAGACAAAACCTCCCGTCGCAAGGTGGACCCATATCACATCCGATACGCCGCCGGTGCTCTCTACCTGATTGGCCGTTGCCACTCGCGAAAAGAAGTTCGCATGTTTGCGGTGGACAGGATCCTGTCCCTGACCGTCACGAACCTCCCCTGCCAGATGCCCCTTGGTTTCAACGTGGAAGAATATGTATCTGGAGCGCTGTCAGTTATGCGCGGTGGCCCGCTCATCGAAGTGGAACTGCAATTTGACCGCAAGACATCGGCGTGGGCCAAGGACCGTATGTGGCATCCGAGCCAGAAAACAACTGTCGATAAGGATGGCTGCCTGAACCTGGTGATTAATGTTGCCGACACTCCGGAGCTTATTGGCTGGATTTTGAGCTTTGGTGATGGCGTTCAGGTTATTCGGCCTGATGAGCTTCGCAACCGGATTGTTTCTGAAGCATTAAAGATTGCCGATCAGAATGACCCCGGATGTCA
>CAZPHK010000466.1:0-2058 GCA_964586015.1 uncultured Acidobacteriota bacterium | reverse complement strand
TCTGCAACCTGGCGGCAGCTCATGCCCTGAGCAACAAGTAATAGACCGTGCAGCCTATGGTCATATCGAGAATTCTTCGAACGACGGATTTCATCCTGTAGTCCAAGGACTACTGTTTCAGATTCTTTTATGGTTAGTGGCTTTATGCCACTATGGTATCATTTAGATTGACTATGCGCAATTACTTATGACGCAGTGTATAATTCCCGCTTTATTTACTATGATTATCCGACCTTCATTGATGGTGCTGATAGCTATGGGAGGGATTAGGGGAGGAATAAAAAAGTTTTTGGAAGGGTCGTTCGCTTTGCTGAAGGAGCATCTCTAAACCTTCCTTCCCGGTTTACCGTTTTCCTTCTTCTTTCCCATGATTTTCCATTTCGTTCGGAGATTGTTTTATCTCCTGATTTAAATTGCCGACGATTGCAGTATATTTCTGGGCAAGTTGCATTCTTTCTTAACTTCATGACGACTTTAGGTGCCGGGAATAATTCAGTAATCTTCATTAACATTTTATTTCGCGCACTCACTATTGAACGCTGGTGTGATATCCCAATGATTCCAAGGTATCTGCTGTATGAACGGCATTTAAGGCGCAAAATTCTGGTACGTACGTCGCGGACGGGTTATGATGATAAGCAGTGGCCACAACAATTGGATCTGGAAGCCCCCAAATAGCAAGCAGATACGCGCCTACTTTGGCGTGCGTTGACGAATAAGTCTCTTGTTCGGCCAACCATAGCGGAATGCCGTCTGCTTTCGACTTAGTCACTGCCTCGGAGTACGCTTCCGGAATCTTGTTTGCCAGAACAAGTTTCCCAATATCATGTAGAAGGCCGGCAGTAAACGAATCATCCCTTACTGTGTTTGATGCTCGCTGATCTTCGGCGATTTTCTTGGCTCCTAACGCGATGGAATTGCTGTGAGACCAGATTTCTTCCAGGGAAAAGGAGTCGCTTTCAACTGGACTGAGTTCTGTAAAAGCGCAGAGTGCTAGAATGAGTTGATCCACTCGATTCAATCCCACGTAAGAAACCGCTTCCGATATGTTCGACACTTCTTTCCTGCGACCGAAAAATGCCGAATTAGCCAACTGAAGTATCTTTGCCGCCATTCCGGGATCCCGGGAAATAATTTCTCCAACTTTCTTTATGGAAACATCCGGATCTTTCAGTTCTTCGTTAATTTCCTGGTACAGTAGCGGCAAGCTAGGTAATGCGCCAAGCTGCGCCACTAGGTTTTTCAGCTCTTCACTGTGGAGGAACTCCTTTGAACGATCTGTTTGTCTGATTATCGATATCAAGGTTTCCGGATTGCATGGTTTTGTTAAGAATTGATGGGTTACAGCCACAGATTCCATTATAAGATCAGAGTCAGATCGTCCCGAAAGAACCATCCGGATAGTTCCAGGCCAGAAATTCGCCACTTTTACCAGTAGCTGAATCCCGTTCATTATGGGCATATTTATATCGGTTATTATGATATCTATGGATCGGCTTCTCATTATTTCAATGGCAGATGCGCCGGAATCTACAAAATACATATCCCATTCATTACGTTGCCGACGAAAAACGCGCCGAAATCCATTCAGTATGTTTATATCGTCATCGACAAATAGAACACTTTTGTTCATTTTTCTCTCCTAAAATCGAGGATGATCGGGAGTTTTCGGAATTGAACTTCAAAAAGAAACATCAGAGCGGGAATTTGTTCTTCTCTAATCCGTATATACATTATACACCCTTCTATTTTATTTAACGCAAATACCGAAGAATCGCCTACTTAAGATGTATGTGGGATTAACAATTTTGTAAGCGATAAGCGGGGTACATCTTCCTCCCTGCCTGGCAAATGCATATGCTGGGGGCATGGATAACGAGAAGAATACTCAGCAGCAAAAGCGAATACCTGTAGCCCGGCGTCTGGAAATGATTCAAGAATTCCGCCGCAGCGGCCTCACTCACCGGGAATTTGCACAACAATACGGCATTGCCCATTCGACGCTGGGTTACTGGTTAAAGAAGGCGAAGCGTGCTTCCCGACTGCCGGCGCCTATAG
>CAZPHK010000465.1:0-2059 GCA_964586015.1 uncultured Acidobacteriota bacterium | reverse complement strand
GCACGGGCCAGAAAAATTTTGGGTGACAAGTGCTGCCGCACATGGGCTGTCCTTGCCGCCCAAGGGGCAGGACCATCGGAATCCGACATCGATGTCGCAGTCGAACCTTTCGAACGCCGGCATCAGCGAATGACGGCCCTGACCCGGTTCTTGGATCTTTTTGCCGGAAGGGAGGATTGCTTCGCCCGGCAATGGGCGGACAAAAACACCGCAAAAAGCGGTTATGTGCCGGTTCGAAATGCCCTTGGCCCGAACGAACTGGAAGAGCATCTTTCGGGTCGAAAAACCTACGGCATTTACCTGATGCAGACAGACGGACGGATTCGGACGGCGATAATCGATGCGGATTTAAACAAAGGCTTTCGGGGCAGAAAAGTCGTTCCGGAGGAAAGAAAAAGAATCCGCCGGGAAGCCGCCTATCTGGTCTCGCGCATAAAGGAGCTGTCCGCCGAAGCCGGGGCGCATCCGTTGGTTGAATTCAGCGGTGGGAAAGGATATCATTTCTGGTACTTCTTTCAGTCGCCTGTGGAAGCAGCGCCCATCCGTGAAGCCCTAAGCAGGTTCACCCGGAGGCTCACGCCGGATTTGTCCACGCTGAACCTGGAGGTGTTTCCCAAGCAGGATAGGCTCAGCGGCAAAGGATACGGCAACCTGGTCAAACTGCCACTGGGTATTCACCGGCTCACCGGAAAACGTTCGGTTTTTGTCGACTGTGCGGACCGATCTCCGGATGCACAGCTCGCATATCTCTCTGCTGTAAAATATTCGGATGCCGGGAAAATGATCGAGCAGTGGGTTTCTACAGAAAAGGCCGAAGTCGTCGTTCATCCGCGCTTAAAGGAATGGGCTGAATCGTTTCCGCATCTTTATCGCCTGCAGACCTGCTGCCCCCCGCTGGCTCAGATCATCGCCGTGTGCATGGAGCCGGGGAGTATATCGATGAGGGAAGAAAAAATCCTTTACCAGACGATCGGTTTTCTTCCCGAGGGTCGTCGCATGCTCCATTACCTGTTCTCCAAAATAACCGATTACAATCCGCACATGGTTAACTATCGTTTGAGCCGCTTGCGCGGGACGCCGTTGGGATGCAAAAGGATTCACTCGTTGCTGGGTTTTGCCGGCGAATACTGCCGGTTTTCCCGAAAGGGAGACTACCTTCACCCGTTGTTGCACATCGAAGACTGGCAGGATAGTGGCGCTCCCATCGCCGAAAAAGCCGAAAATCTGGAATCGGCTATGCGAAATTTGAAGACGGCCATCCAGCAGGTGGAAAGTTTTATAAAGTAATGGAAGCGATCTATGTTATGGAGCCGGGCTGTTATGTCCGCCGGGAGGGCAATTCGCTTTGTGTCGTCAAAAATGGGCGAACCTTAAACCGTGTGCCGGCCGAGGACCTCAAGCGGATGATCCTGGTGGGCAACGTGAATCTGACCGGTGCGGTACTCGATTTTCTCATTCGGCGACGCGTGGAGACCGTATTCATGACCTCTACCGGACGCTTTCGCGCCAGGTTGGGCATCGACGAGCACCGGCAGGTTGCGTTGCGTAAAGCCCAATACCTGAAGCTGAGCGATCCGCAGTTTGCCGCAAAAACCGCTTGCCTTATTGTCATCGGAAAAGTAACCAACATGCACCGGTTTCTGTTGTTGCGCGCGCGCCGATACAAAGACGATACGCTTCGCTCAGCATCCGCCGCCATGAAAATGATAATATCCCGGCTTGAGAAAGAAACGGATATCGAACGCATTCGGGGTCTCGAAGGGGCGGCCACGCGACTCTACTTTCGGGCCTTTCCAGGACTGATCCGAAACGACCGATTCACGTTTAACGGCCGAAACCGAAGACCACCGTTGGATCCAGTGAACGCGCTTCTTTCTTTTGTTTACACTCTCTTGACCAATGAGGTGCTGTCCGCAATAAAGGCGCGGGGGATGGACCCGTATTTGGGCGCCCTGCATGAAATCAGCTACGGCCGGCCGTCTCTGGCATGCGATCTTGTTGAAGAATATCGTTCCTTTCTGGGGGACCGCATGGTGTTGGGTCTGATTAATCGAAAGGC
>CAZPHK010000464.1:0-2060 GCA_964586015.1 uncultured Acidobacteriota bacterium | reverse complement strand
AACACGCTTACCGGAGAATCCCACCAGATAGCAACGCGCATGTTGGTAAACGCCGCCGGGCCCTGGATGGACCAGGTCTGCGGGATGCTCCGTACGATTTCGAAACCGGTAATGCGCCGCACGAAAGGCATCCACCTGCTTACTCCGCAGGTCAGTAACAAGGCACTGGTATTGTTTTCCAAAACGGACGGACGGCTTTTCTTCGTGATCCCGTGGGAAGGATACTCACTCATCGGTACCACCGATACCGATTACGACGATGATTCCGATACCGTCCACGCCGATGAGGCGGACGTGGAATACCTGCTGACCGAGGCGAGAAGGTCTTTCCCGGAACTGAAAAAGGGAAACGTATATTATACCTTCGCCGGACTGCGCGCCCTGGCCGGGAAATCCGATGGAAGCGCATCAAATGTCAGCCGTAGCCACAACCTTATCGACCACGAGGAAGTGGACGGCATCAAAGGGTTTATATCGGTTATCGGCGGCAAGATAACCGGATTCCGGGCGATATCCGAAGAAACGACCGACCTGGTATGTAAAAAGCTCGGTATGAGCACGCCCTGCACAACGGCACAGACTCCCCTGCCCGGAGCGCCCGGCCTCAGGAAAGAAGAAATAGAAAAAACGGCAAAAGAAAGCGGACTAACCGCTGAAACCGTCAACCACCTCAATAACCTCTACGGGTCACGCCTTTACCAGATCATCGAGATGGCAAACCGGGATGACCGGGGGAAACAACCTGTGTGTCCTCACTCACACGATATTATCGCCCAGATATGGCACTCCGTACAGGAGGAGGGAGCTTTAACAATCAGCGATTTCCTTCTCCGACGGAGTGCGGCAGGAATGATGTCCTGCCAGGGAATGGACGCCGCTGAAACCGTTGCCCGTGAGATGGGAAGGATATTGAAATGGAGCCCCGGAGAGCAGAAACGCCAACTCGCCGGGTACGGCGCGGGGGTATCGCTTACACAGCGCTTCAGGACAGGCGCTGCAGATAATTAATAACCCGGAATAAAGGAGGCGAAAATGGATAATACCCTGTTTTTACTGTTTTACTGGACGGGACCGATAGGCATAGGTATCTTCCTTGTCTGCCTGGGTGCAATGATTTTCCTGCTGACGAAAGCCGACGAGATATCGAAGCGGGCAAAGGCTTTCAGCAAAGAAAAGGGGCTGGACAAACGCAATTGACCTCTCACGAGTAAATAATATATACTGTATGGCTGTCAGGGATATTACTCCTGACCGTAGACTTCACAATTGAATATGAGCCTCCGAGTTGCCGCACCTAAAGGCAGTCTTCTGCCAATGGCAAGCAACCGATAGGGCATAAGAGGAAACTCTTATACCTCCCGTATACGGAAAGGAGCGCAGCTTTTGTGGCTGGAACTTGTATAGCGCCTCCTTTTGAGGCGCTATTTTTTTGTGTATCGACGGCAACGAGTAAAATGGCACGGTATCAACAACGGCATGAATAAAGGAGAGCGAGAATTTGTCGGCAGGGAAATGGATAGTCAATAATCGATTGGTACTCACCTTTGTTCTCCTGGGATTGCTGATTTTCCTGTTCATCGTAATCCCGCTGGGGAAAATGATATTTTCCTCCGTTTCTGATGCGGATACCCTCTGGAAAACGGTTACCGACCCGGCCGTCACCGGCTCCATTCTTCTGACCCTGTTCTCCGCCCTGATAGCCACTGCCATCGGTTTTGTACTGGGAGTACCGCTCGCCTACCTGCTGGCAAGAGTCAATTTCCCGGGCAAGCGGCTGGTGGAAGGTCTGATTGACGTGCCCATCGTAGTTCCCCATTCCGCAGCCGGCATTGCTCTGTTGTTCGTCTTCGGACGAAGGTACCTGCTGGGACAGGCTTTCGAAAGCATCGGCATCCAGTTCGTCGATTCTATCGCCGGTATCGTCATCGCCATGCTGTTCGTCAGTATTCCCTTTCTCATCGATTCCTCCAAGGAAGCCTTTAAAAAAGTAGATGTCAGGCTTGAAAAGGTCGCCCGCACCCTCGGAGCATCACCGTGGCAGACATTCTTCAAAATCACCT
>CAZPHK010000463.1:433-2066 GCA_964586015.1 uncultured Acidobacteriota bacterium | reverse complement strand
TTTCAGAAAATAAAATTGAAAACATTGTTGAGCCCGGATATGTCAATAAAAATGGCTGGGCGATTGCTGTGGTTGCAGGTGAATTTGCACCGGATTACTGGGGCACGACATTTGACATAAATACGTACTATACCCCCGAGGGAAATGATAAAAAAATCTTGATCGGAAAGTTTACCAATCAAAAAGATTATAATCCAAAACCAAAAGAAAAGCAGATACAGGTACAATATGATTTAAAACAGGAAGCAACACCTGTTGTTGAGAAAAAAGTTGGGGATAAAAAAGAAAAAGGCCCGGTAGCATCCGGTTCCGTTTTTCTCAATCCATCTTTAATACCGGATGCAAAGATAATACAAAAAAGGCTTGCGGAGTTGGGCTACTATAATATGGAAATAGACGGTCTTTTTGGCAAAGGGTCTCAACAGGCTGTTCAAAAGTTTAAAAAAGACAATGGGCTGGGAGACAATGCTACGTGGGATATCCAAACTCAAAAAACGCTTTTTAGAGACTCTGATCTTTAGGAACCGGGGTATCCAAACAGTTATGCAATTTTAAAAGGATATCTTCCGTTACAAATTCCCCTTTTTCGTTCCTATTTCACCAAAATCCTGGCGTCTACCACCCAGTAGCCTTCTCCTTGTTGCATCACCTTCACCGGGTTGAAGTCCAGTTCAGCAATCTGCGGTATATCTTCAACCATTGCGGAGACCCTGAGCAGTAAATCCTCCAGAGCCTGTGCGTCGCTGGGTGGCGAGCCCCTGAATCCCTCAAAAAGCTTTGCCATCTTAATAGAGTTCACAAGTGCCCCGGCATCCAGATCAGTGAGTGGGTGCAATTTGACAGCTACGTCCTTCATCAGTTCTGCGTATATGCCGCCGAGGCCGAACATTATAATAGGCCCGAAGGATGGGTCTTGTGTCACGCCAACGATCACCTCTATCCCTCCTTCTATCATGCGTTGCACGGTAACGCCCTCCATTTCTTGCTGACGGCCGATCCCGGCAAGCGTGGCCTTGATATCTTTGAAGGCTTTCGTCACTTCATGTTCCGATTTCATGTCAAGTTTCACGCCGCCGACATCAGTCTTGTGAACAATGGTAGAGGAGGCCAGCTTGACTGCGACGGGAAAGCCCATTCTCAAAGCCGATTCAGCAGCCTCAGAAGATGTTTTGGCTACCACCGTTTCAGCGAAGCGTATGCCATAGCAGCGAAGCAGGTCAGCTATTTCCCCGGCTGAAAGCCACAGAGGCCTCTGGACGCTTCGGGTCATCACTGATTCAATTACCTTTCGTGCCCTTTCCCTCTTGAGGCCATGAATCTTGGGAACAGCCCCTCTGGCCTTCCTCAGCCACTCACCGTACTCAGCCGCCTTGGCCAGGGCCGATACGGCATCTTCAGGGAAAGGATATGAGGGCACGAATTGTTCTCTCATATCCAGCTTTGCCTTGAAACCTCGCTGCCCCATAAAGCAGGCAAGCAGGGGCTTACGGTGCCGCAGGAAAACAGGAGCCACTCGCCGTATGACATCTTCCATAGTCTTCGGGGAGACCACTACAGGCGGTACAAAGATAACAATGACGGCATCATTACCGCTGTCGAGAGCCAGCAGCTTCAATACACCCTCGAACTCTTC
>CAZPHK010000463.1:0-423 GCA_964586015.1 uncultured Acidobacteriota bacterium | reverse complement strand
GTTGCGAAACCCGATATCCCGCGTGTTAAGAGACCTTAATCCCTCAACAGTCTGCGGGGAGAATTCCGGCAGTGCCATTCCGTGGTGTTCGCAGGAATCGGCAGCGAGTATGCCAGGGCCGCCCCCGTTGGTTACTATAGCCACCCTTTTGCCCTTAGGTATTGGCTGGTTGGATAGCAGGGTAGCTACATCGAAAAATTCTTCCAGCGTGTTTACCCGTATAATGCCTGCCTGGCGAAAGAGGGCTTCCGATGCTATCTCAGGAGTAGCCAGTGCGCCTGTATGTGATAAGGCAGCGCGTGAGCCTGCAAGGGTGCTGCCGCTTTTGACCCCTTCTATCGGCTTTTTTTTCGATACCCTTCTGGCGATATGGGCAAACTTGCGAGGATTGCCGAATGATTCCAGCTAGAGCAGGATAACCCT
>CAZPHK010000462.1:339-2073 GCA_964586015.1 uncultured Acidobacteriota bacterium | reverse complement strand
CCGTTACCGTAGTCGGTGTGTCGATACCGACTCCCGGAGGCGTAGGCGGATACCAATATTTAATGAGCATCGCACTTATCCAGTTCTTCCGGCCTTTCCTATCGGGATTTGAACCTGAATCGCAGGCGGCAGGCATCAGCAATGGATCATACATCGTTTCCATGGTTCCCGTAATTTTTATCGGCCTGATCCTGCTGCATCGCGAAGGCTTTACAATCGGCCGCGCCGCCAGGCTGTCTTCCGCACAAAAAGAAACGTCACGCGTCTAATTTATTCAGATACAAATGTACCCGGGAATGTATCTGTTTACGAACGGAAGCGGCCAAGGTTTTCCAGGAACCAGCTGTAAGTGCTTTGCAAACCCTCTTCCAGGATAATTCGCGGCTGCCGGCCAAGGGCTTTAAGGCGGGAAACATCAAGCAGCTTGCGGGGAGTACCGTCCGGCTTCGTTGTATCGAAAATCAGGCGACCGCCGAAACCTTTTTATTGTTCGCCATATAAGATTCATATACTTTACAGATCGTTTTTGAATATTACATTTTATGAACGACAATCGTTGCAAACATCGATAGTTCCCTGCTGATCGAACACAAAATTCGATCCGTCAATTTCCAGAAACTATAGGTAAAGTCGGGCATCAACTGCCGGAAAGAAACTCCTCCACTGATCAGATACCTGAGTGGTGTGTGGTATTTTATCAGCCCGATTTTCAGTTTGGGAAAATTCCTTTGGAATTTTTCCCTGTCACGCACAAAAACAATCCAGGGCAAAGCGCTGTTAGCTCCGCTCATAGGCCCGGATTCAGGAATTGTCCAACCTGCATCAGGATCAAACGGCTCATGATGCAATTTTCCATAAATGAATCTTCCCCATGTACTATTAGCGGGTTCAATCATTACTATTTTCCCGCCCGGCTTCAGTACCCTGCCTGCTTCTTCCAGAAACCTTCCGGAATCAGGAATATGATGAAAAGTGTCGATCATCAAAAGCGCGCTTATCTCATTATCGTTAAAGGGCATGTCGAGTGCTGAAAAAGTCCGGTCATTGGTGGGCAGGGATAAAACGTCCGTGCGCATTGCCTCATCGATTATTTCCTTGATAAAACCGCCTCCGGAACCCAGTTCCACTATCCTGCCTTCCGGCAAGGCATCCAATTCCAGTCGGTAAATGCCGTACCATTCCTCATAAAGCCTGCGAAGAAATTTTTTCTTCCGGATCAATTCCCCGTGAAACAATGTTCTTTCCGGTGAATCCAAAGGATGCTCGATCTTGTATTTAAGCTTTTTCATCAGTCCTTAAATAATTTTCGGGGATAAATGTTTAAAGGCCTCCTGGCTGGGATGGATACATACTTTGATGAAACATATCCTGGCATACCTTTTATAAACCATCCTTGCTTCTGCACCCATCATTATTTTTATGAAGCCGGCTATCCCGGGCAACCGGCCGAGGATGAAATATTAAAACTTTAAAAGCAAGGTTCCTCTATTGCGGTGGAAATGGGTTGAGGCCTGGAAGGCAGGCCAAGGTGGTCGAGGATCTTCCTGATCGCCTTGGGCGGATTTACGGCGCAGAGTATCCGCATACGGCTTCCGCTTCGGGAACATTCCAAAACGTCTATTTCAAACAATTAAAAAAACAGCGCCTAAATATTAACGAAAATTCCGGCGAATTATCGTCTCCGTCTGAGGTAAAATCCCGACGGACCCGGGGACCTTGAATTACTATGATGAC
>CAZPHK010000462.1:0-329 GCA_964586015.1 uncultured Acidobacteriota bacterium | reverse complement strand
TCCTGTTAATTTTAACCGACAGGCGGCGGACTTTATCGTGAACTCTCAGAGGAAAGGTTTAAAAGAAATATCCGAGGAATCGTCCGACCTGCGGTTGCGCAAACACCTGTTCTGGAGCATTCTGCTTGTCTCAATATTCGTTTCCATCGGGTCTCACTGGATTGAAGGTTTTTATCTATATCCGCTCAATGATCCCCTGACTGAGGCACGCGATCATAGCGTATCCCGGCCAATGAGAAACGGATCTTACGGCATTTATCTAACTTCTCCTCCCAAAAAGAAATCCGGACAGCGCAGAGACGAATTTCTTGGAAATTCTGTTTATCAGA
>CAZPHK010000461.1:0-2077 GCA_964586015.1 uncultured Acidobacteriota bacterium | reverse complement strand
GTGATCACGGCCACGAGATCGCCCGGCTGCATTTCCTCGTCAATCCATTTCCGGATCATGTCTCGGGACTTTACGATATATGAAAAGCTGAGTCCCAGATCGTCCACGACCAGGGCAATAACCCGCCGCACCTGGGTTTCCTTCAGCTGGATTGCCGGAAGGGGAGAGGGCAGGGCCTCACGCGGTCCCGCAGGCTGCTTCTGCGCGAGGGGTCCGGGAGCGGGGAAAGCCTCTGCCTGAACTCTTGAAAAATTGGTGATTTCCTGCCGTTTGCCATCCTGAAGAATGATGAAGTCCTCGGCGGTAAGGTCCGTTACGGGACGGCCTTCCTTGTCCGTAACGACGGCATCCACCTGCACGAGGTTGACATCAACGCGAAACACTTTACCTTCTACGGGATCCTGCGTCGGCTCCGGCTGTTGGTTTTGCGCCGCCGTCATTGTGCAAAACAGCAAAACTGCAGGGAACAGATATCGGATCATAGGCACTTTCATTGTTTTAAGGTTTCAGGGGAAAATTCTCCTGCTGCTTCATACATTTCTGAAATCAAACCGGGTGCATTCAATGCCGGTGAGATATCATAGCTCCACCAGGGGTCTTCGGATGCGTCCTCCTTCACAGGCATATTCAAAATTTGTTTTCCAAAGTCCAGCGCGTTTTCGTAATCGCCGCTGCTGAGGGCGAGCCGGCTTAAACTCAGCAGGGGGGTCTGGGCCTTCGGATAAAGCTCGGCGGCTGTTTCAAATTGTCTGCGGGCCTCCGTTATGCGATTCAGGGCAATCAGTTCGTTCCCGAGGTAGAGGGCGCAGTAATATTGAAGCCGTTTATCGGAAATGGAAGCGGTTGCTTTCTGCAATTCCTTCACCGCATCTTCATGCTCGCCGAGCAGCCCCGTCACACGGCCCAGATGCAGACGCGCTTCGGAAAAATGGGGATCGGCTTTCAAAGCCTTCTGAAAATATTCCATAGCCTTGATCAGTTCCGATTTCTCGGAACCGTGTGACGTAAAGGTATAACCTTCCGGTTGGACGGCATTTTGAACTGCGGGCGCAGCGTAATTTTCGTGCAGTACACCGCTGTAGAACAATAAACGGGGTTCTTTAGGAAAGAAGTACAGGGCAGGGGCCAAATTAATCTCTAATTGAGCAAAATGCCGGCTGGAGAGCATGAAGGCAGTTGCGGCAATATACCACTTTTTGACCATATCATCTTTTGACGGGCGGGGTGTGATTCGGTCGAGAAGGTAGCGCGCAAATCCCCAGTGCCAGTTTTTACTCTGGCCGGTTCCGTTGCCTTGAGTGGTACCACGACCGTCCTGAACGGAGATGTCGTCATTGTTGATTTCATAAACCCGCGGCGGAACAGCCGCGAAAACACGCCCCCCCGGAAAGGAATAGCCGTGCTCAGCCGAGATTACGTCATTATCGATAATCCCGAAACCACCCCGGCGATAATGAATCACGGTTTCTTCGGGCGTATGGCCGGTATCCAATCCAAGAATTGCTATATCGCTGTGCAGCAATGCGGCCTGTTTCAGGAGTCGGTTCTCATTGCCCGGAGAAAGAAGGGATGGAACAATGTTCTCGTTGATATATCCTATGCCCTTGAACAGGCGCAGAACGCTGCCGTCGATACGGGATTCCAGTTTTCCCTGTCTGATACTGCCGGCCAGGTAGAGAACGACATTTAAATCTTCAGCCGGCCAGCTTCCGACCTCTACCGCCGCCGCATCCCGCTCTCCCGGCGTGTGTTGCTCCAAGGCCGCCCGCCACTGTTTTGCTTTAAGGGTATAGTATTCCCGTCGCTTGTCTGTATCAGGATTCTCGACTTCCGCCAGTGCGTTTGCTAACAGCTGACGCATGCTGTCGGATCTGGTCTCCGTAAGATTCAGTGTCAGCGCCTTGCGATACTCGGCTACAGCATCTTCCGTTTCTCCCATCTGCTCCAGCACAATGCCGATGGAAGCATGGATTTCCCCGTCTTCCGGGTCCAATCGGGCCGCTTCCCTGAGGGCTTCAATCGCAGCCTCATTGTCTTGTTTATATGCCAGTGCCCGACCCATATCGAAATGATACTT
>CAZPHK010000460.1:1453-2086 GCA_964586015.1 uncultured Acidobacteriota bacterium | reverse complement strand
CAATCGTCGGTTTCCAAAACCCCCTCAACGAAAGTGATACATTCTTTTAACATTTTCGATACCCTCCCATGTCCCCTAAACTTTCCGCCGTTTGTTCAGTTCCCATTTCAGCCGCTTCGGTAAAATCGGCGAGGCGTTTTCGATCGACCGGTGCATGTTGAAAGGAAACCGGATCATGCGGCGGGCGAGTCTGCTGAAATGAGCTGGCCGGTGCCAAAAGATGCGTCGAGCTCCATTTGAGAGGATGCCGATATCCTTTCATGCTTACCGATTCGGGATGAATCCGACCACATGATCCAATCATGACGATTCGGCGGAAAAAGACCGCGCTGATCGCATCGGCGGTTTCCGGACAGGATCGGCTCAGAACAAACAAAGAGGATGTTGAGGATAAGAAAATCTGCTCTACACAGATGGATACTGGAATTGAGGAGCGAATCGGTTCATCCAGCGTTTATTATTGAACAGATTATATAAAAGGCGGCGGCTGTTGTCAATGAAATCACTCGCTGTACTCCACCACCATGATGCTCAGGTCGTCATCCGGCTGTCCTCCGGCCATGTGGTCTTTTAGGGTCGAATAGACGGCATCGACGATGTCCTGGGCGGATTTATGGGAATGGTCCCGAAGGG
>CAZPHK010000460.1:0-1439 GCA_964586015.1 uncultured Acidobacteriota bacterium | reverse complement strand
TCGCGTAATGCTTTCTTTCCGAAGAATTCATTTTATTTTATAATGGCATACGGGCCATCCGGATCCCAAACTTTCATAGAACGGATTCGGCATCATTTTTATACTTCCTTTAGGGTGAAAAATTTTCGATGGAGAACCAATGACGCCATTTCTTAATATATCCGGGAGGAGGACGTTATGTCCTGCTGCGGGCGTTTTTCTGATGGTCGTGGTCTGGTGTGCGACAGCCTGGGCGGCCGCAGGGGACGGAATGCAGGTTTTTCACCGGCTCGAGGTGGTGTTGTTCCCGGAAGAAAACCGTTTGAAAACCGTCGATACCATGGATGTGGAAACAAAAGGGCGAAACGTACTTTCGTTCAAGGTTTCCGAACATGTGACAGATGTCACCGTTTCCGTGGGTGACCGCGATGCGGCATTCGTTTTTAAGAACGGTTTGATACGGATTCCCATAAACAGCCAAAAGAAAAGCGGACCCGTTCGCATTCAGATCGTGTTTCATGGGATTTTTGACGATCCGGTGCCGGTACGGCCGATTAACACCGACAACCCCGGTTACGGGGTTCTCGGCAGCATCTCCCCCCGAGGCACCATGCTGCTTCCAGGAGCGGGTTGGTACCCGGCGCTTCAGGACGCTGCGGCGACCTATCAGCTGAGCGTCGATGCGCCTGAGGGGATGGTTGCGGTTTCGGCCGGCCGCTCTTCAGGGCGCACAACACGGAACGGAAGGACGATTTCCCGGTGGCAGGTGGATTATCCGGTAAGGGGTCTTGCCTTGGCTGCCGCCCGCTATGGGGTCGAGGAGCGGGTAGTGGAGGGGGAGGTGACCGCGGCCACATACTTTCTACCTGATAACCAGGATCTGTCTGAAGCCTACCTGTCCGCCACGGTCCGCTATCTTCGGCTTTATTCGGCGCTGTTCGGTCCCTACCCGTTTCAGAAGTTTGCGGTGGTGGAAAATTTCTTTCCCACAGGCTTTGGTTTTCCGTCTTACACCCTATTGGGAAGAACGTTCATTCAGCTCCCTTTTATTATCCAGACCAGTCTGGCGCATGAAATCGCGCACTGCTGGTGGGGCAACGGAGTCCTGGTTGACTATGCAAGCGGAAACTGGTCCGAAGGCCTTGCCACCTACTGCGCCGACTATCTTCTGAAGGAAAAGCATTCTCGGAAGGCGGGAAAGGACTACCGGAAGCAGATACTCCGCGACTACGCGACCCTGGCGACCCCGGACAAGGATTTCCCTCTCTCCAAATTCACCAGCCGGGACAGCCCGGCGAGCCAAGTCGTCGGCTACGGCAAAAGCGCCATGGTTTTTCATATGGCCCGGTGCCTGACGGGCGACCATAACTTCTGGAAGGCGCTTGGAAACCTCTACAGGGAAAAACTCTTTCAAACCGCTTCCTGGGATGATTTCGCTTTGGCGTTGGGAAAGCAAAGCG
>CAZPHK010000459.1:0-2087 GCA_964586015.1 uncultured Acidobacteriota bacterium | reverse complement strand
CGGAGAAGAAGAAAGTCAAAGGCACAGGGTTGGGATTGTATATTACCAAGCAAATTGTCGAGGCACACGGCGGCCACATTTTCGTGGAAGCCCGTGAAAACGGAAATTCGTTTATTTTTACGATTCATAAGGAGTAACAAACGTGGTAACCCCATTAGACATGATTAAAAAGAAACGCGCCGAAGCGGTCAGCCGCATCATCAGCAAAGGCTACCTGTCGACCAAACGCGTGTACGTAGGCATGGCGACCTGTGAGATTGCCGCCGGCTCTAAAGAAGTCATGGCTGAGTTCAAGAATGCCATCGCCAACGGCCTGACCAATGTGTACCTGAGCCAGAAGGGTTGTGCCGGCCGGTGTAACCTGGAACCGACGGTCGAGGTGGTTGAAGAAGGTAAGATCCCGGTCAAGTACGGCAAAGTTACGCCGGACAGGGCGCGGGAGATTATCGAACGGCATTTGAAAAAAGACGAAGTTATCAGCGAATGGCTGATCTGAAGAAAGGGATACGAATCGTGAAAGAACAAACATATAAGCTGACGTTATGTGACGGACCGACCTGTCTGCATAATCAGTCTCGCGAGATTCGCAAACGACTGGAGGCGGCGATTGAAAGGCAGGGATTGTCTGATCTGGTGAGTATCCACCTGAGCGGCTGCCTGGGAATGTGCAAACAGGGGCCAATCCTGATTGTCAATCCCGGGTATACCATGTATGGCCAGGTCAGTCCCGAGGATGTCGACATCATCGTCCAGTCGCATCTGGTCAACGGTACGCCGGTTGCTGAGAAGATTATCCAGGAGGACCATCTTTACAATCGATTCTTCCGTATTTTCGGTGACGTTGACTTCTTCGGCAAACAGATGCGTATTACCCTGCGAAACTGCGGTATCATCGATCCGGAAAACATCGATAACTACCTGTCCGTACGCGGCTACGAGGCCCTGGCCAAGGTCCTGACCGAAATGGAACCGGCTGATGTTATTGCCGAGGTGAAAAAAAGCGGACTTCGCGGTCGGGGTGGGGCAGGTTTCCCGACGGGTTTGAAATGGGATTTTACGGCCAAACAGCAGGCGGATGAAAAATACGTCATCTGCAATGCCGATGAAGGCGACCCCGGGGCGTTCATGGATCGTAGTGCCATCGAAGGCGATCCGCATACGGTGCTGGAAGGGATGGCCATCGCCGGTTACGCGATCGGTGCCAAAAAAGGTATCATCTACATTCGTGCTGAGTATCCGTTAGCGATCAAGCGGCTCGAAATTGCCATTGCGGCCGCCAAGGAGCAGGGTTTCCTGGGGGACACTATTCTCGGTTCGGATTTTGCGTTCGATATCGAGATTCGGCTTGGTGCGGGGGCATTTGTCTGCGGTGAGGAAACCGCACTGATCCATTCGATTGAAGGATCCCGCGGGATGCCGCGTCCGCGTCCGCCGTACCCATCGGTCAGCGGTCTGTTTGGCAAGCCCACACTGATTAACAATGTCGAAACCTGGGCCAATATTCCCGTCATCATACTGGACGGTGGTGAATGGTTCAGCAGTATCGGTACCGAAACCAGCAAGGGTACCAAAGTATTCGCCCTGGCCGGCAAGGTTCACAATACCGGCCTGGTTGAAGTGCCCATGGGGACCACATTGCGGCACATCGTTTATGATATCGGCGGCGGCATTCCCGGCAACAAGGCCTTCAAAGCCATCCAGACCGGAGGCCCCAGCGGCGGCTGTCTGCCGGCCGAGTACCTGGATACACAGATCGACTACGAATCGCTGGCCAAGGCCGGTTCCATCATGGGCTCCGGCGGCATGATTGTCATCGATGAGGATTCCTGCATGGTCAGCCTGGCGCGGTTCTTTATCGAGTTTACGCAGGACGAATCCTGCGGCAAGTGTACGCCGTGCCGCGAGGGTACCAAGCGCATGCTGGAAATCCTGACCCGGATTACCGGGGGCCAGGGCAAAGACGGCGATATCGAAAAACTCGAACGTTTGTGCAACATGATCCGGAAGTCCTCATTGTGCGGCCTGGGCCAATCGGCCCCGAATCCGGTGCTGAGCACCATTCGGAATTTCCGCGAGGAGTATGAGGA
>CAZPHK010000458.1:0-2089 GCA_964586015.1 uncultured Acidobacteriota bacterium | reverse complement strand
ATTCCAGTTCTGAATAAACAACAGAGAGGTCCTGGTCTTCCGAATAGCCTTGAAGCGCGTCGATGAATGCCTGCACGACGCTGCGGTCGTATTCCGTATCAATCCCTTCGCAGATCTCCGTAAGGGCTTCTTCCACGGTCATGGCGCCCCGATAGGGGCGTGCAGATGTCAGGGCGTCGAATACATCGGCCACGGCGATGATTTTGGCAAACAGGGAAATCCGATCGCCTTTCAATCCGAAGGGGTAGCCCCGTCCGTCCATGCGTTCGTGATGCTGCAGAGTTGCCTGGACAATGAGGTCCGGCAGGTCGATCGGTTCCAGGATTTTGTTGGTCAGCAGGGGATGTTTCTTTATTTCATCAAACTCCTCCGGCGACAACTTCCCCTCTTTCCCCAGGATCGATTCAGGGACTCCTATTTTGCCCAGGTCATGCATGTAGGCGGCTATCTCCAGGTCCGATAACCGGCTGGAATCGATATCAAGCTGCCGGCCGATTGCCAGGGAGAATCGTGCAACCCTGAAAGAGTGGCCGTGCGTATAGGCATCCTTGGCGTCTATGGCCGCCGCGAGGGCTTTGACCGTGTTGCGGTACAGTATCTGGAGGCTGCTGTACAGGGAAAGACTTTCCATCGTAGGGCAGACAATATTGTTGATAATGCTTACAAATTTTTTTTCATAAGCGGAAAAATTGCTTTTCCCGGCCTCTCGCACGAGTACGAGTCTTCCGGCCGGCTTGTCTTTTTCCTTAATCGGTATCACAATCGCGGATTTCCCGTCCTGCAGATTGACGATGGCCGTTTTATTTTTTTTGAGGGACCGAACGGCCGCATCCTGTTCGATCCTTTTTAAATCCCGCGAGGATAAGTTGTGCAGGATTGTCCGGTGATTGTTTTTGGGGATCGTCATATGCGCGAAGGCGGAATCGGCCGCAATTTCCTGCGCAATTTCCCGCAGGACCAGTTCGCAATATTTTTCTATGTCGTGAACGCCTGAAAGTTTTTCAGCCAGGCCGAATAGAAAATAGAGCTGATCGGATAAACGCAGCATTTCGTCCATGGTCTGCTGCATGACCAGGTCTTTCTCCACCAGGATTTCTATACCGGAGATGCCGATTTGTATATGGGGATCCGCGGCCAGCAGCGCTTCTTTTGATTCCGCCGAACACCGGATGCCGCCGATATCCTTGCGGAAAGATACGGGATACAGTTTCTTATTCGGATATTCTGAGGTGTCCTGTCCGTCGACAGGATCGATATTCCCGTTTTTGTCCACCACCAGCGCACGAATGCCGTGACAATCGCGCAGGTATGAGAAAAACCGGGTTAAAAATGAGATGTCGGAAATATTGCGTAGAATCGTAGGCATTCGAGTTTCCTACAGCGGGTCTCCCAACGCTTTCTGCACCTCGGCTTTAATGAGTTGCTTGCTGATCGGCTTGTTCAGAAATCCCTGGCAACCGGCCTCCCTTGCGCGCCGGATATCCTCTTCACTGCTGAGAGATGTAAAAATCAGCACGGGGATGTGGTTCGTTTCGGGCTGTGCCTTGATTCTTGTCGTTGCCTGAATCCCGTCCATTTCGGGCATTTCAATATCCATAAGGATCAGTCCGGGATTGTACTGTTTGGCCAGATCACAGCCTTCCCGTCCGTTGTTAGCGGTCAACACTTTATATCCGGACTCCCGGAGAATCTGCCCCACTATATGGCAGATCATTGCAGAGTCGTCCACTAATAGCACTGTGTTGTTCATAAACATGTTCCCGTGGCTACCCGTGTATCTACCCATCGGCATAATGGGACAAAGCCTTTAGACTCAAATGTTTTTCAGTATCCGATATTATCTAAACCATTAGTAGCACAAGGATTAAAGGGTTAAGAACCGGAAAGGAAATTGATTTAAATTCCGCACTGAAATCTGTTGCCGGATTTATTTCCACCCATGCGATAAAATTAGCGGTCCGATTCTTGAAATATCCGAATAAAAGTGCAAGAATGTAAAGCCATTTTAGTGCGTCCCCATCGTCTAGACGGCCTAGGACACCGCGCTTTCAATGCGGCAACACGGGTTCGAATCCCGTTGGGGACGCCA
>CAZPHK010000457.1:0-2094 GCA_964586015.1 uncultured Acidobacteriota bacterium | reverse complement strand
GTAGACCGAGTCGTTGCCCTCGGAAACAGCCGGGGTCCGAATGCCCGGGATTCCGGAAAGGAGTTCATTGTAGCGTTGGCCCACGTCCCAGCGGAAACGGCATTCCTCGGGGAAGATCTTGAGCTTTTCAATGAGGATGGCGGCCTGAAGGGTATCCAACCGGCCGTTAATGCCCACCAGGGGATGCTGGTGCTTGACCTTCTGGCCATGGACGCGGATCTGGGCCATCTTATCCGCCAGTGCATCGTCATCTGTAAAAATGGCCCCGCCGTCGCCATAGCAACCTAAAGGCTTGGATGGGAAAAATGAGGTGCAGCCGATGGTGGAGAGTGCACAGGATTTCTTGCCGTTGTGGGCGGCGCCGAAGCTTTGGGCCCCGTCTTCGATCACAGGGATGTTGTGTTTTGCGGCAATGGCGTTGATTCGGATCATATCCGCACACTGGCCGTAGATGCTGACCGGCATGACGGCCTTGGTGCGGGGCGTGATAGCCGCTTCGATCAAGGACGGATCCATGTTAAAGGTGTCTGGCTGGATATCAACGAACACGGGTTTGGCGTGGAGCAGGGCGATCACCTCGGCGGTGGAAATCCAGGTATAGGGGACGGTGATGACCTCGTCCCCCGGATGGATGTCCAGGGCCATGAGGGCGATGAGAAGCGCATCGGTGCCGGATGAGCAGGAGAGGCAGTGGCGGGTGCCCACGAAATCGGCGAGGTTTCCTTCCAGTTCCCTGACTTCCGGACCCATGATGTATTGGCCGTGGTCGAGGACCTGTTTGATCCTGTTTTCGATTTCAGCACGGATGCGCTGTTGTTGGGCGGATAGATCAATAAACTGCATTAAAAACTCCTTTTTACAGAAGGTAACGAAGAAAACGAAGAAAAAACTTTGTTACCTTTGTTGCCTTCTGTGAGAGATTTCTTTATAGACGTTCTTGCCTTTGATTGCTTCTGTAATATTTATTTAAAAAATACTACTTCGTATTGGGCAACATCAGAAAACCCGTTTCAACCAAATAACCGAGTATTTTCATGGCCCCTTGCTGGGGGGACACGTGGCCTGTCTCGATTCTAAGTTCCGGGCTTTCAGGCGGCTCGTAGGGGTCATCGATGCCGGTAAACCCTTTTAGCTCGCCTCTTCGGGCCTTCTGATACAGTCCTTTGGGATCCCTCTGTTCACAGACCTCGATGGGCGCATCGACAAATACTTCCATGAAAAAAAGCCCCGCTTCATTGTGTATCTTACGGGCGATGTCGCGATCTTTGCGATAAGGGGAGATGAAGCTGGTCATGGTGATAAAGCCGGCATCGGCAAAGAGTTTGGCCACTTCGCCGATGCGGCGGATATTCTCTTCGCGGTCTTCCGCCGAAAAGCCGAGATTCTTGTTCAAGCCATGGCGCACGTTGTCACCGTCAAGGACATAGGCGAGCCTGTTTCTCTGAACCAGGGCGTGCTCCAGTGTGAATGCGAGCGTGCTTTTTCCTGAAGCGCTCAGCCCGGTCATCCAGATGGTGCAGCCTTTTTGCTGGAGCAGATCTTCTCGAACCTGCCGATTGACATGACCTTCGTGCCATGTGATGTTGTTCGCTCTTGTTTCCATGAGTCAATCTCCTTTCCATCCATAAATGGTCCTTTTCCGCAATCTCTGCGTCAAGCTGTGGGGTTCCTTGTGCGACGTACTACAGTACGTCTCCGCGCAACCCCTTGTTTTCCTTGACCTTGCGAAAAATTGCCGATTTATAAATTGGAAATTCATAGCGCCCACAAAGGAGTTAATGGATGGGCACTTGTTTATGTGGTATAAAATCATTGAACATCTGTTCCAAGGCAGCCTAACGGCCACAACCAAATGGGTGGTCCCGCCAAGCGGGATTACAGATAAAGATTCTAAACTCTGTGGTGATGTTATTCTCTCCGCTTTATGCTCTTCAGAGGCATTTTTCTCCGCTACCTGCCATCCAAGTTGATGATAACGAGCTTCACCTGGATGATATCCTTCAGTAAACCTCATCATGAGTTCCTATTGCTAACAGAAGAATATCATCTTCGCTCTCTTTTGTCGCCTTTAAAACGGATCTTCCCCCCGTTAAT
>CAZPHK010000456.1:0-2099 GCA_964586015.1 uncultured Acidobacteriota bacterium | reverse complement strand
CCGTCGTTACGCAGGATAGGAATTTCCACCGAGTCCCACTTTTCGCCGCTCAGGGTCAGCTTGATCTGAGATAAGGATGCGTCGCTGCTTTCTGCGGGAAAAAGCAGGTCTAACCTCTTCCCGATGACCGCATGGGCGGTATGTCCTGTCAAATGTTCGAAGGCATGATTAAAGCGGGTGATATGGAATTCCGGGTCCCAGACGATGATGGGTGCGTTCGCATTGTCGATCAGGTTTTCTAGGTAAGCGTTGGTCTCTCTTTGAGCGTCTTCGGCCTTTGCATGAGCGCTTCGCATTCGGATGGCCTTGATACCGAAAGAAAGATCGTCGGCCAGCTCGGCAAGGAGATCGACCTCGTCTTTGGTGAATGCGTCGGGTTCGGGAGAATAAATTGTAACCGATCCGAAAGCCATGTGATCGTAGATCAGCGGAACCGCCACGGAAGACGCATAACCCCGTTTGAGCGCTTCTTCACGCCAGGGTTTGAATTTAGGGTCGGTTAACATGTTTCGGCAGCGGCTGGGCTTACCGGTGCGAATGGCCGTGCCCGTGGGGCCGCGGCCGCGCGCGGTGTCAGCCCAGGTCAATTCAAGCGTTTCAAGATATCCCTCTTCAAAACCGGCGTAGGCCACAGGCCGGATGGTTTTGGCCTCATCGTTTTCTGTAAAGCCGATCCATACCATGGCATGGCCGCAATCTTCGACGACAATCTTGCACACTTCATTCAGATATTCGGACTCGTTCTCGGCCTTCATCATGGCCTGGCTGCTTTTGCTGAGCGCCATGAGCGTGCGGTTGAGATGGCGGAGTTCCTCCTCCCGTTTTTTCCGTTCGGCGATTTCCGTTTGCAGCTCTGTATTGGCCGCTTTGAGTTGACCTGTGCGATAGACGACTAACTCCTCCAGGTGATCACGATGCTTTTCCAATTCCGTTTCGGCAAGCTTGTGTTCGGTAACGTCTATGCCCATCTCCATAATAAGCGGTGAACCGTCCACATCGGTAAAAGGAAAGTCATGAATGTCATAATTGCGGCCGTCCGGCCCCGTCCATTCCCAATGGTGGGGCGCCCCGGTTTTCATCACCTTAAATGTTTCGCAATTTTCACAGGGTGTATTAAGCTCGAATAAATATTCATAACAACGCCGCCCTTCGGCGACACCGAAACGTTCTTCGAAAAAGCGGTTGGCGAAAGGGACGTGGTAATCGGGCGTCAAAAGCACGACGTAAGCCGGAAGCAGGTTCAAGACATCATTGAACCGTCGCCGTTCGGCGTCGAGTGATTCCAATGCCTCTTTCAGTTCTAAAGTTCGTTCTTGTACCCGTGTTTCTAATTCAGCATGCGCCTCTTGCAATGCCTTCCCGACTTGCCTGCTTTCGCTGATGTCGACAAATGCACCCACAAGGGCATCTTTCCCGCCAAAGGTCAATGGCCGGATAGATGACAATCCCCAAAATGCCGTACCATCCTTGCGTTTAAGCTTAACCTCGTATTCGTCCACATAGCCCTGTTTTTGCAAAACAGAAAGTATCTTTTCCCGCTCTTCGGGAATCCAATAGATGTCTGGAGTGTTCCTATTAAGGAGTTCATCTTTGGAGTATCCGAAAGATTTTTCATACGCCGGATTGACATACAGAAATTTTGCGTCGGAAATTCCTACCACACCAATTCCGACCGGCGTCACTTGGGCAATTGCCCTGAAGCGCTCCTCGCTTTCGCGAAGGGCTTGTTCAATCACATGCTGATTGGTGACGTTAATACTCATGCTGGCGAGAGCCACCACCTCGCCGCCCTGGATGACCGGCGATAAATGCCAGTTGAACCAGGATTTCTCCGGTGGATGGCTGTCATAAGGAAAATCCAGAAGATGCGCGGCTTTTTGGGTTTTTACCACTTCGTCAAATACGGCCACGACTCCCTGCGCTTCCAAAGCAGGCGCGTATTCATACACATTTTTTCCGACCATTCCCTTTGTTCTAAACGGTTCGGCAAAGAGTTCTTGATAATACCTGTTGTGTGCAAGTACCTTATAGGGCGGTTTGGCATCAAACAGTACGAAGCCCGCGTTTGAATTATTAAACAGAGACTGCAGTTCGATCTG
>CAZPHK010000455.1:0-2104 GCA_964586015.1 uncultured Acidobacteriota bacterium | reverse complement strand
AGCTACAAAAAACATTATGCCAGAGCCCCTTAAAGCGGCGCAGGAACAGCTGCTCAAAAAGCTTAAGGTCTAAACCTCTGCTTTTATCCCAAGCTGGTTTTCTATATTCTTCAAACGCTTGTTCATGTGTGCAACTGCAACCCAGAGCTGTGCGTCCCTTGCCTTCAGTGTCCTTTTGTAGGCGTCCCTGTGCTTATGCGTCTCCTTCACAAGGTGATTAATCTCGTGGTTTACCTCGTGGGGCAGGGCATGCCTCCAGGTGACCGGCTTCTTTTCCTGGTTGCCGTTCTTCGGTTTGCCTACAAGCATCTTGGACAAAACACGCTCTTTCATCCCAGGCTTCTGTGCCTGGACCGGCTCTTCAGTTGCTACAGCGTTAGTCTCTTCTGCCATAATAGTTATTACTTGTCAGTGGTAATTTATATACTTTTTTAAATGAAATATAGCACTGAAAACCCTATTTCCCCGGCCAAAACCCCTATCAGAAACAGCCAGCGATCTAGGTATACCCGTGGAAGATCTGGCTGCACACCTCGAGATAATCCGGTCCCAATTGTTTGAGGAACGTTCGAAGAGGGTGCGGCCTTTGCTCGACAACAAGATACTGACCAATTGGAACGGGCTCATGATCGCGGCGCTGGCATTCGGGGGCAGAATTCTGGACGAACCCGAGTACGTCACCGCTGCCAACCGGGCTGCTGATTTCATTCTCGAACGAATGATATCGTCTGACAATACGTTACTCCACAGTTTCCGCGAAGGAAAAGCCCACATCGATGGTCAGCTCGACGACTATGCTTTCCTCATTTACGGGTTGTTCGAGCTGTATGAGGCCACGTTCGGTGTCAAGCGGCTCAGGCAAGCCATTAATTTGACCGCGCAGATGCGAGAATTGTTTTGGGATGAGGATAATGGTGGTTTCTACGGGACGCGCGCGAATAGCTCGGACTTGCCGTTTCGACAGAAGCAGATCTATGACGGAGCCGTGCCCTCGGGGAATTCCGTGGCCGCTCTTAATCTCATCCGCTTGGGCAGACTCGTCGGAGATACAAGGCTCGAAGAGATGGCTTTGAAAACCATCAAATCTTTCGGCACCCAAGTGAACCAGGCCCCGTCTGCCTATACCTTCCTGATGCTCGGTATCACGTTCTCGTTGGGATCAACCAAGGAAGCTGTCATTTGCGGTGTGCCGGAACAGGAGGGAACCAGGGAGATGATGAGTTCGATCAACGGCCCCTTCCTTCCCGGCCTGGTGACCCTGTTTCTCCCGGCTGATCAAACCCGAGAAGAGGTCGATGAAATCGTCGGCCATTTGCATGGTTACAGGATGATCAACCAATCTGCTACGGCTTACGTTTGTGTTAAGCAAGCTTGTCGGCAACCCACCACTGACGCTATAACAATGTTGAAGGAAATCCTCGGCAGAGAATAGTGCTCAATCGGGAGAACTCCCAAAGATGAAATAATTGGATGTGCAATACGCTGGCAGCGGCTGGATTTGAACCAGCGACCAAAGTAATCGCATGTGGAACGGGCTCTCCTGTTACTTTCGGTTTGAACAGCTAGAAGTAAGCAACCGATATGCATTGGCGTGAGAATGGCATTCAGCATTCAGGATCATCCAGAAGTTAACAAGGCCCTTGCGTAGATACAAATTACTGAATAGGTTCTTGTCGAAATGCAAGGTCCGCCATATTCCCGGTGCGACATCCCAAATATCTTCAAACGACCCATGATCGGATCGGTTTGAAACCAAATCTAACCCCGGAAGATGTGTGTATTATGCCAATCCAGATACTCGGAGGAAGGATGTTCAGCAACTTTAAGTGGTACCCGTATCAGAGTTCCTTGTAAACTGTAGTAGTCCCGACCGTTGTCGAACTCTTCTTTGATGCGCCGGCTGACCTCGAATTGCATCGATGGGTTGATAGTAACGTATCCTTTATCGAAGAGGGCATGGATATCCCGCCGCATGAGGATGCCATTGCTCGGCGAATGCTCCCCGCCCTCGGCATAAGGGCGGATATGGGCTGCCTCCAAGGCCGGCAATGTCCGTTCCTTCGTGATTGCGCAGCGCCGCGCGTAGAGGTCCGTTATGACCAGC
>CAZPHK010000454.1:0-2104 GCA_964586015.1 uncultured Acidobacteriota bacterium | reverse complement strand
GAATAGCATCTGCAACATACTAATACAATTCGATAAATTTAGGCCGAATGGTCTACTGGGATGCACGGACATGCCTCCCGCAGAGAAGATGGTAGGGAGAGGGATTCTCACAATGATAGAAACACATCCAATTAGGATCAAATGTATTGTCAATTTGAGAATTCGTGCTATAATCGTTTTCAATCACCTCAAAAGCTTCAAAGCCCCAAACATACTCGACTTCGCAAGACGACATACGGGAAATAGATCCAAATGAATGAGCTTTCCCTTTCAAGAGATACCATCCAGTCTTTCTGCAATGTATTGCGGCCGATGCTCAGTACCGAAATAATGGTCATCAATGAAGACCTCATCGCCGTAGCCGGCACCGGTCCGTATAAGAAGAATGTAGGGACCAGACGGCCGCGGGATTCCTATGTGCACAAGTCGATAATGTATGGAGAAAGCTTTGAAATAGAGGCGCCGAAAGAGACCAGGGAATGCCTGAGATGCGAAATACGATCCTTTTGTCCATACAGCTCCGTGATATCCAGTCCTATCAAATATGCAAACAGGATTGTGGGCATTTTTGGTTTCCTTGGGTACAACCACGAGCAGAAAAGGATCATGACCGATAAGGCACTTTGCCTGTCGAGGCTGTCGGATGAGATTGCAGGTCTCATGGCGGATATGTTTGTCGGTAGAGCGTCTGACCAGGAGAGATTGTTGGTTTCCGATGAGATGACCCGTATCATCAGTTCCGTTGAACAAGGTCTGATCTTGACGGACCAGAATAGTCGGATCGTCAATGTCAATGAATTTGGGGAAAGGCTATTGGGGGCGAAAAGGAGTGAACTCCTGGGCAGAAGTTCTGAATTCTTGGAACAGGAAATAGACATGGGCGCGCATGGATCTGGCAAATTGGAGCAGGGAAAAGCCGAAAACGCAAAATTCTCTGCCTGTAAAATCCCTATCAGACCTGATTGTCCCAGGGATGGCCATATCATTGTATTTCGTCATCATTCCCCCGCCAGTAAGCCGAAGAGGGCTTATGTGAACGCGGCCCAGGGTCTGGAGCTTATTGGCAGATCGAAGGCTATCTCAGGATTGAAAGGTCTTATCAAAAAAATTTCAAAAGGTTCTTCTACTGTCCTGATTACTGGAGAAACCGGCACAGGAAAGGAATTGGTCGCCGCACTTGTCCACTATGAAAGCCCCCGAAAATACAACCCTTTCATAACCATCAACTGCAGTGCGGTACCGGACGCCCTGTTCGAAAGCGAGGTATTCGGCTATGCAGGGGGGGCGTTTACAGGGGCGCACAAAAACGGCAAGATCGGTAAATTTGAGATGGCAAACAAAGGGACTCTTTTTTTAGATGAAATTGGGTATCTCTCCCTCGACGGACAATCCAAGATCTTGCGCTTTTTGGATAATTACGTGTTGGAGAAAGTTGGAGGGCTTCATGCCCCCAAGATAACTGTTAGAATTATCGCAGCCACAAATAAGAACCTGAAAAGAATGGTTCAGGAAAAATTGTTTTTGGAAGATCTCTATTTCAGGCTGAATGTGATTCCGTTACATGTTCCGCCATTGCACGAACGCATCACGGATATTCCGTTGCTCCTGGAATATTTTTTGAACAAGACAAAGCAGCACTTAGGGCATGCCATACGGGGATTCAGTCCCGAGGCCTTGGCCTTTCTCATTACCTACCAATGGCCGGGAAATGTTCGCGAACTGAAAAATGTTGTTGAGTATGTGTGCAATATCAGAGACGCCGGCCTGATCGAGCTTGATGATCTCCCTGCATACCTTATGGGAGGCAAGAAAGTGGGAAAGGAACGAGGCCTGAGGGCCTTCGATCAGGTAGAGAGTCTTTTAATTGAGGAGGCAATTCGGCTATTTGGGAGTTCGACCGAAGGTAAAAGAGCGGCCGCAGCATATCTGGGCATTAGTGTGGCTACACTGTATCGGCGGCTTTCCGCAATGTCGCGGCAGATGGATATGGAGCGCAACCCTGCCGAAAGCCAACAGAAGCCGTCCTCCTGACGATGCGCTTCATCAACCGGCGAATGGGACCAAAAGGGCTACATTTTTCAAACAAATAGATCTCTGCAACCAT
>CAZPHK010000453.1:0-2132 GCA_964586015.1 uncultured Acidobacteriota bacterium | reverse complement strand
TTTTTCTTTTTTGCATTATAAATAAAGACCGCGTAATCGAATCCTTCTCCCGGCAGATAGTTCCTGACGGCCGGGCTTTTTCTCCCTTCCTGCCGGCCTAAAAGCATACGGGATCCCTCCGTGTCTTCCGATCCGATCCCGGATATGCCTTTCCCGTTATCTATTAGAAAAATACTGGAAAGGGAGAGGCGTTTTTTCGTAAGGTCGGGAATTTCCAGAAACCGGTAGGCTGTGCCGATTTTACCCGACGCCCGGTCCTTTACGGCAATCCGAACGTAATAAGCCCCGGGCTTTTGAACCGGCAGGTAAAGATCGAGGCAGATGCCTTTCCGTTCAATTCCGTCGAGATATTCATTTTTAATGTAGCCGTCAAACGTCCCGATTTTGGAATCCTGAATCCGGCCGTTTATATCGGTGGTAACGGTAGCAATTTCCAAAGAAACGGCGTGCCCGCCGTCCTGTTCATCTATGAATACCAGGTCTTTCGCCCCCAGGTGGACCCACGATCTGAGAAAGTAGCCTTTTTCCGGATCGTTGGCGTATCCTGATGCCAGGAGCACCTTCAGATCGTCGTAAAGGAAGGGAGAAAAAATAGCCTCCCGCAAAGAAACTCCGTTTTTATCGGGTTGCTCATCCTCGGGAGACATGGTTGTCCCATAAAAACCGTCACGGGTATGGACCTCGCTGAATCTCCGCTTCGCTTTAACTTGTATCCTCCGGTACTTGTCCTTGCTGCCCGGCTTGAATGTATTTGCGGGAGGGACGTAGGAAAGCATATAGTACCCTTTTATCTCCTCCTTCAAATAGCCTATTCCACTCACAAAGAAATTGGAGTTTTTGACGGTAATTCCTCCGGTTTTTTTCGCCAGGATAGATTCTCCGCTCTGAAATCGGGGCGTCAGTCCATTGATATCCAGCACATGAATAACCAATCCGGTGCGCAATGCTTCATCGGCCAACGTGTTCATCTCGCGTGAATACCCGTATCCGCTATCTCTGTATCGTGAATTTAACGTTGTTATATCCGGGAATGTGATAATCGGCGATATCATACACAGCGATTTACGTCCGGGTACATCTTTTAAAGCCCGGATACCATATCGGACCGTGGCATATTGGGCTTCGAATACCGAGGATAGACCCATCCCGCCGGAACCTGGTCCTCAACCGCCCGGGCCGCAACTGGCAATTGCCTGAGCCATTCCCCACTGAATGTTCTCGATTTCGGCCAACAATTGCCGTTTGTCGGAAGTGAACGGCGGGTTGAATCCCATGCTGGTTCGGATAATGCCCACCATATCTCCGGGCTGCATTTGCTTTTCAACAAAATTTTTCAGCCCCATGCGCGTGTGATGAAGATTCACGAAGCTCATGCTTAAATCATCCACAAGGAATAAAATCGTCCTCCGGATTTCATCCCTGGAGAGCGCCGGTACGGATATCAGGGGAGCCTGACTGTCAGGCCGGGATGTCTGGTCATTTATATAAATGGCTGAAATGATTTCCTGTTTTTTCCCGTCCTGATAAATCTCAAAGTCATCCGCCGTCATATCGGTTATCTGACGTCCCCGCCAGTTGAGAACCACGGCATCAATCCTGACTTCATCAACGGCAACCCGAATTTTCATGTTCCCTTCCGGCTTCGCCGTCTGTTCAAGATCGTTTGCGATTGACGCCGGACTTGTCTGGCCTTTTAAGGGCACCACGGCGGTCAGCCAGAAAAGACAGGCGCAGAGGGCCTTGCAGATCCGATTTCTGTTTCGAAGCAAGTCTGTTCCTGTTTTCATAGTCCGACCTCCATTAACAGCGCATCCATCTGTTCATAGGTCTGGCGTTCGCTTTTTTTGGAGATGATATTTCCCGAACGATCGAGAAGAATCAGCGCTGGAAGTTCCTTCACTCCAAATAGAGACGCGAGTTCTCCTCCCACATCGACCAGTAGCGGATAGGCCGGATCGCGTTTTTCCGGAAAAGTCCGGGTTGCATCCAGTTCGTCGCTTTTCAAGCCGAGGACAGCCGGATCGATCAGCTTCGGAGGAGCCGGATTGCCTTTTCCCAGAAAGGCCCGGGTTACATCCGGTTCCTCATTGTTCACGCCGAGGACAGTCAGCTCTTTCCCTTCATATTTGCGG
>CAZPHK010000452.1:0-2137 GCA_964586015.1 uncultured Acidobacteriota bacterium | reverse complement strand
ATTAAACCTCACTAAAATAATTTGTTGATACCTTTATTAATTTACACTGCCTAAGTTGAATCAAAGGCATGATACACCTCACTAAATAGGGTGTGATGGGAGCAGCTTTTCCGACGCGGTTTTCGGATACGAACAGTCCGCAGAGTTCCCAACCTATTCCGCACCCTTGATATTAAGTGCCGCGTTATTGCCTGTATTTATTTATACCTCCGACTGGTTCTCGTGTCCGTTCCATACAGCTCATATTTCTTATCAAAATTGCTCATAACAGCCTGTCGAAAAAGCCACGCTACCGGGAGGGTTGCCGGCATGATACGCCATTCAAGGGGGATCGAGTAAATATCCTTTCTGTTCGGGTGAACGATTCCGCCCATCGCTATGCCTGCAGCCGCATGTTGATCCAACATCAATTGCCCCCTTCTTGCGGCAGCTCATTCCACGAGTTCGGATTTGATCGGCGTGCCAGAATTCACCCCCGCCAGCTTCTTACCTTTTTCAGATAGGGAGCCCAGAACCACTTTCAGGAGGCTATTATGGACCGTCAGGTTGCCATCTTTGTAATCGATGAAGCCATGATTCTTAAACTTATTCATAAAATAACTGACTCGCGACCGAGTTGTACCGACCATTTGCGCCAAACTTTCCTGGTCGATTTTTGGATGCACTCTTTCGGAGATACTATCCTTACCAAATTTGGCTAGAAGCAAGAGAATCCTTGCCAGACGCTTCTCGCTATTGTTGAAAAGTTGGTCGATCAAGTCCTCTTCATATCGCGCGTTTCGGGAAAGCAAGTGCTCGACGAAAAACTTGGACACACCCTGATTATTATGGAGCAAACGCATCATCAGAGGCTTCTCAATCTTAACCATCGTAGAATCCATCATCGCGGAAGCCGTAGCCATTCGTACCAACTGACCGATAAGGCAACCCTCTCCGAAGAACTCTCCTCCATTTATCACGGCAACGATTGCTTCCTTGCCTTCTTTAGACGTAGCCATGAGCTTCACCTTGCCATGCTGGAGGTAGAACACGGAATTCGCAGGTTGCCCTTGTCGGAAGATGGTGTGGTTTGAATTGCTTTCGACTATAGATTTCCCGTGCTGAACTCCTTCGAGGATGCGGTTAAAATCGGCAGAGTCGCCTATCGGATTGGCAGACTTAACCTTCGCTTGCTTTGGCTCGATACTTCTGTTAATCGTCGCCGTTTTTTCCGTTTTCATGATTGTTCCCCACTTCGGCGCTGCTGTCCGGCTCCATAGCCCTAGCACAGCGTATGCGTAACCTTTATATAACGGGACGAATTGCCTGTCAGTCCAATGCGGCTCACAGGGTTAGTCTTAATTGCTCAAGCCAATGGAAAGGGGCTGAGGTGGGGATGCAACACGGCGGAAATAGAATTGGACCTGTCAGCAAGCGACAGAACCCTTTCGTGGTTTTTAGCCTCCTACTGGGTTCTGCCCGGTTTTGAGGAAGCGGATCCGCTTCTTCGGGATCAGCCTTTGCTGGCGGAGCTATGCAGCGCTTCGGTGCGGGGACGGGTTGCCGTCGGTCCCGGGAACGGGGCAACGGCTTAAAGGGATAAGGTTTGAATTTGAGGCTGAAGGTGAAGGCAAAAAGGCCGGCCGTTGTTGCGCTGCTTTGTCGGGATTCAGCCTGCATGCCGCTGTGTGCATTCCCGGTAAGGCAAGACACCAGTTGGAACATTTGTGCCGCTATGTGGCACGACCTGCAGTGGCCGCAGAACGATTGTCGCGGTTTCCCGACGGACGGGTGCTTTTCCGGCTGCGGCATCGCTGGCGGGGCGGAAGTTCGTATGTGATATTCGACCCGATGGATCTTATTGGGAAGCTTGCCTCCCTGGTCCCCCCTCCCAGGTTCAATCTGGTTCGTTATCATGGGATTCTGGCTCCGGCAGCCCGCTGGAGATCCCGGATTGTGCCGGTTGAGTTGCAGGAAAAGAACGATTCGCGAGGTTGTCCGGGCTGTTTCGAAGCAAAGAAAGAGGGGCAAGGAAAGAGACAAGAGAATACCGGCAAAATACACCCAAGGAACTATGCCTGGGCTGAGCTTATGAAACGGATTTTCGACCAATCAATCAACTGCATGCCACCCCCGAGAAACAACCGGACCCGTGCGA
>CAZPHK010000451.1:447-2139 GCA_964586015.1 uncultured Acidobacteriota bacterium | reverse complement strand
GGACAAAGACAACATTCATAACATTAAACAGATTCCGGTATTTGACAATGGGGTCACCATCGTTATTGACAACACATCACAGGGGAAACGATATCTGCGCGCTGCAAACCGAATGCTGGCCCATAAAGTGACGCCCGGCCGATATAAGCAGGAAAGTTTTCGGGTTCGAATCCTGCTGCCGATTTTGTCTCAATTGCGATGGAAGCGATTACGCCGGATACGCCCCTCTCATATCGGCAAAGCCCTGAAACTTTTTTTTAAATGAGCCGGTATTGCGCATCCATAAAGTATAAGATTAACGTATTTCATGACAATTCTTTATGAAGTTGCATCCTGATAAGATCATCGGCAATATCGGAGGTCAAAAATGGGCCTATCCTGAGATAAAATCTTCTCTTTCAGAGTATTTTAACCGATAGATTAGGGAAAGAAGTCTGTTGACGGCCTATGTTATGAGAGAAATACGTATAAAAATAGCGGAAAACGCGGATAAACAATTATGGGATTCCTACGTTCTGGCCCATCCGGAAGGAACCGCTTATCAGCTTTATGCCTGGGGAAAAGCAGTTGAACGGGCTTATGGCTATCATCCCCGTTACATTATGGCTGAACTTGACGGGAAGATTTGTGGCGTGATGCCTTTAATTGATTTTCGCATTCCCCTGTTGGGCAGACAGCTTATTTCGCTCCCCTACTGCGATTCCGGAGGCATATTGGCCGATAGCGAGGAGGTCGCCCATGCTCTCTGGCAAAAAGCATTGGCATTTGCTGAGGAGCAACACTGTGTCTCAGAAATTCGATCTAATTATCCTCTACAATTTGCTGGGGAGAATACAACCGACAAAGTCAGAATGATACTGGAACTGCCTGAAAATTCCGACACCCTTTTTGAAAGCTTTAAATCAAAATTGCGCAACAAGATAAAATTACCTGTACGGGAAGGTTATGTTGCCCGTACGGGTGCCGGAGAGTTGCTGCCCGATTTCTATCGTATTTTCACAGAAAATATGCGGGATCTTGGGTCTCCGGTTCACAGTCTGCGATGGTTTGAGGCTGTTGTGGACTATTTTAAAGATAGAGCGCGTATCGTTGTCGTGTATACTTCAGACGGAACACCTGCCTCAGCAGGGATAATTCTTCTCCATTCAAATACGATCGCCAATCCCTGGTCTTCTTCATTGCGGTATTACAATCGATGGAAGCCCAACATGCTGCTTTACTGGACATTTTTAGCTTTTGCCTCCGACAACAGCTTCAAATACTTCGATTTCGGACGATCAACGACCGGCGAGGGAACCTGGCGCTTCAAGTCACAGTGGGGGGCCGTTCCTAAACCCTTGTTCTGGTATGAATTGAATTCAAAAGGTGGAAAAGAATTGCCGGCAAGAAATCACACGGATACTTCGAGAAATCGCCAATTAGCTGCCGCCCTATGGAGTAAACTCCCCCTGGCGGGAGCCAACTGGCTGGGCCCCCGGATCAGGAAATACATTTCCCTCTGAGTGGCATATCTTTTTAATCGTACTGCAACGCGTTGCCTGGTGGCTGACAATGGCAGGATACAGCGTTCTATATAAATCAGGACTTATCTAATTCCGGCTGGAGCTTACCTTCAGGTTTTCGATAATACAGGGATCCAATACCGCAGTAGAAAAGGATGTAAACTGAATCTCCTGAGGCAGATTCGGTTGG
>CAZPHK010000451.1:0-437 GCA_964586015.1 uncultured Acidobacteriota bacterium | reverse complement strand
CGAGACTGTGTTGGTTGGCCGGCCCGTTATCCTAGCAGCATCAGACAGTGAGGTTTGAGGTAATAGACGTGGTTAAGGCACGAACCATAGTCCGGAATCTAACCGCCAACTGGATCGGTCATGGATCCAATCTCGTGGTTATGTTCTTCCTGTCCCCCTTTATTATTCATACTCTGGGGGCGACTCAGTACGGAATCTGGCAGATCCTGAATGTTCTGACAGGATATATGGGGATACTGGATCTCGGTGTTCGTGCCAGTACCGGCAGGTACATTATCCTCTACCTCGGCAAGGAAGAATATGAGAAAGTGGACGAGACCATCCGGACAGGCCTGGGATTTTACTCCACCCTGGGTGGATTAATCTTCCTCGCAGGCTGCATCCTTGGATTGATTATTCCACGAGTGTTCACTTACGTCCCTCTGGAATATCACACT
>CAZPHK010000450.1:0-2140 GCA_964586015.1 uncultured Acidobacteriota bacterium | reverse complement strand
GTGCGGTATTGGCTCAAAAGGCTTTCATAAACCGGATAGGTCCATTGAAACCTGCGAAGCTCCTGGTAAATTCGAGCCTGAAGCCGCCGGCCCCGAAGACTGGAAGGAATCTTTTGTAACAATTCGGCCAGTTCGGTTTGGGCCGGTTCATAATCGGCGTGGTTTACCAGGGTTTCAATATAGTCCGCCCAAACTTCTTCGTCCTGCGGATAACGGTTTCTGAGACGATGATATACCTGCAGCGCCGCTTCATACAGGCCCTGCCTGCTGAGAATCCGGGCCTCGATCAAACCCATCTGCTTTGGGTCATCGGGCTCTGATTGGGGTGAGCGCTTTTCTGATGGAGTTTTAACAGCGGGTGCGGGCGTTCTTAAAGGGGAGCGGTTTGTTTTATTTTCGATGTTTTGCGCGGCATTGGCCTGGAAAATGAGAAAACCGTGTCGAGCTAAAAACAGATACAGAGAGCTGGAATCGAAAGTTTGCATATCCAGGTGACTGAGCGCAAGCCATAAGGCCATAACTGCGGTTATGCGGCCCAGAAGTATCACCGAACGGATTCTCAATAGATGCCTCTTTGGATGCTTTTCTTTGATTTTACCCTAATTGATCGGCTTTCGATCAATTAGGGTTTAAGCATTGCAGCGACCAGTTGATGGCAGGTCTTTTGTGCCAGACGATTCAAGGAATCTTCACAAAGCCAGAAGCATCCGCCGGTCCCGGATCTGCTCCCGGCCCAGAGAATTTGTCCGCTCTTTACATCCAGCATTCGAATATTGATCCCCACCACGGGATCTTCATCCAAACCTCTCTTGTATCGGTATTCAGTGACAGAACCGAAAATAACCGTGTCCACCCCCAATTGATTGCCGACCTTCAGCGCTACCGCCTTATCCAAAACCTCATCCAGGTCCTCTTCTTTACCTTTGAGATTTTCCAGCATATCGGTGCGTTCCATAATCACAAAGTCGGTGGCGGCATACAGTTCGGTGGTTAAAAGATCGCCGACAATCCGGCCGGCATGAGGATAGGAGGTGAGGTTTACCAGGGGCAGGACAGCAACCAGTCTGGATTTGGAGCGGATGTCGTCACTTTTCACAAAATCCTGCTGAAAGGAACAGGCAACTCCAAAAATCAAAAACAACAGGACAACGAGAGCATTTAATGTCTTCAACTTCTTCTCCTTCTCGGGATTATTTTTATTTTAAAAACCTAAAAATCCAATTTACGACTCAATGCCATTAACTTAAGCCCATCTTCCCTGATAAGGAAGTCTCTATCGTCATTCCGGCGAAAGCCGGAATCCAGTCTTTTCAAGCTTTTCTGGACCCCGGCTTTCGCCGGGGTGACGGTGTGGGAAACCCAATTTCCCTTAAGTTAATGACATTGAGTTGTTATTTGTGATTTTGGTAATTGGTATTTGTTTGTTATTTGAGATTTGTTATTTGGAATTTCTACAAACTCAACTGCTCGGTGAACGGATAAACCTTTCTTTGTGTCTTGGTGGCTACACAGATACGCAACTATGAATTCATCCCGCCTTTCTTTGATGATAAAAATTCCTTCTGAACTCGTCGAATTCGCCGGCACAAATCGACCTGCGGATTCGCCTCATCAGGGTGATATAATAATGAATATTATGAATCGTATTTAAACGGTAAGCAAGCAGTTCTTTTGCCATATACAGATGGCGCAAGTACGCCCTGGAATAATTGGCACAGGTATAACACTTGCAGCCGGGTTCCAGGGGATCGGTATCGTGCCTGAAGCGGGAGTTGCAGATATTGACGGTTCCGGATGTTGTAAACATCTGTCCGTTTCTGGCATTTCTGGTCGGCAGGACACAGTCGAACATGTCCGCACCGAGGGCTACAAGCTCTACCAGATCTTCGGGTGTTCCGGTTCCCATGATGTATTTGGGTTGGGTATTGGGAAGTCTCGCCAAGGTAACCTCCGCCATTTCAAACATGATATCTTTAGGTTCTCCAACACTGAGCCCGCCGACGGCATAACCGCTGAAACCGATCTCCATCAAAGCGTCCGCCGAGATGGTGCGAAGATCCTTAAACATGCCGCCCTGGACGATGCCGAACAGGGCGCCGGCACCCTGAGAACGTGCTTCCCATGTTTTGTTACACCTATG
>CAZPHK010000449.1:0-2161 GCA_964586015.1 uncultured Acidobacteriota bacterium | reverse complement strand
GCCGGTAATTATTTTCCCTCTGAGGGGCAAAGGATCAATATCAAAAAGTGTGTATTCTTGCTGCCCCTTTACCTTTAATCGTCCCGATCCGCCGTTATTCCCCAACCTTTCCTTGCCAACAGTGGACACAAAGGTATCTCGAACAATTGGGCACCGGATCACATGTCCTTCAGGCGGCCATGAATGATATTCCTCGTTCATGGCAAAGACCCTCAGGCAAGAATATCCTGTGCTCAAACAGACAAAAAAAAGCGATCCCCATATCAGGTTTCGCCTAGAAATTTGTCTATTTTTCATTCCGTCAAGCCCCCGCGACACTCCTTTGGGACATTCCCATAATGGTCTGACGGGTTACGGCAGGCCGTAGAAAAGCGCTTCAGGCTTCCACCTCCAGCTTGGCCTCTGATTCTTCATTGTCGATGCAGCGTTTCAAAAACATGGGGAACATCAAGAGCCAGAACATATCTTCCACGTAGGTTGTAGAAATAAAATTGACAACGATCAGGTAGCCGATCAAAGCCAGCCGTAACCCATAAATGTGCCAGAAATAGCTCTGCTTGTTTTCTAAAGATTCAGCTTTGGCCGAAATTCTTGACAGCATCCGGAACGCATTAACAATTAACAGCAAAAGAACAAGAAGGCCCGGAAAACCCAACTCGGCCAGGCATCGCAGATAGGTGTTGTGGGTATCCCTTCCCGCCCACTCTGGGGCATAGTTCCCAATGTAATTGGTAAAATTGCCTTCCCCTATTCCAAGCGGGTAATCAAACGCCATCCGGATGGCAACTTTCCAGAAATCGATCCTGCTGACCTCCGCCCTGTCCATCTCCTGTGTTTCGGTATTGATGGTTTTCATTCTTAACAGGTAGCCCGGGTCCAGCAAAACAGCGCCACCGATAAGCCCAAGAAGCAGATAGGGAAGAATTTTTTTTCTCCCGACCTTAGTGGATAGGAGCATCGCAAATGGCACGCAAATGACCAAGGCCAGAAAAGAGGCCCGGGATTTTATCAGAATGATGCCGTTTACCATAAAAGCCGCCGATAAGGTGCAGAAACCCTTCATCAGCCATTTCCCCTTCATCAGCATGATGCCCAACAGCGGCAGCAGCATGACGAAATGGCCAGAAAGCACGTTGCCATCGCTGAAGTCAGAGCCCCCGATACCGCTCTGGAAACGCCCTTGGGTAAAAAAATATGCCGGTGCGTTATAGATTTTAACTCCCAAATACAGACCCAAGAGAATTAGAAATAACAGCATTAGTTCATATCTCTTCAGCGTGGTGACCAGGTGGCTGGCCATCATGAGCATCATGGCCACCTTAGCCATTTTGATGAAGTTATACTCGGGTTTCGGATTATAAAGACCAAGGAAGACAGATGTCCCGATGACGGCGACATACGCCAACAAAAGTATCTCCTGGGCTTCAATAAGGCTTTTGAACTTCAGCTTATTGTGGTGAATGATCCCTCCCAGAAGGGTCGCCACCCCAAGAATAAGCGCATATCGCATTATCCAGATGGGCAGACCAGTGCGCCACCACTGTTCTATGGGGTTAATGTTATAGGTAGCCAGGTATGCCAGTAATCCCACCATCGGATGGTAAAAAATGCTGCCGAAAATGCTGCCGAAAAACAGGGCAAGATATAAAATTGTCGTGAGTGCCATAGTTACCCAATGCCGATTATTATTCAAAAAACCAAATTTTCATATTGAAAGAGTCGAACATTAGTGATGTTCACAGATTTCTCTATAGATCTTCAAGTACCGCTTGGCAATTTTGTCCCAGGTGTGCTCCTCGGCAAAAGAAACGGCCTTCCGTCGGTCCCAATCCCGTTCAAAGGCCGCAGCAATGGTCGCAGCAATCGTTGGGGGTTTGTTGTCTTCCATGACTAGACTCAATTTCGGCGATGAGAGTACTTCGGGAATACCGCCGACCCTGTTGGCGATCACCGGCAGTCCGCAGGCCAGTGCTTCAAAGATCACCGTAGGCCAACCCTCCGAGTGACTGCTGATCACCAGGAAATCGGCAGCCCGGTATTTCGCAACCTTAAGATCTTCGGTTCCCGGTTTGTCTTTGGTAAGCATAACCCTCCAGTTGGTTTTATCCTTTAGAAGATTTTTCAGGGCCACTTCAATAGTTCCGGCCAGGTACCGGTTGGG
>CAZPHK010000448.1:0-2163 GCA_964586015.1 uncultured Acidobacteriota bacterium | reverse complement strand
CTCAACCTCAACCAGAACAGGGCCATCCAGAGCGTTATCCAGCAGAGCCAATCTCGCGGTGAATTCAGCCCCTTCCGAAGCGTCCACAACGATCAAATCATTCCCCTGCAGATCCACCTCGGAGACAATGAAGTCAACCGCATCGGTCAGCTGTGTTATGCATTCCCGGACATCCGCTTTTGCCCCGGCAAGCTGGTGGGCCGGCAAAAGGGTCAACAACTGCGGGTAGAGATCAATCACATTGGCCTGTATGTCAAACGTATCGGCATAAATCAGGGGGAGGAGCACGTCTATATCGACGTCGAAGTCGTATGCGGCAAAGATGCGGATGGCCGCTTTTGCAAGATTGAGACCTCCCCGGAATACCAGAGCGTCTCCGTAATCGATTTCTATCGGCGCCATAATCATGTAGTCATACGTTCCGGACCCTACAGCTAAATTGGGACTGACCGTAAGCGTGTCGTGCGTATTGGATAAAATATCGTATTCGGCTCCCTCTACAACCAGCTTGAAACCTATCCACTCGTTTGTATACCAGTAATCCGTATCCGTTTCGAAGGTATTGACCGTTACGGGGCCTCCTTCGCCTGTTTCAAAAGCCCAGTTGAAATAGGTCAGAAAAGAGTCGTCCACCTTTTCCAGGCTGCTTACAGCGTCCTCTATCACGGGAAGGAATTCGTTTTTTGCGAAGTCCTGCAGATCCGCGCCTGTAGGCGCATCCACCGGCAGTATGACATGCCCGTAAGCGTCGCGGACAAAGTCCGCCTCCCAATTGAAAATATTTCTCCCTGCCCCGGAAACCCCGGCCTGGTCGAGGAGATCATTGAATTCCGATGATTCGGAAATCATCAAAATGGAGGTCAAAGCGTAGAAAAAATTGGCTCCATTGTGGGCCGGATCGACAGACAGGGCATTCTCGAAATTCGTATGCGCATCCACCAGGGAACCATTTTCAAGATCCGCTTTACCCCACTCGAAATACTGTTCGGCCGTCTGGGAAAAACCGGAACCTGAACAGACAAACAGAAATGTAACGACGAGGGCCAAAATACTAAATGCATGACTGTATGTGTTGTAGCGCATTTTTTACCTCTGACTGTTTAATCAAGAATCATGAATCAACCCGTGACCTCATATTTGATTTTTTTCAGCAGATGATCCGTTTCCAATCCCCTGCCTTCTTTTCTGTCATTCCCCCTGGTAAGAATGTAAGCGTCCTCGATGCGGAAGAGGGATGACTTTTTAACCCATCTGATTCTATGCGCGATAACGGATCCATTTTCTGCGGCGTCCAGGGATGCGTGACCGATAAAAATTACGTCCCCCGTCCTGCGGTCCATCGTCAACCGGTCGCTGGTAATTTTGAATACTTTTTTTTCCCCTTCCCATAAATTCAGGGAAATGCCGTTTATATCTATGATCCCGATCTTTCTTTTACGAAAAAAAGAATCTTCTTTTATCCTGCCAAAAAGGCTCTCCAGATTGTCTACTCCAAAAGTGTCCAGTTTTGAAATATCATTGTCGCGGTCCGCATCGGTCAATAATCCTTCTGTGTACATATCTATAGCCACTTTTTCAAACCGGGCAACGTTCAGAGGCCCAATGGCAAATGGACCCAATTTGGCTTTTTTTAGAGAATAACTCCCGATCGATGCTTCATAGACTTTTATGTCTCCCTTTAAATATTTCAGCTCAAATCCTTCGGAAGGCTTCGGAGTGCCGGAATGTTCCATGGAAGATTTGCTTCGAGCCAGGTTCCCCTGGAATAAACTCCACAAAACCGCTCCTGTAGAGACGATCACCAAAGTCCCCAACAGGATCCGGATCCAGAGCTTTATTCTTCTTAAGTGTGTTCGCATGCGTATTTCTTCAATCAGACTGAAGGCGCCTTGTAAAAAAGTCCTGTACGGGGAATTCCCCATGCGTTGCGGGAATAGCCCCTTAACAAAGCACACCGGCTATCTTCATTTGTCCCTTCAATGCGTTTTGTCGACCGGTTTTTTAAGAGTGCTGCAAAATTGAATCCGGGCCAATTATAGAATTTCGGTCGAAGTTTTTCTACACTTTATTAGGTGACTTGAGCTGTGCAACTATAAGTATAGTTATACTTATGGTCCTGTTACTCCCTTCTGCTTTTTCAAACGGACCGCGATCAATTCTTCA
>CAZPHK010000447.1:0-2179 GCA_964586015.1 uncultured Acidobacteriota bacterium | reverse complement strand
CGACCGGCTCGGCGATGATGTGCTGGCCGTGATTGAGGCGCTCAAACTTGTGGAAATCGCGGAAATTGAATGCTGCAAACTTGAAACCGTAAAATCCTCCCTGTACCGCGCTACAAAGGCTGTCCGCAGAATCCTTTTAAAATCGAGAAGTCAGTCTTACAGGAAAGTGTATAAACGCCGGTTTGAAAATGAAGAGGTTGGCGGATGAAAGTGGAACACCCGGATGCCTCGTCTTTCTGCTTCTAAGAGTCAAATACAGCCTATTTTAAAATAGATGCCTTCTTTATTTGTATGTCTTCAATCAGCATCCAAGATCCAGTTGCGAAACGTATCCCTGTCTCCCAGCCATTATTTTTTCGGCTCCCTTACATTAATAAATCAAAAAGAATAAAACTTCACATTCCTTTCAACTACAGCCTCATATTATTTCTCCGCTCCAAAGTTGGTCGCAAAAATGTTTCCACGGCAGGATATGAATCCCTGAATCGAGTTTTTTTGGAATGGGATCCCTGGATACGATAATTTTTTTCTTTATTTTATTTTTTTCCTGAAAAAGGTGAAGCCCTTTTGTGCGAATATTTTCTGCATTTTCAGATGACTTGATTTCAATGGCAATCTCAGCGTCACCCAAAATAATATCTACTTCAGCTCCGCTGGCGGTTCGCCAGAATGAGATGGGAAAGTCCTTCCTGCCATAGTGCCGATAAGCCCAGCACTCCTGAAGAATAAAATGTTCAAAAAATCTTCCGTATTCATGCGTACCGGGAATGATTGATGTATAGCCAAGCAAAGACGATACTATTCCTACATCGAAGAAGAAAAACTTCGCTGTCTCGATCAATCTTCTTTTTTTTATCTTTTTCCACGGCGGTAGCTGCCTGCCGATGAGCGTGTCTTCCAATATCCGGTAATATTCACGGATAGTTTTTACCGCTACACCTGCTTCTCTTGCGGCATTGGAATAATTCAACAACATGCCATTTGTCATGGCCGCGGATTTCAAGAAACGGGTAAAAGCAGGAAGATTCCGAGTCAGAGCTTCTGCCTGAATTTCCTCTTTTAAATAGTCATTAGTATATGCTTTCAGATCCATCGAACTGTCTGAAGAAAGATAATGGGATGGCAGGAATCCTGACACGAGTGCCCTGTTCAGATCAAAGTCTCCCAGCTCTCGACTTACCAAAGGGTACAGTTCAAACCGCCATGCCCTGCCCCCTAACAGATTTACATTCCCTCTGCGGCAAAAAGATGAAAGGCCCTCGATGCTCGAATGCGACGGGATTCCGTCTTCGCCTTAGCCGAATCGAAGATTCGGCCAGGCTACGCCGGACATGTTAATCTCCATGCCAATGTTTCCTGACTGTAGTAAAATCAGGCGATTTTACTTATCCTTGGACTTTACCAACGGAGACACTAATGGATTACAGATTTAAAGCAATAGCTAACTATAAATTTATAATCAATCTGAAAAAAATAACATTTTCATCACTTGCAGCCCTGCTGTTGTTGGCATGCAATTATGGTTGGAGCCAGGAGTTGAGACTCAATGATCTTGAGTACTTTGAGACACAAGGCGTCAATGTCCTGGTGTACAGTAATCTTTTTACCGGAGGCTTTAACGATGAAAAGACCGCCGGTATCGAATTGATTCATCATGGCGTCAGAACGGCGCAAGGCGGCGCTGTGAGACTTTCCAATACGCCGGAGCAGTGGGATCTTGTTCCCCAAATACCAACCCGAACGGTTGACAGTTCGTCCAATACCATTGAGGCTGCGTTACGGTATGACGATTACGATTTTGATTCGCGAGTGGTTGTCACGGCCAGGGGTAAAGGTGTTGAGATATCTGTTTACCTCGATAAACCCGTTCCCGGGGAACTTGAAGGGGATGCCGGATTCAATCTCGAGTTTCTGCCCTCCCAATATTGGGGGAAGACCTATCTGATGGATAGGCGTCCAAATCTGTTCCCGCGCTATGCAGCAGGTAACACCATTGCGAGGCCCAACAGTGAAAAACTAAAGCAATTCAAAGGGTATGTAACTTCCGATGACAGGGGAACCGGCCGTTTTGTCGATCCGCTTCCTCTCGAAACCGGCCGTACCATTATTCTTGCGCCCGATGACCCCGAACGTCTGGTAAAAATCACCTCGCATGATGCCGATCTTATGCTTTTCGACG
>CAZPHK010000446.1:0-2187 GCA_964586015.1 uncultured Acidobacteriota bacterium | reverse complement strand
CGGCTGCCGTGAACACTCCGCTCTACATCCTCAACCATCTGCCCCATACTCATCTCGACACTCACCACGACCATGCAGCTGTCGCGCCGGGCCGCGTTTTCGATCGCTTTTTCAGGAAACGGAAAGAGGGTTTGCGGCCTTACCATACCGACTTCCAATCCTTCGGATTTCAGGATGTCGATGGCCGTACGACACACCCTGCTCATGGTTCCGTAACTGACGATCAGCACCTTGTAATCGGCATCCAGATTATACGACTCATAGCGGACCTCTTCTTGCTTCATCCGGTCATACTTGGCCTTTAGGATGCGATTGTGGGCTTCCAATTCTTCTGCATTCAAAAAGAGAGATTTGACCAGATTGCGCCGATCGCTGTTACGGGTGTCCATGCCATTTGTGGCCCAGTCATTCTTGTTGCTCGGTTCGGATTTGAGTTCATCCGGAAACTCCACGGGCTCCATCATCTGGCCAATCAGGCCGTCTCCCAGAATCATCACCGGGTTCCGATATTTTTCAGCCAGGGGAAAGGCGGTCATCACCATTTCAACGGCTTCCTGAACACCTGCCGGGGCCATAACAAGCAGTCTGTAGTCCCCATGTCCGCCCCCTTTCGTAGCCTGGAAGTAATCTGCCTGGGATGGCAGAATGCCTCCCAGCCCGGGACCGCCGCGCATGATGTTTACAAAAACAGCCGGGCATTGCGCCGAAGAAATATAACTCAAAGCCTCGCTCATCAGACTGATGCCCGGGCTTGACGAAGTGGTAAACACCCTGGCCCCGCAAGCGGCAGCGCCAAAAATCATGTATCCTACGGCAACTTCACTTTCGCCCTGTAAAAATACGCCGCCGGCTTCAGGCATTCGGCGGGAAAGGTATTCCGCGACTTCGGATTGGGGGGTAATCGGATAAGCAAAATAGTTCAGGCATCCCGCCCTTATGGCCGCCTCACCGATCGCTTCATTTCCTTTCATCAATATTCTGCCCATAACTTACCTCCGCTTATTCCGGCGCTGCAGCATCTTCAACGGTTTTGCTAATGGTAATCGCGACATCAGGACACATTATGCAGCAGGTCGTACAAAAAATACAGTCTTCAGGACGTGCCTGATGTGCGGGGAAATACCCCATCGCATTAACGTCTTCGGACAGTTCCAGGACCTTTTTGGGGCATACGGCGACGCATAACCCGCAGCCTTTGCACCGATTTTTGTCGATAACATGTTCATATCCCATCAGTGTCACTCCTTTAATGCGCACAGCTTACTCTCCAGGTAATAACTTTGCCACAAAAACACTAAGGCACCAAGAGAGATGATCATATATTTCTTTCACATTATTTCAGTTACAGATTCTGCTCTTTCTGAAAGTTCATCATTCATATAGATTTTTGGTGCCTTTGTGACTTAGCGACTAAACCTTTACCTTCTCTTGCATAAGCGTCACAGGTTTTTTCCATGGCGGCACCAGCTGTCTTTCGATGGTCAGAACCGGACAGGAAAAACGTTTGCTGTCTATCTGCGGCAGCAATTCCAGCACGACGGTAATAAACTTGAGCGGCAGCCCGCTTTCTTTGGATACAACTTTGACGAAATCGTATCCTTTGTATATATCTTTCACCGAGGTTTCATCAACAAGATTGGCATTGCCGATGATACCGGTGATCGTCATCTTCGAAGCTTTTTCGATCTTGTCACGCAGTTTCAGACATCCTGCCACCGTATCCGTAAACGGCCGGAATGGATTGATAACCTGAAGCATGTGGACATGTTTTTCCCGCAACGGGTCGGCAAGTGCGGCCAGCACTCTGGCCCCGACGTCCTCGCCACCGACATCCAGCACTGTCAGTTGACCCGGCCGTCGGATCACTCCGGCGATAACAGGACTCAATACGGGCAGATCAGCTTGCAGGAATTTCTCGGGAGGTAAAACCACTTCAATCCCGAGTTCGGAAAGCTGCCTCCGGGCTTCACGTGTTCTGAAATAGGGATTTACAAGATCAAGATCGGCAATACGAACGTCAACTCCCGAACGCTTGCGGTTCACAGCAAGGTTTATGGAGACTTCGGTTTTTCCGCTGCCGTAATTTCCTACAACGACAACAATCCCTTCGAGTTTTTCCACCTTAATTCATCCGATAACGACCGTACGATAAATTCCCGTGCAAAATGATCCGCCGGGTCGAAAATT
>CAZPHK010000445.1:1666-2190 GCA_964586015.1 uncultured Acidobacteriota bacterium | reverse complement strand
GCGGATGCCATTGAGGCCTATGAGAAAACACCCGAAGAGAGCCCGTTCAACTCGAAGTACGACCTCTGGCTGCGGGGCGACATCGAACTCAGCGAACAGGAAGCGCGCGGGCTCAGGCTTTTCGAGGCGGTAGACAAGGGCAACTGTGCCGCCTGCCACCCGAGCCGTCCCTCCGAAGACGGATCCCCTCCTCTTTTCACCGATTTCACTTATGACAATCTGGGAGTTCCCCGGAATCCGGAAAATCCCTTCTACCTCCTGCCGCCGGCCCTCAATCCCGACGGTTTTTCGTTCGTCGATCTTGGGCTGGGCAAAACCCTCAATGACCCGGAAGAAAACGGCGATTTCCGCGTCCCGACTCTCCGCAACGTCGCGGTCACGGCGCCCTACATGCACAACGGCGTCTTCAAAACGCTGTTCCAGGTCGTGGCTTTTTACAACACCCGGGATGTGGCCGTATGGCCGGAACCCGAGGTCTCCGACAACGTGAACTACGATTTCATCCGCGAGAAATATTCGTGGCT
>CAZPHK010000445.1:0-1656 GCA_964586015.1 uncultured Acidobacteriota bacterium | reverse complement strand
TCGTAAATGATAAATGGAATGGATGCGGCCAAACCAATCAGGAGTTGGAGGACATTGTCGCATTTCTCAGAACCCTTACCGACGGCTGGGAAAAGCCGGATTCAAACCAGGATTAAATTGGTGATGGATTTCAACATCGCTGATTGTCTGCCGCAGGAATGAATTCAGCCGGTTTATCTTTGTTTTGCGCCAAATTCCTTCTCACTGACATTTCGAATGATAATGTTACGTTCGACTACGGAATTTATCTTATTGGGGGGCAATGGCAATGTCGATTCGCTGACCACGAATTCAATCATTGTCGCTTTTTGGACCCAGTTCGTTTCAAGACTTTTATAAATATCCCCTTTGTAATGAGAGTGTCCTACCGTCTTGATTTCCATGTCCGGCACAGGATTCATCTTCATTTTGAACGAACTCTCTCCTGAATCATACCCAACAAGGGCACAGAGCTTATCATTCACGACACTCAGCCCTTTGAATTCAAGTGTTATTTCGCCATTTTTGAAAAATGAGCCTTCAGAAACCTGACTCCCTAAATTCACCGGAGGCTCAGAAAATGCGGCGGAATGAACAATTCTCTGGCCGATCTTTGTTAAATCCTGTATGCCGTTCCCTGTAGGGGAACGCTCCGCAAATACATTGCAGAACGAATGAAAGTCGATGAAGGCATTATAAACATGATAAGTTATGCCGGCCGACAGAGTATTTCCGTTACTATCTTCCAGATTTTCGAACTTGCTGTGATCTATTCCTAAAACTTCACCTTTTCCGTTTATTTCTGCCCGGTTAAATACGTATGTCCAGTTTTCGAGTGCCGGTATTGCCGCTTCCAAAGCGTCTCCCTTCTGCAGCGTAAAACGTACACAGGAATATTCATCACCATCATTCCCGGCAACTTTCGCAGGAACGCATTTAAGATGCAGACGGAAAATTTCAGTGCCGACAAGTGTCCCGTCCAATGCATAGGTTATGAGTTTGGATTCCATTAAAAAATATTGTGTTTCTTGTGAATGTTCACCGGCCAAATCAAATTTTTTATCCGCCATTGAAGTTGATTGAGCTTCTACAACATGAACGAAAACGAAAAAAGCAGCCAAACTACAAATCGCAAATTCAGCCAATTTGATTTTCAAGGTTTCGACCTCCAAATTTTGTTTACTGCATTTTCTCCGGTCTAAACGGCTCAAGCACCTTGGCATCAATCCAATGGATATCCTGACTTGCGTTTCCGGGCCCGTCGATTTTCCTCATGAATTCTCCATCTGAAGGAAGGCGCCGGCCGTCGAGCATGGCGCGGATGCCGGCAAGGGGAAGCGCCGCGCTTGCCAAATAGTGCTGAAGCTTTTGCTGTTCGCCGAAAATCCACTCGCACGCGCATCCCTCTTCCCAGTCCACTTCTCCGGGCAAATATCGACCCTGTCCGTGCTGCACGAGCTCCCCGTAGTGCGTTCTGAAGTACGTCGAGATCATCGTTGACTGCTGAGCGTCCGCCACTCCCAAATAGACGGCAAATGCCGACCCCCAGATATCAAACTCGCGACACCTGACGGTCGCGGCCCGGAAAAGCCCGATCTCGGGATCCCAGAAAACGTCACGGATGTTTTCCGCGACGCGTTTTCCCGTGTTCTTCCATTTGCGGGATTCCACCTCACG
>CAZPHK010000444.1:0-2204 GCA_964586015.1 uncultured Acidobacteriota bacterium | reverse complement strand
GAGAACAATCCGGGCATCTGCGTGACCGTGTTGATTTTAGGTTGCCATTGTTCGATCCGGGCATTAATCCCCAGTCGCTGCGCGGCAGCCAATGCTTCTTCAACGAGATCTCTGTCGTGAGGCTTTAGTTTATCCATGATTAAGTATTGTCCACGTAACGTGGACAAAAGTCATTAGTGGACATAAAGAATATTCAGGATGCTTTATTTCATTTATATGGGACATACGTGTTATGAGATTTTATTAACTGAATTTTAGTGTCAAGTAAAAGAGATTCAGGGTGATAAGGAAAGAAGGATTCACTCGGAGCTTCGGTTTCAATAGGATTTTTGAGTCGGGTTGACAGGAATGAATCTGCAGTTGCCGCGATGATTTGCTACGTGATTGTGGCTTTGCTTTTCTGCAAATGAAATCTTTCACGCAGCGACTGATCAATCATCCGGTTTGACATAACCCATTTCAGTAATGCGTATTTCGATATATGTCAAATCCCTGCAACTGAGTGTCTATGCAGGTTCCGTTCCAGCGCGAAGGAGGTCGAGGTAGGCTTCGTAACTGTACGCCCGATCTCGCCTGCGGCCTGTGGTTTCGACCAGAATTCCTGACTCGACGAGCCCGGATACGGCCTTGGTTGCAGTGGGCTTGGTCGTTTTGAGCAGTTTCACGGCTTCGGCAACTGTGATGATCGGATGAGCAGGCAATAGCTCAAAGAGACGAATACTTGCCACTGAAGTTAATCGCCCCGAAAGAACCGTGTTCCGATCGGAACTTATCATGGCAAAAAGCTTTTGGGTAGTTGATACGGTTTCTTCGGCTATAACTGCAACGCCCTCCAGGAAATATTTCAACCAGCCCTCAAAATCGCCCTCGATCCGAACGGCATCCAGCCGCCGGTAATACTCGGCACGATGACGTTTGAAATAAAGGCTCAGATAAAGCAACGGAGAGTTCATAACATTCCAGTGCTCGAGGAGCAAGGTAATCAAAAGCCTGCCTATGCGGCCGTTCCCATCCAGATAGGGGTGGATCGTTTCGAATTGCACATGCAACAAACCTGCCCGAACCAGAGGGGGAAATGAGTCTTCTGCATGGATATACTTTTCCAGTGCTCCAAGCAAATCGTTCAACAAGTGATGCGGGGGGGGCACAAAAACCGCGTTCCCGGGACGAGTCCCTCCGATCCAGTTCTGGCTCTGCCTGATCTCCCCCGGGCGCCGATCCCCGCCGGCAGCATTTTTCATCAGTCGCTTGTGTGCCTCGTTGAGTAACCGTATGGACAATGGAAGACCCTTCTTGCTTCTCATCTGCCTGCGGGAGTAATTGAGTGAATCCACGTAATTGCAGACCTGCTTCACGTCTTCGTTATCTACGGTGTCCGTCTTGCCGACAGCCTCGTACATGAGCAGATCCACCAATGTTGCCTGCGTGCCTTCAATTTGAGACGTGACCACGGCCTCCTTGCGAACGAAGGAATAGAGAAGCCAGTCAAGAGAAGGAACCATCGATCCGGCAAGTTTTAATCTTGCGATCGCGGTTTCGGCACGGTGGAGCATTGAGATGAACTCATCATCCATATCCAGGGGCGGTTTGCTCGGAGGAAGCGGCGCCGGCACAAAGGCATTTACGGTTTCACCTGCCGTGCTGACTTTCTCGTAGGTCCCGACGATTCTAACCATGACTGCCTCCAAGGAAAGATCTCTTTATCAAGCCGAGTAGTTAGTAAACGATTCTTTACTATCAGGGCTTGAAAGTAAAGCAATCTTTACTATTGGGTTCACATTTGCTGCTGGCATCACTGCTTTCGTCGGGCACTGCGGCGGACGATTTCAATAGCGTGTCCCGATTGCTTGCCTGCCTGCGTCTGTTTCGCAAACCTGGTCCTCAGTTCCGTCCCGAGCTGAGGATCATCGTCGAGCAAACGCAAAAGCAGCGTATCCTTTTCATCCTCGGGAAGCTCACGAACCCAGGATTCGAGTTTCTTGCGATTTAAGGTATTTCCCGTGGCCTTCGAACTTGCACGCGCCGCCACTTCAATCAAGTCGCCGTCGATTCCAAGGAAGTCGGCAAAACTGCTTTCGGACACGCTGAGTTTATGGAGATTGGGAGGGATGCACGGTTCCGGTTCATCGTCGTCGACCTCCCCGTTTTGTACGCAGAGGAGCCAGGCCAGATAGAGGCAACGCAGGTCGCCATGCAATATCTCG
>CAZPHK010000443.1:0-2210 GCA_964586015.1 uncultured Acidobacteriota bacterium | reverse complement strand
TAAGAGGAATCTTCGCTCGCCAGGTATACGCAGATGCCGGATACCTCCGAAGCCGTGGCTATGCGCCGCAGAGGCACATTGGCCGACATCTTTGCATAGACGCCCTCCACGTCGGTTCCCATTGCTTCAGCCACCGGCGTGAGAGCCTCCGCCAGCATTTCGGTCCTGGTTCCGCCCGGGCACACGACGTTGCACCGGATGTTCGCCGGGCCGTAGTCCAGCGCGACCTGTTTTGTGAAGTGATTCAGGCCGGCCTTGGAAGTGCAGTATGCGGGCATACCCGGAAGGCAGCGCAACCCGCCCAATGCAGAGATGTTTATGATCGAACCGCCTCCGGCCCGGATCATCGGCTGCAGCGCCGCCTTGGTCATGAGAAACGGACCGGTCAGGTTGATGTCAATCACCTGACGCCAGAGCTCAGGGCTTAGATCCAGCACGGCGCCGCCCGGGTCGATGGCTGCATTGTTGATCAGCACATCGATCTTTCCGTTGAAGGAAAGGGTGATTTCCACCATGCGCTCGCAGTCCTCGAATCTGGTTACGTCCCCCGCGCATGTCGAAACTGCGCCCTTCGGCAGGGATTTGACTACCTCATCCAGCATGGATTGACGGCGGCCGCTGATGCAGACTCTTGCCCCTTCCTGAACGAACCGCTCGGTTATGGCAGTGCCTATCCCTGTACCGCCCCCGGTAATCAACGCAACTTTCCCATCCAGTCTCATTGTTGTTCTCCCCGCCTTGCGAAAAAAATTGCTATAAAATACTGAAACCTGAAAGATAATCGATTCCTCGATGATTTGCCGAGTTTAGCATTGATTGTTTGCTCATAAGCAAATGTTTTCCATTTCATTCGCCTCATGTTCGTCGATTCAATTGGGTTTTTTAATCCGTAATTTCTGATAAGATTTCCGGGTTGGCAGCAATGCCGGATACATACAGCCTTTTCGGCGCAAGGGAAGCGACCGGTTTCCCGTCAAGGCTGCGAGGTGTTTCTCTGCATCGGTAGGTTCAGGCCGGATGAAAGTAAATAACGAACTATGCCTTCGCTGTGGTGCATGTGTCGGGTCGTGCCCGACCAACAGTGTTTTTCTGCATGAAACCGCGTTTATCAAGTTTCTGCCGACCTGTACGGAATGTGGGCTGTGCGCCGTTATCTGTCCCGTAGGCTCCATCAGCGGATTATCGGAATCTTTCTCCGATCCCGAAGGTGAACTGGTTCAGGAGGCGGGAGCATGACAGCCATCGAGACGGATGTCCTTGTCGTGGGCGCCGGACCGGGAGGGTCCATGGCCGCAAGGTTCGCGGCGCGCAACGGCGCCCGTACGCTTCTTATTGAGAAAAGACAGGAAATCGGTTCTCCTGTTCGTTGCGCCGAAGGTATCGGCGCAAACTGGATGGAGGAATGCGAGGTTTCCCTGGACCCAGGCTGGGTTGCGTGCGCTCCGGAAGGAGCCCGCATATTCGCCCCAGACGGGAATTTCGCGGTGGTTTCTTCCGGCCATGTGGGGGACGAAGTCGGGCTTGTGGTCGAACGGACGCTCTTCGACAAGGCGCTGGCAAGACTGGCGGCGGAAGCCGGCGCGCAGATCATGCTCAGGACGCACGCCTCCGGTGTGATTGTTACGGATGGAATCGTACGCGGCATTTCGGGCAGCTCGATGGGAGAAGAAATTGAAATTCACGCTGCCGTCACCATTGCCGCGGATGGCTTCGAATCCCAGGTGGCACGCTGGGCGGGGATGGATACCGGATTGGAATCCTGTGATATCGTCTCCACATTCCAATACCGGTTATGCAATATTGAATGCGATCCAGCCTACTGCGACTTCTATGTCGGTTCCTGCGCTCCGGGTGGGTATATCTGGGTGTTTCCTAAAGGTCCGGGAATCGCCAATGTCGGCATCGGAGTTGCGGCTTCGCAGCTGCACGGTCCGGGGCAAACCAAAGCCGCTCTTGATCGCTGGATAGCAGGCAAGCCGGAATTTTCCAGGGGCCAGGCACTGGACATGGTCGCAGGAGCCGTCTCCAAGAACAAACCGCTCGAGGAAATGGTGTCGGCAGGTTGCATGATGGTCGGGGACGCAGCCCGTCTGATTGATCCGCTTACCGGGGGGGGGATCGTCAATGCGTGCATTTCCGGAAAACTCGCAGGGGAAACGGCTGCGGAATCCGTTAATCGCGGCGACAACGGGAAGGAATTCCTCCGGAAA
>CAZPHK010000442.1:0-2218 GCA_964586015.1 uncultured Acidobacteriota bacterium | reverse complement strand
GATCGAAACAGCCCTGGCAAAAGTATCGCTGGACCGCATGGCGCTTCGCGATCCCAGTGGTGTGCCTAAATCCTTAAAACCTTCGAATTTGAGGATACTACGAAACATCGAGCAACGCTGCAAATTCAAACTACTCGAATTCGCCGGTCAGCGCATGACGCGTGAATTTATGGAAAAGGAAGTCGAAGCTCCTTTGGTAAAGTTCCTTCATGAGGAGGTCAAGAAAGGAAATCTTTTAAAATTCGGCTTCTTCGCTTCGGCGCTAAGCAAAAGTTTTCCACTTCCGCTTGTCAGAAGTTTGCCGGATTAGGAACGGTGTTTTGGAATGGGAATGCAGGAAGGAAGGTTCAACATCATCCGCCGAAGGCGTGGGAGATGTTGCAGCAAAGAGATGCTCCCCTGAGATCAGGGAGGCTTTAATGACGCCGTGGCTGTACCGGCGGAATGGATTTTCACGAGTTTCCTCCTGAGATACATGGTGTATTCCTTCGACAGGGGATTGACCGATACCTCCTCGATTACCGGTATGAAGTAATGAAGAGAGCGGACCGGTGAAAGAGGAGGGGCGCCGGGAGCACGGAATGATCTGCGGGCGGCGGCAAGCACCATGGACTGCTCGACAATGCAAAGCGATACGCCACGATGATAGAGATCCCTGGCAAGTCGCCGGTCTGAGGAACGTATGCGCCCGGTGGTCCCGGGTGCGTTACCGTACAGCTCCAAAACCGTATCCACATATTCTTTCAAGTCTGCCTGAGTGTTTTCCATTTTGAGTATTTAGCCCTGTTGTTCCCTGAGATCATGGCCTTCTATCGTGACGGTATGACAGAAGTGCCTGAGGCGGCCCAAGAGGGCCTTAACCATTTGCGGGTTGCCGAGAAAGTTGGGCCATTCGTCGTAGCTTAAATTCGAGGTAAGAATCGTCGGATGGCGGCGGTACCGTTCTTCCATGAGCTTGAAGAAGATGTTCGCCTGCTCGGGTTTTACGTTGATATATCCTAATTCATCAATCAGAAGGACGTCGAGCTTAACCAGGCGGTTGAGAAGCCTGCGGGAGGAGCGGTCGGCTAAAGACGCATACATTTCATCGAACAGATCCTGAGCCCGGATAAACTGACCGCGGTAACCGTTTTCCAGCGCTTTGAGCAGAATGCCGCAGGCCAGGCCCGTCTTTCCCACGCCTGTATCCCCGATAAAAACGATATTTTCGGCCCGGGGAATAAAGTCCAGTTCGGCGAAGCTGCGTATCTGCCGACGGCGGACGTTCGGCTGTTTTGTATAGGGAAAGGTTTCCAGGGACCAGAGTTCCGGTATCCGCGCCCGCTTGATCCGTGCCTGAAGGGCATTCTGCTGACGGCCGTGCCATTCCGGACGCAGGAGGCGAAGCAGGAACTCCGTGTAGGATACATTGTCCTTTTCCGCCGGCCGGAGCTGTTCGTCGTAAATCTCCAGCATGCATTTGAGATTGAGGTTTTTCATCAACTGTTCGAGTTCTTCATTCATTGTGGCTCCCGGGGCTTAAGTCAGGTTGTCGAGTTGAAAGTACTGGTTGGCGATACGGCGCAGAATCATCCGTTCCAGCCGGTCGAGATCGTAAAGCCCGTAATAAGCGGCCTCGGTCACGGCGGAAAGAAAGGCCTCGCGGGGGTATTCCCGTGCCATGCGCAGCAGTTGGCGCAGGGCAACTGTCGTGTACCTGCGGCCGCGCTTCTTCATGTCCGCGACATACCCCGAGATCTCCGGAACGAGCTGTCCGAGAAGCTTTTCTTCCGGCCGTGGCGCGTTTCTTTTGATTCCCTGTCCACGAACCGGACGATGTTCCTGAAGGGTGATCCTCTTGCCGCAGGCAACAGGGATGCGTTCGTGGGAAACCGATTGGCGGAGGCCGTACTGGATGATGATGCGGTCCTTCGTTTCCCGGATTTCCACCCGGCGGCCGATCCAGTCGACCGGGGCCGAGTAGCGGTTGGTATTCACTGCAACGTACCCTTCCACATCCACGATGCGGTGGTGCAGCAGGTATACTTCCGGAACCCAGACGGGCAGCGGCTTCAGTTGCGTTCGTTCGACGGCGAACAGTTCCCGCGGAACGGCCCGGATATGCTTCTTATACGTTGCGTTGACCCGGTCGCACCATTCCCGGGCCTGGTGGTTGAGATCGTTCCAGTCGGTAAATTGCCGTCCGGCAAGGTAGTTGTTTTCAATAAAGCTGAAAGGT
>CAZPHK010000441.1:535-2220 GCA_964586015.1 uncultured Acidobacteriota bacterium | reverse complement strand
CGATGCGCTCGCCGGCGCGACCGTCCCATAGCGGAGGGATCTCGGATTTTTTCACATTGCCGTCGAGGATTGCTTTCGCCTCCAGCTTAAGCCTTTCCACATCCCTGCCTGCGAGCACGTTGCTCCCTACACTGACGGTAATCGGCCTTTCCGTATTGTCGCGGAGGGTAATGCACGGAACGTTCAGGTAGGTTGTTTCCTCCTGAATTCCTCCCGAATCGGTAATAACAAGGGTTGCGTTGCGCTGGAGCCCGAGAAATTCAACATATCCGACGGGATCGATGAAATGGAACCGGCCGGAAAATTGCCTCTCTTCCGTCTCGTGCATCATCTGCCGTGTGCGCGGGTGAACCGGGAAAATAATATCGATACCATTCGCAATTTCATCCAGGGCATCCAGCGTTTTTAAAAGCTCCTTTGAGTCGTCGACGTTGGACGGCCGGTGTAAGGTGACCAGGGCATAGGGCTTTTCAATGAGCTCCAGCGACCGGCAAATCTCCGTACCATCCGCAAGCGGAAGGAGCCGAACGAGAGTATCGATCATCACATTCCCGACCAGGTGTATTTTCTCCTCCGGAATTCCTTCATGCACCAGGTTTTCGTTGCCGTCAATCGATGGCGTAAAAAGATAATCCGAAATTCTGTCGGTCAGAATGCGGTTGATTTCTTCCGGCATGGTGCGGTCGAAAGACCGCAATCCCGCTTCCACGTGGCCGACCGGTATCAGCAATTTGGAGCACACAAGCGCCGCGGCCACAGTGGAATTGACATCTCCGTAAACGAGCACCAGATCCGGTTTCGCTTCGAGAAAAACCGGCTCCAGCCGAATCATAATTTCCGCTGTTTGCCTCGCATGGCTTGCCGAGCCGACACCCAGGTTGTAATCGGGTGTGGGGATTCCGAGTTGATTGAAAAAAATTTCGGACATGGAGGCGTCATAGTGCTGACCCGTATGAATAATTCCCTGAGAAATTCCCTTCCTGCCGGCCAACGCGGAATGCACCGGGGCCACTTTCATAAAATTCGGTCGCGCGCCAATAACATGATGGATCAGCATGGATTCTCCTTCAGCAAGTCAGGCTTTATCCTGGAATTATCGCTGATAATTCGTTTCATTCACAGGATAGTATCGGCAAAGAGATGCACAAATATAAATTCAGCAAAAATATTTATTGGGGCGAACCTTGTGTTCGCCCATTTTTCGACAAGCAGGATTTTTGGAAGATGGGGGAAGGGCGAACACAAGGTTCGCCCCTACAAAACCATCTCGCATGTTCCGGGGCCTTTGCATGGTGTCCGGGGGGCGAACACAACTTGTCCGGCGTAGCTCGGCCGAAGCTTCCCTTCGGCTAGAGCGAAGCCGGAAGGTTCGCCCCTACAGTTACATGGGTTGACACAAAGTTCGCCCCTACTTCATCCATCTATTAACCCGTTGAAATTGATCAGGGTGACCGGGACATATGCCGGGTGGAGATGGCTCAGGGCCAACCCGGATTCCGCAAGGAATCGGGGAATCCATGCAGCGGCGAAATGGAAATGCATGGGCGCCCTGGACTGCGTCATGCGCCCGACATGGCCGAGAACCTGCCCTTTTTTAACGACGGACGCTGCCGCTGTATCCACGGGCAGGATATGGCTGTACTGGGTATACAATACCGAACCTTGCGCGTTTACAATCCGAGGAT
>CAZPHK010000441.1:0-525 GCA_964586015.1 uncultured Acidobacteriota bacterium | reverse complement strand
CAGGATCGTCTTGCCCAGAAAATCATCCAGAACGCCCGCAAATTCGCCATCTTCAATAGCGCGCACGGGGGTCCCTTCCGGTATGGACCGGATCAGACCGTCCGCATCCCGCCCTTCGGCAAAATCGATCCCCTCATGTTCCGCGTAGCGGCGGTTCCGTTCGCCCCACCATTCCGCGTGAGCCCCGAACAACTTCCCCGCCCGGAAAATCCAGGATGTAAAACCGCTGTCCCGTCTCAGTTCATTCGACCATGCGTGAAAATTTTCCGCAATACCGTCCGGAGGCAGAGATTCCCGGGCTTTTATTCCCACATACTCCCTGAAAGAAATCCAGCCGGTTTCGCTGCCGGGATTCTCATCAAACGTCAGGTCCACTTTCCTGAAATACGGCAGCAGCCGCGTTCCCTTCACTTCACAGGCAAAAAGCGGTATCCGGGCCACGACTCCCGAAGATGTTATTCGCTGTCTTTTCCGCCGGATTTCCGAGGACAGATCGGGGCTGAAACCGGCAGGATCGACGGCAAT
>CAZPHK010000440.1:0-2231 GCA_964586015.1 uncultured Acidobacteriota bacterium | reverse complement strand
GAAACCCGCATCCTTAAAAAAACTGCGTCTTGACATTTCTCCGATACTTTTTTTCTCTTTTTCGCTGGGCATTCAATCTTCTCCGTATCGTAAAAAAGGACCTGTTTCATCCGAAACCGAATAAAATAACTACCAAATTAGTTAATCCCTGCTTTATATTATTCGTACTTTTAACCAGGGCTTTTACAGACTCTCTTGTCTCTATTATGTAATGCGGAATTTCATTGGAAAAACGTGAACGGTCCTAAATTTATTTAACGCTCCCTGAAAATCTAAAAAAGGGCGCATCCATTTTTCGTTCCATCCACAAGGAATCGCATGCCGGAATCCAATGCTTCGGAAGTTACAGTACTTCTTAAGGCCTGGAGGGGAGGGGACAAACAGTCTTTGGACAAGCTTATCCCCCTTGTATACGATGAGTTGCATCGCCTGGCCCATTATTATTTGCGCCAAGAGCGTGCCGATCACACTCTTCAGACGACAGCGCTTGTAAACGAAGCCTACCTGCGTCTCATCGATGCCGAAAACGTGCAGTGGCAGGACCGCAGCCATTTTTTCGCTATTTCCTCCAATCTGATGAGACGCATCCTTGTCGATTATGCCCGCTCTCACGGATCCAAGAAACGCGGCCAAAACATGGAGAAAGTATCCATGGACGATAACTATTTCATTCCAACGGACAGGAACATCTTAAAACTCGATGATGCTCTGAGCGCTCTTGCAGATTTTGATTCCAGGAAAGCCAAAGTCGTAGAGTTGCGCTTCTTCGGGGGTCTTAGCGTGGAGGAAACGGCAGAGGTTCTTGGAGTCTCACCCGACACGGTGAGGCGAGACTGGAGACTGGCTAAAGTGTGGCTGTTATGCGAGTTGAAAGATTATGAATAGAATGAACCCGGACAGTTGGAAACGGATCGAGAGCCTTTATAACTCTGCTCTCGAACTCGATCCCGGCAAGCGTGAAGAATTTCTGAAAGCCGCCTGCTCCGGGGATGAATACATATTCAAGTCGGTGAAACGCCTGCTGGATCACTATGAAGAGGCGGAGGACTTTTTTAGCGTCACCCCCCTTGATGCCCTCGAAGGAACCCAGACAAAAAACCGCACCTCCCTGCTGGGTCGGCAAATCGGTACTTATAGGGTTATTTCCGAAATCGGCAAGGGCGGTATGGGCGAGGTGTACAAAGCGACGGATTTGAAGCTTGAGCGGGATGTTGCGATCAAGGTTCTGTTTGAAGAGTTTTCAAAAGACGATGCCCGCGTGAAACGCTTCAAACGGGAAGCGAAACTGCTCGCCTCCCTGAGCCATCCGAATATTGCAGCCATCTATGGGATTGAGGAATCGGAGGGAAAACACTTTCTTGCGATGGAGCTGGTCGAGGGGAACACTCTGGCGGACCGGATAAAGGGCGGTCCGATCCCTGTCCGGGAAACCCTGAAACTGGTCCTACAGATCGCGGACGCTCTTGAAGCCGCCCATAAAAAAGGCGTGATTCACCGGGATCTGAAACCGGCCAACATAAAGGTGCAGCCGGACGGTACGGTTAAAGTCCTGGATTTCGGCCTGGCAAAACACATTACATCGAGTCAGCCGGATACAGGAGAAGAGACAGCAACATATACGACGGGTGACGGCACGATACTGGGGACATTGCCGTATATGTCGCCCGAACAGTTTCGCGGCAAACCGGCGGATACGCGATCCGATATTTTTTCTCTCGGCCTTGTCATTTTCGAGATGCTGACAGGAGAGCATCCTTTCCGCAGAGAATCCAATTTCGACATGGCCGCCGCAATCCTGAACGACAGCCCCCCCTCACTACCGAAAATTTCCGCCGAGAATCCTACAGCTCTTACGGCGATCATCCACAAAATGATCGCCAAGCAGGCGAATGACCGCTACCAAAATATGGGAGACATTAAAAATGACCTCGGCAAGCTGCTCGCCCGATTTGAGCAGAAGTCCATGGACGCAGGATTATGGCGAAGATTCGGAAATGCTAAATTTGTAGTCCCGGCTCTCTCGGCGATCGTTCTCTTCGGGTTCCTGGCCATTCACGCTCTCGTGCATGAAAACAGGGCTTCCCGGGCAAGGAATACAGTCCTGCCGCAAATCACTGAATTAATCCAAAAAGACAATTATGAAGAGGCATACCGTCTTGCAATCGAGGCTGAAAAACATATTCCCGGTGATCCGCAACTTGAGGCTTTAATGAAGCAGGTTTCCGGTTTAT
>CAZPHK010000439.1:0-2233 GCA_964586015.1 uncultured Acidobacteriota bacterium | reverse complement strand
CAACGGATGAAACGGACCGGTCAACGGATGGAACGGATTGAACGGATGACTGCATTTGCGGTGGACGGAGGACTGTGGGCGTAAAAAGCTGGTCAACGGATGAAACGGATTCTGTGGATGTAGTATCTGGGCCGACCATCCCCCCTGATGCTCGTCCGCGCGAAGGATGATTTGTGATCTTCTTCTGACGATATAAATAGCCTTACGAATACCTCTCCTCCTGTATTCCGTCCCCACAAGAGGGGAGAGGGGAGCTGAGGGGGTGAGTCTTAATAACACAAACAGTGCCAGGAGTATGGCACTCCCGGCATACAGTTACTATTTAGCAATAGTCACAACAAGCGAGATGACAGCAATAGCTATTGCTGTCAGCGATAACAAAAAGTTCCTCTTTGATTGTTTCTCCGCAAGCTCGGACTGCCGCTGGGCTTCTTTGGCCTGGATCTCAGTGGCTGCTGTGCTTCGTCGAAGGAGGTCAAGCTCTCTCTCTTTTCTATCGATGTCGGGGCTTTGGATGCCTAGGTATGCAAGGACCTTAGGGTGGTCCACATCCCTGAAGACGTATTCTTTCACCCAGCAGGTGGTTCCACCTACCCTCACCGTCTTTTTACCCGTTTCTATTAGTGCTTCTTGCTTTTCCAATACTCTCAGGCAATCTACGAGGTTTTGGTACTCCGGTGAAAAATGCTCCACCCCTTCGTCAACTTTCAGGGCCAGCTCGGCTCCTGTAAATCTGTAACCTGGATTGCCAATTGCGGCCTGCCGGGCTATCGCCAGTGCCGATGCTATGAATTCCTTTTCCTGCATATTTGCTCCCGAGCTATGAGCGTAAAAACTTACTACTGATTATGTCGTTTCTGGATAAGCGCCATGACTCTCTGAACGGCTAGCCTCTCGGCTCAGGCGCCCCGCGCACCCGACGAGTGAATAGCGTAAGAAAGCGCGGGCCTTTGAGCCATTACTGTGGCTCCTTATCTAAAACATCTCTACGGCTCATGTGGAACTACAATAACCTCAATTGCGTCGAGCCATCATCCAAATATCGAAAAACCGTTTGATTAAATACATCCTGCAAACCGCCCAATTGATTGATGGTCTTCGTTACCCGGTTTATTACTTCTTTCAGACTCTTTTGTATCTCGTCTGTGGTAAAACGCAAGACTGACCAGCCAAAACTTTCTAGTATATTGTTACGCTTCTTGTCGCGTTTAACATCCTCCCGTTCTAAATGAAATTCGTCTCCGTCACACTCAATATCAATATTCCGCGCTCTGCAAAATAGCGCAAAATCCAGAAGAAATGTCTGTGAATCCGCATTTACCAAAAACTGCCTTTCCGCATCAATCTTTTCGTCTCTCAGGACTTGCCAAAACTTTTCTTCGAGCGGGCTTTCATAGAACACTTCGTTGATTTCACTTGCTTGTTGAAAATGCCAAAGTGTCGTTGGAATAAACAGGATTCTTCGCGGACGATTACTGATTATCGGGACCGCGCGCTTGTGAAGCTCACCGAATCCAATTTTATAGTATTCATCGTCAGCCTTGGGATCATTTGGTATTTCAGGAAGAAGTTCCTTTCGTTTGACTATTGAAATATCCTTAACTTCACCATACCATTGAATTCGGTATGCGTCTTCACCAAATTCCTTTGTGTGATAGAAAGCGATATGCTTCAAGCTCCGGTTGACCACACTCTTAGGAACCCGCTTTGTTCGTACAGGAACGCGATACCAATGTTGTTCCTGCGCAATTTTGAAGTCTCTCTTGTTGTTCATTAGGGCGATTAGGAAATCCCTTTTCATTTTCAGCTTCATTGCTCCACTCACTTACGTTTGCAAGATGAACATCCCGATTCTAGAGCCAAGCACACATATCTTAGGTGGTGGTCACATAAGAACCTTTGTATGTTCAAACGCGTGCCTAAAAGGTCCGATCATATCGCCCGTGAGCTGTATCTTACCGGATGTCAAGAGATATAATAATCAACGATGCAACCTTGTCAACCATTTTTGGGGAGTTGTTGCCGAGTGCGTCTTGTTATGAGTCCTGCGGACAAGCTCTTGCGCTGCGAGTGGCTTGGATCGGGGATAATTTATTCTGACGCCACGTTATAACAGTTGTTTCTCCAAATCGAATTCCATTCCGTCGCCGGCTGCGGTGGTTTTAACTCCGGTCTCCAGTTGAACTTCGGCCGCCAGCTCCCAGGGCTTGGAGCGAACCATGGTGTAGCCGAA
>CAZPHK010000438.1:0-2256 GCA_964586015.1 uncultured Acidobacteriota bacterium | reverse complement strand
GGCGCATTTTGGGAAGACAGAGGTACCATGCAACGGCTATCGAGGGTGATGATCACCTATTATGCTGCATGATTTACACTGATATGAATATGGTACGCACCGGTACTGTTTCTCATCTTTTGGGATGGAAATTTTGCGGATATAATGAAATTCAAAATCCAAGGAAAAGATATGCCTAATCAATTATAAGAAATTGACTGAATTATTGCATAGTAGATCAATTGAATATTTTAAAAATACATACAATAGATGGATTGAAGAAACTCTCAGAATTGATCATCATGTACGAGATAGCAAGTAGACCCAGAGTGTTACTGTAGGCGGTAAAGAATTTGTTGAAATTCACCTTTTTGACATTGGAAAAGGCATCGCGGTGGTCTAATTATAAATCTTCGGGTTCATGAAAGGAGACCTGCCATGAACGACCAGGGACAGGAAGTAGACAGGGGATTCACCCAACAGGTTTTTCCGGAGTGTCATCACACGTGTTTGATCTATGACAGCGAGGAACAGCGTCGCAAAATCGTTTCTGAATATCTGGCCGCCGGAATTAAACAGGGAGAACTGGTGCGCTATTTCGCGGACACGACTTCTCCGAAAGAGATCCGTACATGGCTCTTGGAGACGGGGGTAGAACTCCCGAAGGCCGAGGAAGATGATGCTTTCGGTATCACCAACGCCGAGAGCGCCTACTGTCCGAGTGGACGATTCGTACCACAGGAAGTGATCGAGAATATGGTCTCCCGCTTCGCTATGGCCAAGAAAGCTGGTTATCGCGGTTCACGCGCCTGTGGTGAGATGAGCTGGGTGCTTCGCGACATTTCCGGCGCTGACCGTTTTCTGGAGTATGAAGTTCGAATCAATATGATCACCGAAACTTTTCCCTTTATCGGGATGTGCCAATATGACGCCCGTCTTTTTGACGGCGCCACATTGTTCAAAGTACTCCAAGTGCACCCTTATATGATCGCGCAGGGGCAGATCGTCATGAATCCGTTTTACATTAAGCCGGAGGAATTCCTGGCAAAGTTAGGAACGAATGTTTGATGCGTTTGCGATCGGAAAGGCCGGTTTTGCTCGAATCGAAACTGACCGGTCTTGAGCATAGCACATGCCCGTCAACAATATGGAATCAGTTAAATGAACAGGGAAAGCCATGAATGAAGAGGAACATCAGCAGGATAATCCGAGTCAGGATTGGCAAAAGGCGGATGCGCGCATTCTGGGACAGATCCTGGCGGCCCAAAATGTCATATTTACGCTGCCCGACACCATCCGTATCGCTGAATTCTATGCCCAGATCCTGATTTCAATACCCGGGATCACCGCCTGTCGGGTCTGTCTGGGAGGTAAGTCAGTCCAAGCAGGCGAATTGGCAAGCAGCGTTTGCGCTGAATGCGAAACATTGCGCCACTTAGCCTGGGAAGACGACACGCTCATTCCAACCACTTCGAGTGTCAAGTGCAACCTGGCCGATCAGCCTGGCATGCGAGTCATCGCCATCGATTCCTATCAGCATCATTTCGGTTTCTTTGTCTTCAAGATCGATCATGCCTGTGTGAGTGAGTTGTATCAGCCTTTTATCAGCAATCTCTCTAACTACGTTGCTCTCATGCTTGAAAATCTCTGGCAGAAAGACTTGCTGCAGAAGGCCCATGACGAATTGGAGCGCAAGGTAGAGGAGCGCACGCATGAGCTGACCGTCTCCAACGAAGCGCTTGCCGCCTCCCGACTTGCCGCCCTTGATATGATGAAAGAGGCTGTCGAAGCGCGGCAGCGTGCGGAACAAGCCAGCGCCGATCTACAACGTGAAATCGGCGAACACAAACAGGTGGAACAGGAGTACCGTATCCTGATCGAGAGTGTTCCGGATCCGATCGTCCGCTATGATTTGGACCTGCGGCGGATTTATGTCAATCCCGCATGGGAAAAAACGAGCGGTCTGTCTGCAGCGGAAGTCGTCGGTGTGGCTTATACTGATATTCCCAAAGTCCCCAGTCCTGTCGTCGATGAATACGTGAAAAAACTCCGGCAAACGATGGAAACCGGAGCTTCCCAGGCAATTGAGTTCACTTGGGTAAATACCCATGGCGTAGAGCTCTTTCTGGAGTATGTCATCGTACCGGAATACGACCATCATGGCAGAATAGCCGGCGTGCTGGCGGCCGGACGCGACATCACCGAGCGCAAACAGGCGGAGGAGGAGATCCGCAAATTCAACCAAGAGCTCGAGCAGCGCGTGGCACAGGCTCCCAA
>CAZPHK010000437.1:0-2258 GCA_964586015.1 uncultured Acidobacteriota bacterium | reverse complement strand
TCCCGTTCGCGGATTAAAGGAAGAACGAGTTAAAGCCGCTCCCGCACTGCTGCCGATTCCCAATCCGATCAGGAATACGGCCAGAATGATGGAAAATGTATAGACGGTGCCTCCCAGCAGCAGCGACAGGAGGCGGGTCCAGACAACCTCACCCCCCAGAGCGCACAATCCGGAAAGGGCGATGGCCAGATGGACCAGACCGGTGGAAGGAGCATAATCCGCCGATGCTTCCGGTGAAGCGGCTGCGGTGGTTTGATACGAACTTTTTGCCGCAATAATGAATGCGATGAGGGCGACAGTAACATTGATCGCGACGGCGCAATGGGAAGCTGTCGGCATATCATAGATTCGCAGCAGGTAGAATCCGGCCGCCAGGCAGCCGACGACGGCGCCCATCAGGTTTCCGCCGTAAAAGAAGCCCATCCAGGAAACACCTCGGGGCGTCGATTCGACAAATCGAGCGGCAACCGGAAGCGTTGCTCCCATCAGCACGGCGGGCGGCAACAGGCACACCGCGGCAACCAATGCTCGGGAGAATATTCCGTGCCAGTAGAGGGAGGTATAGAAATCGGCAATAACAGGCAGTCCGAACAGGACCGCTATCCCGAAAAAGCCTATGCCCAGTTCCAGCAGGGCATAAACGCGCAGAGGATGAAGCCTGGGTGAAATTATGCGGGGTAGCAGCAAACTGCCCAGGCACATTCCGCCCATGAAGGTGCCGAGCAGCACTCCAAGAGATACTCCGGAAGAACCGACAACCAGTTCCAGCAGCTGGAGCCATACTATTTCATATATGAGAGCCGCACACCCGCTTCCAAAAAACAGCAGAAGCATCCAGGGAAGGTACTTTTGAGATGCCGGACCTGCGAAGGATCCCGGTGCGTTTCGTTTCCATATCATAGGGGTCTCAGGTACTCCGGTAAAAAAGAAGTGTCATAGTGCGGTCACCGGAATCGCAGCTTCGGGTATATGTGAAGAAATCATTCCTGTTTTCCAATCCCGTACCTTTTAATCTTCATTGGAACCGGGATGTGATTTTACAACAGGCGATATAAATCGGGACAGCATTTTGAGCGACCCCTTCAAACCGTATCAAATAATGCCTGTAAGGGCCCAGTGAGCATAATATTGGGGCTTACATGCAGGAATAAATACGGAAGATCAAACCACTTGTAACATTTAGTTGCGAGAATCCTTAATCCGCATAGCATTGCTAAATGAATGCAGATCCTGATATTTTTAGTCGGGTTAAGATAGATCATGAGGGATTTATTGATGATTAGAAGAGGATTGCGAATCCTTTCTTTCGCCTTGGCGGCGGCCGGCATCCTGATCATAATCACCGCAAGCGGCGCCGAAAAACCGGGGAAGGCAGCGACAGATAAAACCGGGGCAGGCTCCCGGAAAAGCAACATAATCGACTATGTTGGCAGCTACGACTCAGCCCAGTATCCGCGAAGTGAACTTGAAGCTTTATTCACTACAGCTGATATTGTCGTCGACGGCATCGCGGACGCAGCCTATAAAAACGCACCCGCGTCGGCTGGTACTACTACAAGTTGCCCGATGCCGCAGGAAAGCCGGAATGACTGCAGTCACGGTGTATTATCGTCTTTCCTTTCCGCTTTTTCATCCGGGATTTTTTGTTGCAGGCTGTAGTAGAATTCCCGGTGTGGACCGCAGGCATCCTCATAAGCTCCGAATTGCAGCAGGGGAGGATTGGGATCGATGAAAATCAGGCTTTTTTCCGGGCCCGGCACACGGCAATGGCCCCGGTACGGAATTTCCGATGCCCCCTCAATCCGTGGAATCAGATCCGCCGCAGGTTCCAGGATAGATATCGTCGACATCTCCAGAGGAGGCACCCTGCTGCGGACTCCAAGACGTCTGGTGCCGGGTACACGCATTCGGCTGAATGTTGAAACCTTGGAAGGGAGTATGCCCGTTGCCGGCCTGGTGATCCGCTCTTCCGATGTCAATACGGAAGGCGGGACAGAGTATCAGGCCGCGGTGGTTTTTGATCACCCGCTTGAATTTCCTGACGACAGGGAGCAGAAAATGGAATCGTTTCGTGAATTCGGGAACTGCCCCGCGGCGGACCTGTCAACGATTGCAGGCTTCCTGTCGATTGATTTCTGCAGTGAACAGAGTGCGGCTATGTCCGAGACGCTGAGGTTGAACGACTGGTAGGCTTTAGACCGCACCCTAACAGCCCGTGGTAAAAGTACAGTGGGTCGCGCGCATAGGGCTTGCGAGGC
>CAZPHK010000436.1:0-2258 GCA_964586015.1 uncultured Acidobacteriota bacterium | reverse complement strand
CCACCAGCGATATATGGATCCCAATACATATGAATCACATGTTCGTAAACGAGGCTTACAGGGTGTGGCACGGCGAGCCTTTTAAGGAAAGCTATCTCCAGGCTCCGCCGAACACCGATCACTTTGACCTCCATAGACAGGGCCCTACGACCGATACAAAGTACAAAGCGCTGGAAACGATCCCCGGATTAAACACGGGCGGTTTTTTCGATGCCGGAGATTTCGATATCGAGACAGGATCGAACATTTCCGTAGTGCAGAACTTTGTCCAGACATGGGAGTATTTCAAACCTTTACGCGATCAGACTTTTATTGATGAGAAGCAACGTTATGTTGATCTTCACCGGCCGGACGGGACGCCGGACATACTGCAGTTTATCGAACACGGAACAATGAACCTGGTCGCTCAGGCAGAGATTATCGGGCACATGGCACAAACGCTTTCAAACTCTGTTCTTGATAATTACCATCATCTTGGTGATGCAGCCTCCATAACAGACGGCCTCCCTTATAATCCAGACCTAGGCCCCTACGAAGTAGCCCCGGACGGCCGCTCAAGCGGAGTTAAAGATGATATGTGGGCATTCACGAGCCGCAATCCCGGCCTGGATCTCAGGGCAGCGGCAATGTTTGCCTCGGCAAGCCGGGCATTGAAGGGATATAACGACGATCTTTCGGCAAGGGCGCTGAAGCAGTCAAGAAGACTTTTAAAAGAGGCAACGGAATTACTTGCCGATCAGCCGGAGGACCGCTTTGGCCGTTGGGGACGGTCAGCAGACGTGTCCACCAACCTTCAACTGTACATCACAACCGGAGAGCAGCAATATTTGGATAAATTTCAGGAGCTTTTATGGCCTGCTCTTGATAATAACGTCAGTTTCGTCATTCTAACTGCATTGCATGCCATACCGCACATGGACGCATCCTTCAAAGAAAAGCTCCGGCCCTATTTGGTTAAGTATAAAGAATATATCGACGGGCTTGAAAAGGACAATCCCTACGGAGTACCCATCGGTCTCGGCAATTGGGCCGGAGGCGGAAGCATAGTGAGCTTTGGTACCACCATTTGCTTTGCCAGCAAATATTTCCCCGACATAGTCGACGCCGGTCATGCTTTCAAGACCACCAACTGGTTATTCGGGTGTCATCCCTATCATAATTATTCATTGGTTGCGACGCTGGGCGCCGTTCGTCCCAAAGAAGTCTTTTACGGTAATAACAGGGCTGACTTCTCATTTATCCCGGGCAATGTCGCCCCGGGTTTATTGTTCAGAAAGCCCGACCACTTTGAAAACTATGACGACTGGCCATTTCTGTGGGGACAAAACGAGGGCACAATTGGCGGAAATACCGGTTATTTAATTTTCGGATCAGCTTTTAAGGATTTAGTAAAATAAAGGCTTTTTATTTTACTTATCCTCCGCCCGCTTCGCCCCACGGCATCGTAACGATCTCCGACCACGGGATGACGTTCACTTCCGCCGGAAAATATAGTATTTTAATGCCGTGTGAATTTCCATAAATAAGGCGGATGCATAGTGGTTCCAGTAGTGGATTTCCTAAGGAGTTCGGAACATCCATGTTAAATTGCGAAAGGAGAATTCCAATGAAGCGCTGTTTCCTGTTTTTTTGTTTAATGTTGATGATTCCTCTTTTTACGGCTTTCAGTGAAGAGAAAAAAGATTCCGGTGAAAAAGTCAAGCCGTCTATAAAGGGTGTATGGACTATTGTGGAAATGGATATCGGCAGCGGTGACAACAAGGAAACCTCGGTGCCCAAAGCTTTCATGCTTTATATCATGGATAAGTACTACAGCTCGATCCGCGATTTATCGCAGAAGGAAGGTTCCACTTCAAGTGGGGGAGCGTATGGAACCTCCAGGAGTTTTATGGCAGATGCAGGAACTTATGAATACGACGGGTCCACGTTTGTGGTTCATCATCTGGTATCCATGATGGGCGGTGGAGGTGCATCTATGACTTTCGGCTGTAAGATGGAAGGCAACGATATCCTTATACTGTCTCCACAATACGACAAACTGGTTATGCCTGGAATGAGTTCGACACCCTCTGCGAAAGGGAAAGTATCCGATAGCGGTATGGCTGTGCGCTATAAGTTTAAAAGACTGGAATAGAGTCCGCTCGACAACCTGACCAAACAGTAGTTCCTGGAATGAAATCGAAGGACATATGGGAAAACTGCACCTAAGCCTTTTCCAGCGCTGGATGCCCAGTCTCCTGGAGCCTCACAAAAATTGC
>CAZPHK010000435.1:1433-2259 GCA_964586015.1 uncultured Acidobacteriota bacterium | reverse complement strand
CTTTTTTTATACCTTTGTCGCGCTCGATCTGCTCAAGTACGGGCCCCAACTCTCCTTTTGTCTCTGACACACAAATACCTCCGCCTGATAAAAATAAAAAAGTGGCTTCTATGACCCCGTATCCAGCCGCCGTCATGGGGTATAGCCACTTAAGTAAATAATTTTACTATAATTATATATACAAAAGCAAGAAGTATTTGAACCCCCGGGTGCACTGCCACAATCTCGTTGACTTTTATAGAAACTGTATGTTATAATATATGTATAGCATGCAGATACGATCATCGCAGCTCAGTCATTTTCGGCAGCAGTTAATCCAACTCGCAAAAGCAGGGTTTCCTGAGATCACCTCTTTTCTCTCTGCCCGTCCTCTTACCAAGGGAACCGTCTACACGTTGCGGCGCAAGTGCTCTAAACCCTCCTGCCGTTGTGCTCGAGGAGCACTCCATGAAAGCATTGTTTTAACCGCCAGTGTTTCCGGGAAGACGCGGCTTTGGACGATTCCTAAGGAGCGTATCGAGGAATTACGCGCAGCTACGCGGGCGTATCGTCATTTTCGCAAGGCGCGCGTTCATTTTTTAAAAAGATGCCTCCAGCGCCAAAGAGAGATGCTGCGCATTATCGATCATATAGAAAAAATCCGCACACATGAACCATAAGATGAGCGCACTGAATGAGCGGGAGTTTTTACAGGTATGTCACGATGAATTCAAAGGAACACGCTATCCGATGACTAAAGACATGAACATGGCGGAACTGGTGAAACGGATTCAAGAATCGGCCGAAAGAATTGCCCAAAACCTATTGGTGTCCAGACTAGAGGAGG
>CAZPHK010000435.1:0-1423 GCA_964586015.1 uncultured Acidobacteriota bacterium | reverse complement strand
ATCCAAGAACAACCCCTGAAGAAGCGCTGTGTCGGCACTGTTTGAATAAGCTTAGAATTCAAGCACCTGCTCAGCGTCGTGTTCTAAAGACGGCAGTAGGTGACATTGTGTATAGAAGGGCGTATGGGGTTTGTGATCGCTGCGGGCATACGGCAGCACCATTGGATGAGGCTTTGGGCATTCCTTCTTCAGGGCCAAGCGTGGAGACAAGACAGAAGATATGTCATGCCGCGGTGGTTGGTCGTTCTTTTGAGGATGGGCGGGAAATCTTGCAGGTACACACCAGGATTGAATTGAGCGCCAAGCATGTTCAAACTATTACTGAAAAGGAGGGGCATACGGTGGCAGAGCGGCGTGCTCAGGATGTAGCAGCCTATAGACAAGGAAAACTCGACGTACTCTCTGCCGATGAGCCGGCACTCTTAGTAGTGACTGCTGATGGAGGACGGGTGCAAACCCGGGCTCCCGTAGCTGGGGAACGATGGAAGGAAGATAAAATCGGGGTTATATATGACGCGTTAGCCAAGCCAGATGTCCACGCTGCATCGGGCGATTATCCGGGAGCCGAAGCCCAGACAAAGACGTATGTGGCGACTATGGAAAGTTGGGAGTCATTGGGATGGATGCTGCGTTTAGAAGCTGAACGCCGCGGCTGGCGCACAGCAAAATCAAAAGTATTCGTGGCAGATGGTGCAAAACATATTCGAGAGCTTAAGAATCTCCAGTTTCCTGAGTCCGTTTTTATCCTTGATTGGGCTCATGCGGTTCAGCACTTATCAGACTGTGCCAAGGCAGCTTACGGACAGGGCAGCCAACAGTGCGCACGATGGTATGAACAACACAAACAGATGCTGTGGCAAGGAGCGGCAGAGGCTATTATTAAGGACATCCGCCGGCTTTCAACACGCATGGGATTGCCCAAGGAAAATGAACCAGAACTCTCGCCCCGAAGAACGCTCTATCAGAATGCGTATTCCTACTTCCCCAACAATAAGGATGCCATCAATTATCCGTATTTCCGTGCTCAGGGCTGGCCTATTGGCTCAGGAGTTGCGGAAGGTGCGATCAAGCAATTTGCTCTGCGTTTGAAGGGTACTGAGAAGTTTTGGAATGTATCAAACACCGGTGCTGAGGAAATGCTGGCGCTTTGTGCGCTGTACCATTCGGAAGATGGACGATGGGACATCTACTGGCAGAAACGAGCGCAACCTCGATGAAAAGAAAGATAATTCCACTTGTCGCTTATAGCACTTCGCGTGCAACTGGTGCTTCCCTTATAACTGCCTCATAGCATATTTTTACCTGCAACTTTCATCAACACCAGAAAATCCGAGATCGTGGTAATGCACCCTTGAACGTGTATTATATACTATACATTACCCCCCATAGATTTGTTTTCAACAAATCTAATCAGGGGGGGATA
>CAZPHK010000434.1:0-2276 GCA_964586015.1 uncultured Acidobacteriota bacterium | reverse complement strand
ACGATTACCCTTGAGCGGGTGCAGGCCCAGTCCCGGCAAATCCATATCTTCCAAACCCCGATGGCCACTTGAAAATCCCCCACTTGTGGCCGGGTCAAAATCCCCCAGGCGACAGTAGAAGATACCCTAACGATAATTGATCTAAAGATCCATATTTTTCCTTTTTCACCCAATAGATTTTCGTTTGTTTTCCGTCAATCGGAGAGATGCTTCTTTGAGACGATAGCTCTTGCCCTCAAACTTGAGCAGGTGGCCTCGGTGAAGGAGGCGGTCCAGAATGGCCGATGATGCGGCATTGTCGCGTAGAAGCTTGCCCCAGTCCTCCAGAGGGCGGTTTGACGTCAACAGCGAACTTTTCCGGCAGCTATAGCGGTTCAGGATAATATCGAGCAGATCATCGGCGGCCTGTTCCGGCACTTTCTTACGCAGGAAAAGGTCGTCAATGACCAGAAGGTCCGCTTCAGAGAAAAGCTTCGTTGTTTTCTTCCTGTATTTGAGCTGAGTGGATTCAAAGAGATCTTCAAAAAACTGATGGGCTTCCCGATAGACGACCTTGTAGCCTATCTGGATGGCAGCCTGTGCCGTGGCTTTTGCGATATGGCTTTTGCCGGTTCCCGGCGATCCGATTAGAAGGGCATCCTCGCCATCGCGAATGAACTTACAGCTGACGAGTTCGTAGATTTCCTTTTTAGGCAATTTCGGATTGAAACCCCAGTCAAACTCGGTAAGGGTGGGGCGCTCCGGCAGACCGGAGGCTTTGAAGCGGGTTTCGATGAGCCTTGAGTTTCTGCAATCGATTTCATCCTGTACCAGAGAAGCGAACACTTCCATGAAAGAACCTCCTTGATTGGCCTGAACAAAACGTGTTTCCAGAGTTTCATTCATGCCGTGCAGGCGAAGTCTTTTCAGGTGACCCTGCAGTTCCACCAACGATACGTCCATTGATCTTTGCCTCCTTTCTTTTTCATCATTGTTTTAAATGTCTCCTTGGTTGTGTAAATGCCGAAGCTGTTCTGCGGGCATGTCCGCCGGATCCTGGATCGAATCCGGGATAGGTCCCGAGGCCCTATCCCAGTCAAAAATGCTTATCTCGAAGCCGCGGACTCGAAGGCGTTCAAGCGCCTGTTGCGCTCCGTCCCGACCTGCCTGGTCTCTATCCAGAAACAAGACGATACGCGGGAAACGAATCCGGGAATGGATCCATGTCAGCCGTTCGATCTGTTCCCATGTAATATGGGCTCCCATCAAGGCACCGACATTGCAACAGCCTGCTTCTACAAGCTTCGCCGCGTCGAAAAAGCCTTCCACAAGAATCAGGCCGGACTCAGCGGACTGGCGGCGGGCTTGCGGGTCGATCAGAAGGTGGTCCTGATTGTAGATTTCCAGTCCCTTGCGGAACGGATAGCTCCAGTATTTTCCGTCCCTCTCCTCCTGTTCGCGACTCAAGGCCCGTCCGCTGTGGCTAAGAACTATGGGCTCAAGATCCGGACCGTTTTCCCGCACGCTGCGGATCTGAAACACAAGCCGAAAGTTAAGAGGCGAATCCGCTTTCCCGTTTGTTCGCGGCGGCAGAAAGCCGCAGCCCAGGTAACGGCAGGTTGCAGCAGATATGCCCCGGCGATGCAATTCCGGATGATCGGAACGTAAATAAGGACGCAGATCGATATCGATGGCGCGGTTGACCATGGGGCGACCGGTTTGCTTCGGTGGCGGCTGTTGATATACTGCCGGAACAACCTGAGGGCCCAGAGTGGATATACCTTTGGAGACCATCCATTGCGCTACTTCATGCATGGTCATTTCACGGTTTTCGAGATGCAGCATTTCCCGGCAGAACTGCATGATGCCGCCCCCTTTGCCGCTGCTGAAGTCCTTGTAGACGTTGGCGGACAGGCTGACGTGCATCGACGCCTGCTGTTCCCCGGTAAACGGCGACTTGATCCAGAGTTCATCGTCCCGGCGGCGGCGCCTATCATCCACGCTCAGTTGGAAAACCTCGATCACTTTCGGCCAACTGGCCTGCTGCCAAACCTGGCGCAGTTGTGGATTTTCAACAATAGGGGTGGAAGAAACGGCTGCCTTTGCAACCGTTTCAGGTGGGGCAACAGCACAAACGGCATGTTGATCCCAGAAAGCGGCGTAGTCTTCCCCCGAACGAATCAGGGGATGATTTTGGGTGATCTGTTCGCTTTCTTCGAGCTTTCTCGCTTTATCTTCAGCAGCAAAGCTTTCCACCATCCGCCGCAAAGCCTTGAAGCTTTTTAAGTCATTGTTCA
>CAZPHK010000433.1:0-2295 GCA_964586015.1 uncultured Acidobacteriota bacterium | reverse complement strand
AGCAGAGCATGTAAATATTTAAAACAATAATCTTCCTTCTTTTATTTTTAAACCCTAATAATTAGATGGCTTTGACAATTGCTTGTCATCTGATATTATTGTATTTTTGAAAGAAAAAGACATGGGATACGAAGCAGTAAAACTAGAGCTTATCGAGTGGTTGACTAAACTTGATGATGATGAAACAATCCAATATCTCAAGATAGTTAAAGATTCAACTGATAAGCATTCAGATTGGTGGAATGATCTTACTGAAGACCAGAAGCAAGGCATTCAGAGAGGTTTGGATGATATCGACCAAGGAAAAGTAATTCCTCATGATCAAGTGAAAAGTAAATATGGATTATAAAATATTTTGGACCGAGGAGGCCATTCACAACCTTGAGGAGATTATAGATTATCTGAGATTCAAATGGACTGAGAAAGAGGTCAATAATTTCAAGAACAAATTAAGTAGACAAATTGATTTGATTTCTACGAACCCCAAAATGTTTCCCAATTCTACGCATATTCCAAGATTAAGAAAAGCCGTTCTTAGTAAGCAGACATCAATATTTTATGAGATTAAGGATAATCATATTTATTTGGCATATCTATTCGTAAACAAAAAGGATATTGGAAGTATAAAATAGAAAGCACGACCGCACAACAGCGCATATAAAAAATAGCTCGGTTGGTGGGTTAATAAAGTTTTGAACCTTGTGGCAATAGCACTAACGTCGGATCTTCCTATGCTGAAGCTTCGGGAGACAAGGTAAGAACGTAGCGCGGAATACCGCTACTTTCCATATGCGCAGCACGTCAGTTTGTCTAAAAACTTCTGTTGGCATTTGTTTTTTGGATTAAATATACAGGATTTAAGGCTGGACTAAAAATTGGCATTAAGATTTTCCCCAGGGAATTATAAATGCTTAAAAAGCATCTGATCGGCCCGGTTTCGTTCAAAAATGCAGAGATAAAACCAGACATAGTTTCCAGGTACTCCCTGAAACGCTCTATCCCGACTATATTGATTAATCGCCTGAGATTATAGGCCGTCATCATGAACCCCACATCGGCACTTGCCCTGTGCAGGTATTTTTTGGTTATTATGTAGGCAAATCCCCATTGTCGTTTTATCGTTCCATAGGGATGTTCTACAATGGCCTGTCGTTTCCGGTAGGTGTCCGGGTCTTTTTCGATCCTTTCACGATTGGCCTCTATGTTGTCTGCATACAACCGGCGTTGAACAATCTTGCCGTTCTTTTCTGATTTGGTGCATAGTTCCCTTACGGGGCATCCTTTACAAGCCGTGGTTTTAAATTGTTGGAACCGGCTCCCGTTACCCGTCTTATGCCAGGTCCCGTTGGTAGTTAAAGTATGTCCCTGCGGGCAGGTATAGGTGTTTTCTTTCTCGTTGTAAATAAAGTTTTCCACGTTATAGGCCGGATCGGGTGCTTGGGAACTAAGGGGTTTTCCCGGTATGGCTACCATCACTTCTATACCCAGTTGACCAGCTATATCAAACTCACTACCGGTATGGTAGCCTTTATCGTAGAGTGCGGTAAAATCGTTGTGCTTTAGTATAGCCTTAGCCCGGCGTAGCATATTGCCCATGGCCTTGCTGTCGTTGTGGTGGGTAACTTTGTAGTCTATGGGGATATTGTGCTTTGCATCAACGGTGGTTTGTACATTATAGGCTACCTCGGTGATATTGTTTCGAATGATCATTTGCCGGCTGTCCGGATCCGATGTCGACACCTGGGGTTGCCCGGTTTCTTTGATCTGTAGCTCAAGTCTTTTGTATTCCTGCTTTCGTTTTGTGTGTTTTTCGATTTCTTTTTCTGCATGCTCTTTTTTGTCTCCATCGCTTTCAGCCAGGGATTCGTTGTATTCCCTGAGTTTTTTCTCAATATACTCCAGGTGGCGGTCGATCTTCTTTTGGTTAAAATTGTTCTTTTTGCTATTCTGTGCGCGGAACTTGGTGCTGTCTCCCGCCAGAAGTTTTCCTCCGATCAAATTAAAATGTTGAGCAATACGAACCGTTTCGCGGAACACTTTTTTTATGGGTTTCGGATTATCTCGCCGGAAGTTGGATATTGTGTTGTGGTCAGGCTTGAGGCTGTTTAATAACCACATCACCTCAATGTTTCGCTTGCATTCTTTCTCCAGCTCGCGCGAGGAACGAACTTTGTTCAGATAGCCATAGATGAACAGCTTGAGCAAGTCCGCAGGATGGTAAGCTGGCCTGCCATTACTTATACAAAATCGTGTTTGAAATGCCATAAATACAATATGATATTTTGATCAGTTGAA
>CAZPHK010000432.1:0-2295 GCA_964586015.1 uncultured Acidobacteriota bacterium | reverse complement strand
TCGGGTCAAAGACCATGTTTTTACCGATATCTACCCGTAAGAGTTGATATTTTATAGCGGCCAGCGCAATGGTGAGACTGCGTTGTTCGATTTCTCTTTCGTAAATATATTGTGTGAACTTACACGTTCGAAATGGAGGGATAAGTAGACGGGCCGTGGAAGATGATGGGCCGGTCAAAACAGTGCGGAGGCCGGTGGAGGGGTTGCATGAAAAGGCCCTCTATTCTTGCCTACTGCCTGCCCGTTCAAGGATTCCGGTGTAATGGAAGGTTCACGCAGTTGAATATCCTTGCAGCGGTATTGTCTTTCCGTAAAATATACAATCCGTAAGCCTGCCGCTGATGATTCCGGTTTGCGGGCGACCGTGTGCCGATCGATCTTCCGGATAATGAGAAAAAGTCACCGGCAATGACTTCCCTTGTATCCGTTATGAAATGAAAATCAGCGGCAGTGCCGCGCTCTGATACCGGTGCAATACCCGTGGCGCCGGTCAGCAGCTCTTTCCAGTTCGCTTCTCTGAAGAGCGGATTCGCTTCCCTGGCCCAGCTGTAGGCAAGGGACCATTTAACCTTCTTGTCCGCATCGGGTTTGAGCGCCATGCCGTAATTGACCGCCCCGTCTTTGACGAACGAGTCAAAATAGGACTTGTCGGCGAATACCGCAAGCAGGCAGGTGTCGGCGAAACCTTCCTGCAGACCGCACTGCTTCCCCAGCGTCGCCAGAAGCCCTTTACTCTCGTCCTGAATGAGTTGCACGCTGCTCTTGTTGGGGTTGGCGGTATTGTCACGATGATTCGTGAGGCCGGCAACGACCTTCCCGGCGTAATCGCCGGTAATCGCCACTTCACAGCGGGTGGGCCGTTCATTGAGGGCGGTGGAGATCGTCCACAGGACCGTTACCTTGCCGCCGCTTCCGATATTCCATCCATGGTATCCGATCTGTACCTTGGGGGTCTGCACCGAAGAATCCATAATAACAACCACCAGACTGTCGAGGTTCTCGGGGATCTGCGGGTTGAGCCATTTATTATTTGCATAGAGGCGGAATGAACCCACGCCCATCGAGGAGCCTATCTTCAATATGTCGGTCCCCCAGGGCCAGTCGCCGTGCTCATCGACCGACGGATCGCTGAAATGCTGCAGGATCGCCTCTTCCTTGTATTTACCGATGATATCAAGTGCGTTCCGGTCGTCCCTGTCGATGTAATAACGGAACGCGCTGTATTTGTTCTCCCATGCCGGGCCTTCGAGGTAGCCGAAGTAATGGTGCTCCGCAGTTGACGGCACTTTGTGATATCCCAGCCTTTTCCCGTTGCGGTACAACACGGCGCCGTTGGGCTCGGCGAAGGAGAAGGTGTACCCGGTTAAAATGCATACCGCTGCAACCAGAAGACATTTATTCATGGATTCCCCCTTTAATGAACAGATGTGAATGACCGGAACAGGACTGTTAACCGAAAACGGCCGTCCCTTTCACCCGCCACCCCGCTGAAAGCAGAAAACGCAACCGATAGGGGTCATTTTCAGGCTGGATAATAATATAAGTCGATTAGCATCTCCTGTCAAATCTCCCTTATTATCGGAAGGCCGCTACCACACCAGCAGCAATTCCCCGCTCATCTCCGCCGGGTTTTCGATGCCGGACCGGCCCATGCCGGCCGGTGCGGAGTCGGATTTACCTCCTACGACAGCGCCTCCTTGATGTCGTAGAAAATGCCGCCCTTTCTGCAGAAGGCGGTTAGCCCCTCTTTCCCGGCCCTGACGAACTCCTGATGCTTGACCGCCAGGAGAACCCCGTCATAGGTTTCAGGCCGGGGATCGGTGACAAGGAGGAGGCCGTACTCTTCATGCACCTCTTCCGCATCCGCGCACGGGTCCCATACGTCGACGTTGATGCCGAAATCCCGCAGTTCGTTGATGATGGATACCACTTTCGAGTTCCGGATGTCCGGAACGTCTTCCTTGAAGGTTATCCCCAGCACCAGTACCCCGGCGTCCTTGATCCCGATTTTATTGAAAATCAACTTTTTGATCATCTCGCGGGCGAAATAGCGTCCCATTGCATCATTGATCCTTCTTCCTGCCATGATGATCTGCGGATGGTGACCGGTCTCTTCCGCTTTATAGGCGAGGTAGTACGGATCGACTCCGATGCAGTGACCGCCGACGAGCCCCGGCTCGAACGGCAGGAAATTCCATTTCGTCCTCGCGGCCTCGAGCACCTGCCGGGTTGAAATACCCATTCTGTCAAAGATGATGCGCAATTCGTTCATGAGGGCGATATTGATATCACGCT
>CAZPHK010000431.1:0-2300 GCA_964586015.1 uncultured Acidobacteriota bacterium | reverse complement strand
CTCCGCAACGAGTATGCGGCGGAGCTCGCGCGTGAGGAACGATGGGTAGGTACAGCAAAGGAGTTGCTGGCCTCCGCAAGGCTAATGGAGTCTCTCATCGTAGAGCGAGAGCGCGCTTGGCTTGCCAACGCGCTCGACGAAACTGAGTACCCTATCGGGCAAGACTTTCGCCCAGTCTACTTCATGCTCGTAGCTTACGCCTGCGAGAACATCCTCAAGGCGGCGCTTGTTCGCCAGTCCAAGAACGACCTTAAAACACAGGCTCAAAAGGCCGGTCGGCTGCCCAATTCGCTCAGGAGTCATGATCTGTACGAGCTTGCAGTAGCAGCCGGTCTATCTCCTAGCGAGCGACAGGAACTGCTTCTTCGAAGACTTACGCGAAACGCGGTATGGGCCGGGCGCTATCCACTTCCGCTCGACGCAATCGAGTTCTACGGCGACATCAACATGTCAGACGGCAAAACCAAGCTTGTAGCCTTCTTCCTTTCTGATGATGTGTCGAGCGCGAAGCAGATCGTATCGTGGCTTGAAAACAGTCTTGGGCTGTCCCTGAGCGAGACAGTAGCATAGTCAGGTAGCCTGGGGTAATTAGCCCCCAGCCCCCACACCACCCCGCATGCGGGTTCCCGACAGGTCGGGATTCACAGAGATTAAGGGTGTGATTGGGGACGGGAGTAAAATTATAAGTTGCTTTTGCCCATGAAGGCTGGTATGGGGGAGGCATGCCACGCAAATCAAGAATCGATGCTCCGGGGGCACTTCATCACATCATATTCAGAGGGCTTGAACGACGGAAAATATTCCGTGACAATGAAGATCGAGACAGCTTCTTGGATCGACTCGGTCAAGTCATTCAGGAGACCGGAACCATATGCTATGCCTCGGTCTTATTTCTTGGTGAGAAAATCGGTTGCCTCTTTGACGCTTCCGCTGTGTGAGATCAGAAATACAGTGTCCCATTTATTAAGCGTATGATCTCCGCGCGGGATGGAAAAATTGTCCTCCTCCTCGTTGTAAATTCCCATAAAAACACAATCTTGAGGGAATCTCTTATGCTGGGCGATTTCTCGGATTGTCATCCCGACGCTTTTGGCGTCAACCGGAACCTGGACCGCATAGATTTCTGCTTTTCCGCCGCCTATGGACATGATTTTTTTGACTTTCGGCTGTTCGATTTCCATCATGATCTGATGAGCCAGTAGATCAGTCGTGCTGATTATTTTCGTAACACCGGCGGTGCGGTAGGCTTCCTCATAATCGGGCTTTCTCAATACGGCAATGATCGACGGGACTCCTAAGCTTTTGCCCAGGATAGCAGAGGCGATATTGTCACCGTCATCTCTAAGAACACAGGCCATGGCATCGGAATTCCTGACTCCTGCCTTTTCGAGAATCCGGATATCCGTGGCACTGCCGTGGATAATGACGGCGCCTGTCTCAGTATAGACGGTTTCACACGTCTCTCTGTCTTTATCGATTACTACTACGTCATGCTTGTTGGCGACAAGCATCATGATAACCTGATATCCGATCACACCGGCTCCAGCAACAACAACGCGCATTGGATTTACTCCTTGTCGAAAGTGGTTAAGACCGCCAAGCTTTGCGGCTAAAAAGCAATAGTACCGGCAAGATCTCTAGACGCCCTGCCAGCATGCCCATAATGTAGACTACTTTGATCATCGGATGGAGCTTCGCCATGTCTGAGACTGAAATGAAACATGGACCTACATTTCCCAAGGCACTGAACATTCCTGATAAGGCCTGATATCCAGTGTGATGAGAGAGGAACTCCGTAATTCCTCCGCCGAAAATGAGCAGAATCATCCAACCAAAAAAGAGCGCGCCTATTCTTTGAATCTCATCCAAATTGATAGGTTCGCGATCGATGACTATCGTGGTGATGGCTTGCGCAGGTACGCGCAAGCGATACACTTCGCGCCGAAAGAGTTTGTTAAGAATGGCAATCCGCAGGACTTTGATTCCTCCTCCGGTAGATCCCACACATCCTCCGATGACCATCATCACTAGAAACAGTTGGCGAGCCCCATCACCGAAAAAGGTTGTGGTTATGTCCCGGGTGCCAAACCCCGTGGTGGTTATAATGGAAACCACCTGAAAAAGTACAATGCGGAAGTCCTCTTCCAGATGCCGCCAAAAGTTGATGTCCAGCAAGTTCAGCCGTTGAAGATGTTCGATGCGGAATATTCTTTCGATGAAAATCAGCAAAGTGAAAATTCCGATGAGAGACCACCAATAGCGAACTTCGGTATTGTCAAACAACGCTTTACCGCTTCCGG
>CAZPHK010000430.1:0-2305 GCA_964586015.1 uncultured Acidobacteriota bacterium | reverse complement strand
CCAACACCCTGGAAAATATTTTGGAGGGCTACAACCACCCCATCGAGGTCGCCGACTTCGAACAATGCTTCTTGACCGATAAGGCCGCCGACACTATCTGCCTGGACGTCCGGGGCGCGGCCAACGCCGCCCCCTACGTCGACCTTTTCGGCGACCGCTGGCTCAACATCCCCCAGGAGACCCTGAACCGCCGTTTCAACGACATCCCTAAAGACAAACGCCTCCTGGTGGTCTGCAACTCCGGGGTCCGCTCTTATGAAGCCCTGCGCCAACTCGAGACCGCCGGCCTCACCAACGCCCTCAACCTCCAGGGCGGCATCGCCGCCCTAAAAAATTCCGGCGCCCTGGACCTTAAAGATTCAGAAGAACCGGCCAAGGATTAATATTTTTTAACTCGTTCCCAAGTTGCACTTGGGAACGAGGCGAAAACTCCCAATATTCTGCCTTCGCGGCATTGACAATTTTCTTCTGCTTGTGACAATGTGGGGAAAAAAATGCAAACGCGCGCATGAAACGGCACATCTACTAATCGTATAAAAATTGACAGATTAAAAAAAAAGAGAAAATAAAATGCCTACATTCATGATTCGAAATCTTTGGTGGATGATTTCACTACTCGCTTTATTGCTGTTAGTCATTCACAGTCTTCCTGGGCATAGCATTTTGGTTGACAACACCTCGGTTATTCTTGTTCTTATCATATTTCTGAGTCCATTCTTATCCGCAATTCGGCGTATAAAGTTCGGCGAATTCGAGGCCGAAATTGATCCAAAGGAAGTACGAAGGATAAAGAATGAAGTAGAGAGCCAGCTGGCTGATACCTCCCCGCCTCCGGAAACGGCACTGAGGTCCGAGATTGAAAGCACAGTCACGGCTATAAAAGAACTTGCCGAATCCGACCCTGTCATTGCATTAGCAAAGCTAAGAATTGAAATAGAGAAGGTGATCTCGAATTTGTATAGGAGGACTCAAGATGAGCAACAATCACCCTTTCCGATTTCACTCGGCAGGATGGTTCATACTCTAACAAGTCAAGAGTTATTTCCTTCAAACATTTCCAGTCCAATTCGAGAGGTTATTGCTATCTGCAATCGCGCAGTTCACGGCGAGGAAATACGAGAGAGTGATGCAAAAGCGATCATAAATGTAGGAACATCCCTATTAGAGCGGCTTTCTTGGCTATCAAAAGAATACTTCTTTCAGCCGGCAGAATCGAAAACGATCACTTCCGTAGAAGTGGAGCAGTATAGGAACGCTCGCTATCGGTTGACAACTATTATCCCTTATGTAGAGAATCCAGTATGTAATTTACGTATAGTTGATCAGCAAGGCTTGGATGACTTTCTTGAAGGTTATAATGAATACGCAGAGTTCATCGTGGACATAACAACAGTGCCAACTGATGTCCAACAAAGAGATTTCGCCGACAAGCAATAGCCGCAGCTATTGCTATCGACTGATCATGGCTGGTAACAAGACATCCTATGCATATTGTATCTATATATTTTGACAATACTAATTCCTATTTTCCCCCTCGTTCCCAAGCTCCTGCTTGGGAACGCCCTTTTTTTCCGAAGCTCCTGCTTCGGAAAGCTCGCGGCCGCGTCCCCCTCACCCGAACCGGTAATGCTTCCGCACCTCCTTGCTGATCTTCCAGACGCGAGACATGCCTGGCGGAAAGGTCACCAGGTCGCCCCGGCCCACCGAGGCGCTCTCGCCGTCGGCGCCGCTAACCGTTGCCTCCCCGGCCCAGGAAAATATTTGGTGGCACAGGCGTCTCGCCGGTGCGGCTGCAGGGGGCGTTTTCCGCACCCATCAAGCCGAGGAATCGGCGGGCACGGCCCCTTCTCCATATCTCATTGAGGTCTTGCCATAATTTTGTGCTATCATGATTACTGTGGGAAAAAATATGCTTCGAGAAGAGCACGGTTGGGGAGAGGGTTAGGGAGAGGGGGGGTAAGAAAAAACTTTTGGCAATCGCTATAGACAGGGTGAGCCCCTGCTGGCGTCCCCGCCGCCTGTCCAGGCTGGTCGGCCGGGTAATTTCGCCGGACGCGCCCGGGTTATCTTGGTTTTGCCCCACCTTTCCGGTTCAGTTCCTGGCCGCATGGAGGTAAGCCATGTTTAATTTTTTTATTGCCCGTCCTCTCGTGTCCTTACTGGCCGTCGCCGGCGTCGCGGTGTTGGCCCCGGTAATCTTCCCGATAGTGGGATTTATTCTCAAACCCATCGTCAGCCCCTTAACCAATCTCTATCTCGATCTGGCCGATGAAATGGCCGATGCCTTTGAAGAACGTCAGGAACG
>CAZPHK010000429.1:0-2321 GCA_964586015.1 uncultured Acidobacteriota bacterium | reverse complement strand
TTTAGAATGACATGGAAGGTGAATATTCAAAGCTCTCGATGAGCGAAGTGGTAAAAGAAACAGCATGAAGGAAGAGCGCCTGGAGTTGCAATCTTTTCTGGAGAAAATTTACCGGGAGGGGGGTTTTGACTTTCGGGAGTATAAAGAAACTACCCTGAAACGGCGTATAGGACGGCGCCTGCGAGCCCGCGGCGTTGATACGTATGCCGGCTACGAGCATGTCCTGAGCCAGGACCCCGCGGAGTACGACAGGCTCTTTAACGACCTGACAATCAATGTCACTAGTTTTTTCCGCGATGTCGCGGCTTTCGAGGCCCTTGAGAAGGTAGTGCTGCCGTCGGTTATCAGCCGGAATGCCGGGACGGGCAAAGCTATCCGTATCTGGAATGCGGGCTGCGCCACAGGCGAGGAGCCATACTCTATCGCCATAATTCTGATGGAGTTTCTCGGCAGGGATATGGCCCTGTGGGATATTACGGTTATGGCAACCGATATTGACGGCAGGGCGCTCAAGCAAGCCGAGGATGGTATCTTTAATAGCGGGGCCGTAAAAGGCATACAAACGCCGTGGCTTGAGAAGTATTTTCTCCAGGAGAAAAGCGGTTTCCGGGTGCAACCGGTTTTGAGGAAATCGGTTATATTTGAGAGACACGACCTGACCGGTGATCCGCCTTACCGGAATCTGGATCTGACCGTATGTCGCAACGTGCTCATATACTTTGAATCACCTTTGCAGACACGGGTGTTTACGGCCTTCCATGAGGGGATGAAAGACGGCGCATTTTTGCTCCTGGGCAAATCTGAAATGCCGGCAACAACCACAAAGCCCATGTTTGACTGCGTTGATACGACGGCAAAGTTATTCAGGAAAAGAAGCGTTAATTTGCCGGGATAAGGGTGAAAAATATTTTCGATGGTACGACAGACGTTCCGCCTGTCCGCCGGGAGACGGTATATGGGCAAAGACAACAGCCGTGAGCATAAATCTAAAATCGAAGAGACAGGATTAGGATCTCAAAATTCAGGGACCCCGGTCGAACGAGTCGTAGCTATCGCCTCTTCGGCAGGGGGGATCAATGCCCTGACGCAGGTATTCTCCGGATTTCCGGCCGATGTGCCGGCGGCAATAATTATCGTACAGCATCTCAGGTCTGATCGGACGTCTAATCTGCCGCAGCATCTGGTTCGCTCTTCCAGATTGCGTGTGATCATGGCCGAGGACGGGCTTCCTCTGGAGGAGGGAGTCGCTTATCTGGCCGTACCGGGAAAGCATATTGTAATCAGGGATAGTCGCGTGTATCTGAATACGGACGATCCGGTGAACTACGTGCGTCCCTCGGCGGATGTCCTCTTCACGTCGTCTGCAAATGCCTTCGGACGCCGCGTGATCGGGGTTGTCCTGTCAGGGACCGGTCATGACGGCGCACGCGGCTGCCGGGAAATCAAGGCAAAAGGGGGAATAACCATAGCTCAGGATGAAAAGACGTCACGCTACTTCGATATGCCCAGGGCGGCTATTTGCCGCGAATGCAATTGATTACATCCTTCCCGTGAGCGATATTGCGCGAAAGATTGTGGAGATACTGAAAAATGACAAGTTGTAACTTTTTACGATATCGTCAACGGACAAAGGAGTAAAAACATGAGAAAGGTCAAGACATCGAGAGATTTATACGTTCAACCGCGCACAATTCAGGCTCTCATGAGTTCCAAGGTGCCTGTGCGCAGGTGCTTCCATTCGGCGCGGGCACTTTGTCCGCGGCATGCGTGAGATACCAAGGATCGGATGGGAATCATGGGAAGGGACTGTTTCATACATGATGTTGTCGTTGGAAAAAAATCGTTTTGCTAAAGCCAATCGCTATCAAAATGCACAACTGCGGGTTCAGGCGCTGCTCGAAACAGTTCGGAAGCGTCACGAAGAAATGCAGGCGCTGAATGAAGAAATGGAGGCCAACAATGAAGAGCTGGAGGCCAGCAACGAGGAACTTCAATCCACAACGGATGAAATGGAACGCGTCAGCGCCTATCGCCAGACAGTCACGAACAGCATGGTGGATATCCTGATGGTAACAGATATTTCCGGGATTATCACGGAAGTCAATCCGGCTGCCGAGCGGATCAGCGGGTACGGCAAGGAGGAACTGGTCGGTCAGCCGCTGCACAAATTTTTCACCGATCCCGATCGTGCCCGGGACGGTATCAAACAGGTGCTCGAAAACAAAAGTATATCCGACTACGAGTTGGAAGTCGCCGCCCGGGACGGAAACACAGTCCCTGTAAGTTACAACGCCACCATCCTGCCGGATGCCAAAGGAAAT
>CAZPHK010000428.1:0-2323 GCA_964586015.1 uncultured Acidobacteriota bacterium | reverse complement strand
CCTGGGAATGGATAATGCGCAGATCCCATCATGGTGGAACAATTCGAGGCGCCGAAGAACTGTGGACATTGTTGGCTCCGGAGGCGATCCGGATGAGCTTGCATCTGCCTGCAACTCCTGGGTGGTAGCCTGGTCTAATGGAATCGAAGCCTGGAAGAAAATAAAAACGATCGCGAATCTGATGACATGAGCCCGAATGGGTTGCTGCTCATCTAAACGCTCGGCCGATTAAGATTCGTGCAATATCATCATGGTAAGTCGAGAAAATGTCGAATTGCCATGCCAAATAGTGAAACGGTGTTCGCTCAATATCGATAGAAGCGTGAAACATAGGGACAAATAAATTCTTTATTATGTCCTCTTTTTATGCTTGTCCTTTACTAAAGGACATTGTACTATAACGGACATGAAAGAGAACTGGGACATTTACTTGGGTTATCTTCAGGAACTGCCTTTCGTTAAGGTTGCGTCCATTCGGAAGGCGAATCCGCAAACGTCAAATCAGGGCGCCTCTAAGCATCCGGATGCAATTCTGGATGTTGAGACTTCCCGTGGTACTCATGAATTCCTGGTGGAGCTGAAAAGGACACACCTGACATACGCGCTTGCAGACGGATTGATTGCGCAAGCCGGGCGATCCGATCACCCTCTGATGCTTTTTACCATCAGCGTCCCCCGCAAAATCGGCAGATATTTGGGAGAGAGCGGTATCAACTATGTCGATAAAGCCGGAAATTGTCGTATACAGATTGACGCTGATTTTATGGCTATGATCGAGGGGCGGCCTCCTATTAAATTGCCTGCAGCAGGCAGGGGAATCGCCATCCCTGGATATCGGGTTCTTTTCACAATCCTCACCAAACCCGAACTTCTTAATTCTCCCGTACGAACACTTGCAGAAAACGCCGCAGTGAGCAAGACTACGTCAGCGGAGACAATTGCCCGGTTGGTTCAAGAGGGCCTTGTAAGCCCAGTACAGGGACAGCGCAACGTTTTGAATCCAAAAGCATTGTTGGAGCGCTGGATCCAAGGCTACGAAACACTGCGCCCGCGGATGATCCTGGGAAGGTTTCGTACTCAGGATTTCGATCCTTCAGCGTTGGAGGAAAGGGTTGAAAAGGAACTGGGAGAATCACTGGTTTGGGCATGGGGTGGCGGATCAGCGGCGATGAGGATCACAAAGCACTATCGTGGCGAAGAAACTGTTCTGCATGTGTGCGATCCGGATAATGATCTTCCGAAAAGGTTGCGAGCACTCCCCGCAGCTGATGGACCGCTGATCATACAGCGCACTCCAAACAAAACGGCTTTCGAAGGAATTGAACCTCATACAGTGCATCCTTTGCTGGTTTTTGCTGATTTGATGATCAACGCCGATCCACGCGCTCGTGAAACGGCCCTTGAGATCCGGGAAAACTACATAGACCTATGATTCCAGTTTCATTTTTGTCCGAGCAGATATCGGCTTTGAAGACTTTGCGGAAGGTCTGGACGGAAGAGCAAATGGTGCTCGTCGGTGCATCGGCACTGGGCTGCTTCATGGATATGCGCTGGCGCAAAACATATGATTTGGATCTTTCGATATCGGTATCTCTTGAGACGTTCATGTCAGATCTCCAAAGGCTTCCCGGTTGGAGTCCTGAGTCGAAACCCGAGCACCGATGGACTGCACCCGGAGGGGTGCGTATCGACATCATTCCGGCAAGCCCGAGATTATTGGCGGCCCGGGAGATTGTTTGGCCGAAGAGTGGAAATCGTATGAGCCTCCTTGGGCTTCGGCTTGCGTTTGAAAATAATGAGCGGATACAAATCTCAGACGGTCTTTTTTTGCACGTCGCCCGGATTCCAGTAGTGGCGACCCTGAAAATGATTGCATTCCAGGACAGCCCTGCCGAGCGGACAAGAGATCTTGCTGATCTGGCCTACATATTGGAAGAGTTTCTCGCAGAAGATGATCCCAGAAGGTTTGATGATGAGGTTTTTCAATCGGGCTTGTCATACGAGGAAACCAGTGCTTTCTTCCTTGGGAAAGAGATTGGGAAGATCACAAATGAAGCAGAATTGGCCAAGATCAACGCGTTCCTCGAAATTCTGCGTGATGAATCTCATGCCACCTTAGCCCAAAGCAAAATGCTGATTGCCTCGCCGGCATCCTGGCGAAAGGACCCGAAAATCCTGCTCCAAAGGCTGGAAGTTTTTGATAAGGGTATACGTTCCTGAAGCCTTGGCCCGAATTGGCGTTAAGTTGTTTTAGGGCGGCTCTCCTGTATTTATCCAATTTTATAAGAGGAGACTCAGAATCCGTCTATGAAGTCGTACAGCT
>CAZPHK010000427.1:0-2355 GCA_964586015.1 uncultured Acidobacteriota bacterium | reverse complement strand
TGAGAGACACGAACCCGGACCAGCTCGGCCACGTTCTCTGGGATTATTAGCATGTCCGCACTGACAATCACAGCCTTATCTGTACCGTCGCTGACTGCAATCGCTTTGACGAAGATTTCATCATGTACGCCGGTCGATGGCTTGCCCCTGCGTTCTCCAAATCCAGCCAGAGGAGTACCTATCGGTGGTGCGATTGAACACGATCCCCAACCCGCTTCGAACCGTCCTATGACAGAATTTTGGGAAATACCCTTGCTATGTTGCTTAATCGTAGCGAGGGCGTCCTTGTAATAAGGCTTATCTTTAAAACCGCTTTTGTACGTAGGCCAGGGCCCAACAATGGTGACGAAGCAAACGGCAGCAAGAAAGACTATCGGGACAAGCAGATTTCTGCATCTGAACTTCATATAAACACCTTTCAAGTAAAACAGAGAATACCAAAGATGACCGAACAGAACAATCCCCCTGCCACATAAAACGCTGATTCGGACAAAAATAAGGTTTATAGAATGCAGTGCAATCATACAGCAAATAAGGTAATATATCCTTCAAACGCCGGGCATATTACGATGGTAATATTAAAGGATGACATGCAATGGACAGAAACTTTTTAAAACACACCTTCATAACGTTTTCAGTAAGTGTCTTATTGACACCACTGAACATCATATTTGCAGCGACCATTGAGAAAAGTGTGAATTCTCAAATCGTACGAGATGGCGTGCTGCTAAAGAAGGTCCTCGCCGCCGGCGATGCCGGCGAGAATCTGCTCGACCCGGGTGCCTGGAGGCCCTGGCAAAAAGGTTTCGAAAAAAAAGATGGTGCCTTTATTTGCGACAATGCATCCGACGCCCGGGCACAGAGGGGTGTTTCACAAACCGTCACACTAAACCAGAGCAAGCCCGAGCCGATTGTAGCAGTAGCCTGGAGCAAAGCTGATGAGGTGGGCGGTGGTCGAGACAGCAACTATTCTCTTTATCTTGATCTTGTCTATTCCGACGGCAGCCCTCTCTGGGGCCAGGTTGCCCATTTCAATATCGGGACTCATGATTGGGAAAAAGTACAAGTCATCATATTTCCTGAAAAGCCCGTAAAATCATTATCTTTTCACATGCTCCTGCGTCAACACCCCGGCAAAGCCTGGTTCCGCAATCCTGAACTTCGCGTTCTGAAGCCGCCGGCCGGAGCATGTCTGTTCGACGGCGTACCTGTCTCACTATCGGATTTAAAAGTAGAAGGTTTCCAGGTTCGTGACGTTGCTGCCGATACCAACTTTGTCCGAATCGAACGAAGCACTATAGGATTGGAGCTTGAGTGTAACACCGAGCAAACAAGCAATGCTACTTTATTCGATGTCACTATCTCAGACACGACCGGCAAAGATCGAGCCATCACTTTGGTTTATGCTGTTCCAGTATTTTTAGAAAATTGCCGTTGGCTACAGGATCCACGTCGAAGCCTGGCGGTCGAAACGAACCAGGAATACATGAATGCCGGCAGGTTCTCGGCAGGAGCAAACGGCCGGCTGTCACGTTATCCGTTTACTGCTTTGGTCAGCGGCAATCAGGGCATCGGCCTGGGGATTGACATGAACCGGCCGGCATTTTTCCGCGTCGGTTACAACGCAGAAACAAAAGAGCTGTTTTTGGCTTATGATATCGGCCTGGCGCCGGAGAAACCAGAGGCCCGCCTGCGTTTCTGTAAATTCACATTCGATCCGGAATGGGAATTTCGTGCCGCCCTCGCGCGATACTACGAAATCTTCCAGGATCATTTTCGCTGCCGGACGCCTGAGCAGGGACTCTGGATGCCTTTCGCAAAAATCAGCGACGTTAACAACTGGCAAGACTTCGGCTTCAAGTTTAAGGAAGGAACCAACGAAACGCAGTGGGACGATAAAAACGGGATTATTACTTTCCGTTACACAGAGCCGATGACCTGGTGGATGTCCATGCCCAAAGAGATGCCCCGCACACTTGAAAGTGCTCTGGCAGAAGCCCGGCGTCTCGCTGATGAAAAATCGGACTCCCGGGCCAGGGCCTTATTAACCAGCGGTTATCATGACCAAACGGGACAATTCACAGCCCGCATGCAGGACACGCCCTGGTGCAACGGGGCAGTCTGGAGCATAAATTCCATGCCGAACATCAAAGGCGAAGTTACGGATTTCAAGAACAAGTGGAATCCTGAACTTCGAGAAAGGCTCTACGGCCCCAATGCCAAAGGTGACCTGGACGGCGAGTATATCGATTCGAGCGAAGGATATGTCACAGACGAACTTGATTTTAGAAGGGACCACTTCACCGCTGCTGAAACGCCTCTGACCTTCTCACTTGACGGCAGAAAGCCGGCTAT
>CAZPHK010000426.1:0-2356 GCA_964586015.1 uncultured Acidobacteriota bacterium | reverse complement strand
TTTCCATCGCCTGCGGCAGCACTTCGGCAGTAGATAACTTCGAACCGGACCAGTATTATTCCGATGGCAGCACATACAACAACACGAACACGATCGATGTCTCGCAGATCACGGACAATCCGCCGCCTGCCGCGCTTTTCAACAACGAGCGCTACGGAGCAATGAGCTATACGATCCCCGGCTTCACTTCCGGGAGCTCGTATGAGGTGACGCTGTATTTTGCGGAGACGTATTTGACATCCGCTGGGGGCAGGCTGTTCAACGTGTCGATTAATGGTACTGAGGCGCTCTCCAATTTCGACATTTACGCATCTGCGGGAGGAGAGAACAAGGCGATTGCCCAATCGTTCACGACAACCGCGGACTCGAGCGGCCAGATCGCAATCCAATTAACCGAAGTGACGGAAAATCCGAAGATCAACGGTATAAGCATCAATCCTCATGCAAACAACGGAACGCTCGGAGATGTGAACGGAAGCGGAACCATCGATATCGTGGATGCGCTCCTCATTGCGCAGTACTACGTAGAATTGAATCCCTCGGATTTCGATTCGAGTCTGGCGGATGTGGACTGCTCGGGTATCATCGACATCGTGGATGCGCTTCTCATCGCGCAGTATTACGTCGGGCTCATATCGAGCTTCCCGTGCTGAGAAAACGGGGAGAAGAATATCCGACTGGCTGTTTGTATCCGGTCGGAGAGTAAGGTTAAAAAAAAGAGTATTTTACAATGGTTGTATAGTGAATACAAACAATTTGTATTCACTATACCCATATGTCTTAGAGTTTTTTTCAAGCATGACAGAATGCTGTTTTCTGATATATCTCGATTAATATTCCGGATGGTTCAGGATTATTATAATGAAGTTACCTCTATCAGTATGCAGACAGGAATGGTCCTGTCCTACCAGACATTTGGAAACTTTGCGAGGTGGAATTCTCACTGGCATAGCATATTGCCGGAAGACGGGTTTAAAGAGAAAGGAGGCCTTGGCTCAATATATAGCCAGGGCTCCTGTTTCTTTGGAGAAGATAAAATATGAACTCATGGCAAAGTACTCTACAAGACGCCGAAATACAACGATTATTTTAAAGAGAACTTCAAGTTTTTCAATGTTTTAGACTTTATTGCAGATTAAACTTTGCACATACCACCCAGAAACAAGCAATATATCCTTACATTGATATTTTTTTCACACATTATAAGCTGTTTGTGGAAGAGATCTGTACTTTTTCCGGGAAGAAAGTGCACAAATTCATCCCAAATGGCAGTTTTCACGAAATAAGATGAATTCTTATAAGAATGAATGTTTTTTCTTTACAGAACGGTCATGGAAAGTTATAATTTGAACAGAATGAGGTTCAGTTTGGGTCAGCCGGACATGAGATTTCCCGAACAAAATTATAAGTGTAACTCTCAATAAATTTTTTTCATAAAACGGATTTAATGTTTAGCTATCATTAAATTCTTTATGGAAAAGATGATTTAAGAAAAAGGAGGAAAAATGAAAAAAATTAATTTGATTCTTTTGGGTTTATTAATGCTGCCCCTGTTTCTACATGCGCAGGCGTCTTCATGTGTTATCATGGGAGATGTGGATGAAAACGGTGGGGTTGATATTGTGGACGCCTTGCTTATAGCACAGGCCTATGTGGGATTGAATCCAACGAATGACAATCACCCATGCGCTGATGTTAATTGCTCCGGTTTAATGGATATCGTTGATGCGCTTCTTGTTGCTCAGAAATATGTGGGGCTCATTTCGGAATTCCCGTGCCAGAACAGCCCTGAACCGACTATTGAACCGACATCAGCTCCTGTTCTCAACATAGCTTGCGGAAATTCTTCGGCCCTGGGGATCTTCCAGGAAGATCAGTACTATTCCGGCGGAAGTACCCACAACAACAGCAACACTATAGATGTTTCGCAGATTACCGTTAATACGCCGCCAACCGGGCTTTTCAACAACGAGCGCTACGGAGAGATGAGCTACACTATCCCGGACCTGTATGCCGGGGATACCTACACAGTAACTCTGTATTTTGCTGAAACCTATCTGACATCCTCAGGGAGTCGGCTTTTCAATGTATCAATCAACAGTACTGAAGTTCTCACCAACTTCGATATCTATGCCAACGCTGGAGGTCAAAACAATGGTATCTCCCAATCCTTCATTACCACAGCCAACACAAGCGGTCAGATCGTCATCGATTTTACCTCGGTAACCGAGAATCCCAAGATCAATGGCATCAGTATAGTGACCGGTATAGGCCCGACCAATATCCCCACAGCCGAGCCGACTCCGACTCCCGAGAACAGCGGGTTCCAGCGAGGACCGGACCCTTCACTGGCAAG
>CAZPHK010000425.1:0-2370 GCA_964586015.1 uncultured Acidobacteriota bacterium | reverse complement strand
GGTTTTCCGCAGCCTCGATTGGGAAGATTCCGTTCTGGTCGCCTTCCACGCGCCTGCCGGAGAGTCCGACCATTTTCGGTATGCTCGGGCCGTGGATGTCCACGTCCATTAGCCCGACCTTTGCGCCCTTTTTTGCGAGCGCGGCCGCGATGTTCGTCGCAACCGTGCTTTTCCCGACGCCGCCCTTTCCGCTCAACACCACTATCCTATGCTTCACCTTTGAGAGGCGCTCGTTGATAACGTCCTGATCCGGGTCCACGTAGGGGTTACCTTGCGCCGCTCCGCAAGATTTCGGGTCCTTTTCGTTGCTGCTTCCATTCATTTTTCTTTCCTTTATTCCAGAGATGTTGTTACATGCGACCTTGTATTATACTTACCTGCAACCCGTGCGTCAACCTCTGGTTTAATAAAATCCATGTAAGCATTCACGGATTCCGAAGCCTAACAAGGAGGCCGTTGAGCAAGTGACCTTGTTTGGCCGCCCGGCCAAACTGGGTCAGACTCCTCAACGGTTAAATATATTTAACCGTTGATATTGATCACCGGATCTTCAAAAAAGGCCTTGCAAAGGCGGGTGTGGGGGTTATAATGTCGCACTGAATCGGGCCGTAGCGCAGCCTGGGTAGCGCGCTTGCATGGGGTGCAAGAGGTCGCTGGTTCGAATCCAGTCGGCCCGAGAATCTCCCAAAAATGGCCGTTCGGCGAGATAGTCGAACGGCTTTCTCTTTGTCAGATTTAGACTTAAGTTGTCTAACGTACGGTTCGAACTCACGCATTCCAGGATTTCGCGCCGAACGGCAGAGTTCGAACCGCGCCAGATATTTCCCAGGTTCTGACTGAAGTCGAATACGGAAAGTGCCGTCTCCCCGTAGGACGGGTCGAAATTTCCCGCCTCTTTCAGTTGACGTTCAATCTCTTCCGCATCCCGCTTGAGCTCCACCGACTTGTCATTGAACGCGGGCTCGTCAATCATCCCTGCAAGATATCCGTTTAGTAGCCTGTTCTGCATACTGGCGAGTTCGCTCTTCCGCTTGGCAAGCATCTTTTTCTGCTGGTCTTGGGCATTAGACACGTCAGAGAATGCCTCGGCCAGCGTGTCCCTGAACCAGTCCGCAATTTCCGGCGACGGAATGCGTATGGAGTCCAACTCCGTCAGAATAGCCGTTTCAACGTCTTCCTCGCGCCAGCGAACCTTGGGATGGTTCTCCGGCTGATGGTTGTTCCCGCACTTGTAGTAAACGTGGACGTTGCGGCCGCCGTTTTTTAACTTGCGCCGTATCTGCTCGCCTGTTATGGCATGGCCGCAGGCAGCGCAGCGCAGGACGCACCCTGACAGCATAATGTCCGGATTTCCTGTGCGACGGTTCTTGCCCTTCAGGATGTCCTGGCAGGTATTGAAGGTTCGCCTGTCAATAAGTAACCTGTACTTGCCGGGGTAAATTTTACCGTTGCGCTTGATTTCGCCGATGTAAAATCGGTTGTTTAAAATATATGAAAACGTGGTCCTATAGAAGCGAGGCTGACTTATATTGTAAGTGTGTCCTTCAGACTGAAGTTTATCCGCGAGGCTTTTGAACGTATACTTGCCGCTGGCATACAACTCGAAGATACGGATCACCGTCTTTGATTTCTCGGGGTGCGGCTGCACCGGTTCATCGCGGTCGTTTACGTTCACATAGCCGTAGGGAGCCGTGCCGGTCGGCCAGCCCTGGCGTACCTTCTCGTCCATACCCTTGAGGACTTCGGAACGCAGGTTGTCTGAATAATACTGCGCAACCGCAGCCATGACATTAAAGGAGAGCGCGCCTGCTGCACCTGGACCGAACTGGTTGTCAACAAAACTCAACCGAACACCACACGCATCCTCCAACTCCTGGAGCCGGACGGCGTCGCGCATGTTCCGGCAGATGCGATCCAACTTGTGACTCAGGATAGCATCGATTTTCTCTTTTTTCGCATTCGCTTTTACCCATTCAAGCATCAAGTTAAAGGCGACCCGCTCAGCGCCGCGCTTTGCGGACTCTGCTACCACGAATTCCTGGACAATCGTCCAGCCGTTCTTGGCAGCCTTATCCCGCATGGCTCGAAGTTGGGCGTCAATGGAATAACCCTCCGCCTGTTCTCTGGATGATACGCGCGACCAAATCACTGCGTTCATTCCGCGTCACCTCCGCATTTCGCTGTAAATAATGTTTCAGCCATTCGCTTTACGTTCATGATAATTTCAAGGGCTTCCTCTTCGTTTATGAGGCGGCCATAGGCCTTTGACCATACCTGCCGCGTCTTGGCCAGAAGGTCGTCCGAAATCCAAGCCGATGACAAGGGACGCCCGTCGACCTGCTTGGAACACTGTATATGATCGCTTTTTTG
>CAZPHK010000424.1:0-2377 GCA_964586015.1 uncultured Acidobacteriota bacterium | reverse complement strand
GCCTATCGGGACGCGCGTTTTCGGTCCGGTCAGCCGGGAATTGAGGGAAAAAAACTTTTTAAAGATCGTTTCGCTGGCGCCAGAAGTTCTGTAGCAGCGGTTAAGCGAGGAAGAATCCGATGCCCAGAGTGCACATTAGAAAAAACGACATGGTTTACGTAAGGTCCGGAAAAGACCGGGGCAAGACAGGCAAAGTTCTGAAGGTTTTTGTTGATAAGAGGCGGGCTGTTGTTGAAGGAATCAATCAGATCCAGAAGCATACCCGGCCCAATCCGCAAAAGAATATAAAAGGGGGCATTCTGCCGAAGGAATCGCCCATCGATATATCCAACCTGATGGTTGTCTGCAAGCGCTGCGACAAGCATTCGCGTATTGGTTTCAGCGTTATGCCGGACGGCCGCAAGGCCAGGGTATGCAAAAGCTGCAACGAGCTTTTGGATGAATAGGTTGGAAAGGTCAGAGAATGAGTAGATTACGGGAGTTGTACAAAAAGGAAGCCGTCCCTGCTCTGGTGAAACAGTTTGGGTACAGGAACGTCATGGCGGCGCCCAAGCTGGTAAAGATCAACGTAAACATGGGGCTGGGCGATGCCATTTCCAATGCCAAAGTACTCGATACGGCTGCCGATGAACTGGCGACAATCACGGGACAGCATGCCGTGGTGACGAAGGCCAAGAAGTCGATAGCGGCGTTCAAGCTGCGTCAGGGAATGCCCATCGGCGTTACCGTTACGCTGCGGGGCGACCGGATGTTCGAATTTCTGGATCGTCTTGTCAGCATCGCGCTTCCGCGCGTAAGGGATTTCAGGGGAATCTCGCCGAAGGCCTTCGACGGACGCGGGAATTATACGCTGGGATTGCGCGACCAGCTTATATTCCCGGAAATTGATTACAGTAAGGCGGATAAAGCCCGCGGAATGAATATTACGATCGTCACGACAGCAAAGTCGGACGACGAAGCCTTTGAACTTTTAAAAATTCTTGGGATGCCCTTTGCGAAGCGGGGGCAGCAATAAGAAATCCGGCCCATCCGCCGGGTGGGACCGGAAGTGCTGACGGGAGTTATTGTGGCAAGAAATTGTATGAAAGCGAAAGCCAGACGGACGCCCAAATTTCCGGTGCGGGCGCACAATCGCTGCCTGCGTTGCGGACGTCCACGCGGATATTATCGGAAGTTCCAGCTCTGCCGACTCTGCTTCCGTGATCTGGCGCTGGCCGGAGAAATACCCGGAGTAACCAAGTCGAGCTGGTAGTCGAAATATTAAGTCGTACGAACAATGGCCGGAAAATCACCTGAGCCCGGAAAAAGGCATTCGGGGGGGCCGGAACCAATTAGTATTGGGAGTTGATCATGACAATGACCGATCCTGTGTCCGATCTTCTGACGCGGATTCGAAATGCCTGCGGTGCGAGGCACGAGACTGTAGATATACCCTCATCGAAAATGAAGCTGGAAATTGCGCGGATAATGAAAGAAGAGGGATATATTTCAGGATTCACCCATATTCAGGACAATAAACAGGGTGTTATCCGTATTCAGTTGAAATATGCAGGTAAAAATGCCGTAATCTCTTCTCTCGAACGAATCAGCCGTCCGGGATGCAGAGTCTATGTCGGAAAATCCGAAGTTCCTCCTATCATAGGCGGATTGGGAATCTGCATTATGTCCACGTCTCAGGGGATTTTGACCGGCAAGCAGGCCGAGGAGAAAGGATTGGGGGGAGAAGTGCTCTGCGCCATCAGTTAGGGGGGGGGCGGACTGTACTGTTCCATATGAAAGGTGCGTTATGTCGCGAATAGGGAAAAAACCGATCAGGATACCGGAAGGCGTTAAGGTGGTGATCGGTGACGGACGATTGGAAGTCGAGTGCAAGAACCAGAAGCTCTCTTCTCCAATACCGCCCGGAATCCGCTTTGAGAAGAACGGGGATGTTTTGACGGCCGTAAGGGATTCGGATGAAAAGCCGTATCCGGGGTACCATGGGTTGGCACGTTCTTTGGCCGCAAACTGCATACAGGGCGTCAGCGAAGGTTTTTCAAAAAGCCTGGATCTGGTCGGGATCGGGTATAAAGTCGAGGTAAAACCGAAAACCATTTTGCTCTCTCTCGGTTATTCCCACCCTATAGAATTTCCCATACCCCCGGGAATAACCATGAAGGTGGAAAGACAGCCGCGCAATCTACAGAATTATATCGGTACCATTATTATTTCCGGTGCGGACAAGCAGGTGGTAGGGCAGGTAGCAGCGGATATACGGTCTCTTAGGAAACCGGATGCGTATAAGGGAAAAGGCCTCCGCTATGCGAATGAAATGGTTCGTACCAAGGTCGGGAAGAAGGGTGCATAATGATTACTCCGATTGATCGTTCCAGAGAGC
>CAZPHK010000423.1:0-2379 GCA_964586015.1 uncultured Acidobacteriota bacterium | reverse complement strand
CAGACACGAAGAAAAGGCGAAAGATTATGAGTCTGATAAATGACGCTTTAAGAATGCTTCCTGTGTCCTTCAATTCACTGGAGAAAGATCGATGTTTCGACAACGCTATGCTCAAAAAACAAGAAATATTGCAGTCACGATTTTATCGGCTTTATTGGGCTTTTCTCAGACACCGGTCTTCGCGGAGAATTGCGACCGCGCGTGTCTGGCCGGCATGATTACAAAGTATGTCGATGCCCTCGTAGAGCATGATCCCTCAAAGCTGCCTTTAGACGAAAATATCCGCTTTACCGAGGATACAAAAGAACTGAAGATTGGCGAAGGGTTGTGGCAAAGCGTTACGGCGAAAGGCGAATTCCGTCACGACTATCTGGACACGGAAAAGCAGATCGCGGCCACGCATATACTGCTGCATGAAGACGAAACGCAGGTGCTCTGCTCCGCGCTTCTTTATGTGAAGAACGGGAAGATTACGGGCATCGAGACACTGGTGCAGCGTGTCACACACGAATCCCGTTTTCAACCGACCGAACTGGGAGCGCCTGTCCGGGGCATGAACGATCCGGTGCCGGAAGGCAGGAAACAGTCCCGCGAATCAATGATCAAGACTGCCCTGACTTATACAGAAGGGCTGCGCATCGGCAATTTCACCGACGGGGGAACTCCCTTTGCGCCGGAAGCCTACCGTGTCGAAAACGGAGTGATTACCGCCGGGGAGGGCTGCGGACGCGCCGATTGCGGCATGTACTCGCAGAGGATCATGCTGCACCCGAGCATCATTGCCAGCGTTGCCGCTGTGGATGAGGAAAACGGAGTTGTACTTTTGTGGATGAATTTCGGACACACCGGATCCGCCTACGGCGAAGGCAATGCGCTGGTGACTTTCGAAGCCTTCAAGGTGTGGGGCGGTGAGATCCATTCCATCAATGCCTTCTTTCGCGGCTTGCCGGTAGCTACTGCGCGATTCTGGGCCTCGTCCGACCCGATTCCAAAGTAAGTGAAAACAGCTGACTGGTTTTGAATTCCGTGGGATAATTAGTATATTCCCTGCTCTTCAAATATGCGCCGGGGATTTCTCACCATCATCTGATTGATCTGGGCTTCGGATACGCCACGTTCCCTGAGCGCGGGCAGGACATCATCAGAAATGTGGGTATAGAGATTCTTATTTCCAGCAGGCCATCCGGGCATAAGATTTTTTAAATCCCAGTCAATCCAACACATATGATCATGGCTAAGGATCATCCGGTCCGCATATCCCTCCGAGCATAATTCGGCGACCGTATCCACTCGTTGCTCGAACGTTACGGTTGTTCCTTCACCGTAGACTCCAAACCGATCCATTCCGATTGTGCTTCCTTCATCCATTAATTTTTTTTGCAAATCGGTATCCGTAGTGTCTCCTATGTGCCCGATGATGACCCGGCTAAGATCCACCCCCTCTTCCCGCAATACCCGCTGTTGTTCAAGTCCGACTCTTGGCGGACCGGTATGTGTGGTAATCGGGAGGCCGGTCGCCCGATGTGCGCGCGCTCCGGCCCTCAAGCATTTTTCGTTTTGTTCATTCAGCCCGCCTCCACCGTCATCTGTGGCCAGTTTGATTATGCCCGCTGTAATCTCAGAGCCTTGAATTCCTTCTTTTATGTCTTTGATAAAAGTCTCTGCCATTTCATCCGCTTCCTTGAACTGCCAAAAAATCGGGATGTCATAATAAATGCCCGTACATAAAATGATATTTATTGGAGTCAGATCCTGTACTTTTTTGAGAAGCCGAATGTCTCTTCCAAGATCAGCAGGAGTAAGCTCAACAAGACTCTGAATACCTCTTGAATGCAATTCATTGAGTTTTTTATCTGCAATTTTCAGGAACTCTTCTTCATTAAAGTATTGAGGCCAATTTTCCTTAATACCCGGTGTGAGAATTGCAATATGTTCATGCATCAATGTGAAGCCAAGATCGCCTGGCCTGATATATCCACGCATGCTGCTTATTGTTCCCGGCTCCCGGGAGCGGATTCTTTGATTGCTCTCATTAATCGTATCTCCTGTCTGGTTCGCACCGCAGGATAATGAACTTGCCGCAGCAAATCCTGTTGTTCCAATAGCAACGTTTTTTAAAAAGTCTCTTCGCGTAGAATTGTCTGTCTGAATTTCATTGCACATTGGATTTTTCCTCTAACGATTATGATTGAGATGAAGGCATCCCGAAAAGTACAAAGATTGCCACAATGCCGGAATTTTCAAAATTAAACCCACATTTTTACCCCCGAAAAAAGAACCGGGCCTCCAGGGCGTTTGGAAACGCTTTGAAGGCCCGGGAAGGAAAACAGGTCATGAAATACCCTGTCAAACTGTGGCACTCAACATTCCGTTATTGCG
>CAZPHK010000422.1:0-2403 GCA_964586015.1 uncultured Acidobacteriota bacterium | reverse complement strand
CCTCGCAAGCCCTATGCGCGCGACCCACTGTACTTTTACCACGGGCTGCTAAGGTCAAAGGTCTAAAATCCAAGGTTCCAGGACGGGCTAAGCTGCCGGAGCGGACCTCTGCTTCGAAATAAGCTTAAGTACTTGTTTGTTTGAAGAAAAGTGGTACCTGGTTATTAATTCACCAATTTCTGTGGCGCATTCCTTCCGGTAAAGCTTCTTGAGAAATTGGTGAATTAATAACCAGGTACCACTTTAGAGGATCCCTACAGCGCTCTGCGGGAGCCAGCCGTTCCAGCCGTTGGGGAGGCTGATCTGGCACCACCCGTTGGTCGAGGCGTGAATCCGGACCTTGATTCCCTCGTGGATGGTGAAGACCGTGATGTTCTCCTCTCCCGGACCGCTGCGAACATCCACTCTCTGTTCGAGAACGATTCCCTTCCGACGAAAATCCCTGTCGTATATCTTCCAGGCAAGCGATCCGGCCAGAAGAACCGTCAAAGCGCCGGCGATAAGAAATCCTATCAGGGCATGAAAAGCAAGGCGGGGTTTTTTCAGAACGATATACAGAAAGAAGAGGACATTCGCGGCGATAAAAAGACCCAGGACTAATAGGGTTTCCTGCCTGATCGTAAGCAGGTCGCGGATTTCCTTCAGAACACGGACGGGGAATGGATCTTCCGGAATTTCGATCTGATCCACTATCAGCAGGTTGGCAAGCTCCAGGTTTTCCCGGATTTCGCGGTCAGAAGGAAGCAGCAGACGGGCCTTCTCCCAGTAATAAATGGCGGCTCCGAGCTTCTTCTGCTTGAAGCAGGCATTGCCGAGGTTGAAATAGAGGGCGCCGTTTTCAAAACCCGAGTCGAGTATCCTGCGATAGTATTGTTCCGCCGATTTAAAATCACCTTCTTGATAAGCGGAATTCCCCTGGTCGAATAAGGACTGCGGCTGATCGGACAATTGGGCCGCAAATAATGGGTTCGCGGCAATTAGAATCAGTATGAGAGCAATTTGAAATAATCTAAGCATTTGAAGCGGCTTGTTTAATTAAAAGTTCGTTCCTGTTTCAGTTATTGGAAAAGCATGTTTCCTAATCCGAAGTTTACCGGCCGAATCGGAAACTCGACCGGGCTTCGGCCCTTAATTCAGAGCCGCCGTTACATATCGGCGGTCGCTTTTTCCAGCGTATCGATATTCCTGCGAATGCGTGCACTGAGTTCGGCCAGTTTATCGGGCGATTCCGAAGCGGCGACGAACCTTCCGAAATCGCATGCCTGGAGACATTCTTTGGTTTCTTCAATAATTTCCCGCGGCACGGACTTTCCGGATAACGAGCGCTCCAGGTTGTCGCTTGTCAGTTCTATCTCCTGAAGATTGATTCTGTCCGCAAGATATCCGAACATAGCCTCTGCAGCCAGGTCGTAATACCGGCGTGGATCGGTTTTGCCCTCCCGTTCAGCTGCTTTTAATTTCTTCAGCGCGTTCTGCCTGGCTTTCCGGCTCCTGAAAACAGCTGCGTTTCCCGTCAACCGGGACTGCTGTTTTCTGTACAGCAGTACGGATGCATTCAGAATGACGGGAAGAGCAAATAAAAAATAAAACCACGTTTTACGATATAAGGGGGCGTCGTATCTTTCGAAGCTTCCGGCGGAAAGCTTGATGAAATGTATGTCCGTTCCGCGTCGCGTCAATTCCTGTTTGTTGATGTCGAACAGGCCCGGAGAAGCGGCAATATCCGCGTTGCTTCCAGTCACGTTCAGGCTTATGGGCGAGGTGGACGTCGTTTCATACCTGTTTTGATCGGTATCGAAAAAAGAAAAGGCGATGGGAGGAATGGTCTGTCGTCCCGGCGCTTTCGGCACTATCACATATTCCCAGGTTTTTTCACCCTCGATCTGGTTCTTGTCCGAAACCCCGGTTTTTTCCTCGTGCCTGGAGGAATAGACGGTGAAATCGGGAAGATCCGGCAGGGAAAGATCCGTGATGGTTTTCAGGTTTCCCCGGCCTTTCAGCTGTACCTTGAGATCGACGGCTTCTCCTGCCGCGACTTCGTTTTTATCAATCTCCGCCTTTAATTCGAACTTGCCGACGGCATTACTGAAGTTTTCCGGTCTTCCCTCCGACGGCAACGGCTTTACATCCAGTGTCAGCTCCTGCGTGCTGCGATATACTGTCTCGCTCCGGTCAAATATGCTGAAGATGTCCCTCCCGCTTTCCACCGAGATGGCAAAAGTGGTCCCGGGAATTTTCAAGCGGCCTGTTGCATTGGCAAACAGCGCCTGTTTTTTAATGGTATATACCAGATACTCCCTGCCGTTGACGGTTTGGCTTGTACCTTTTGGAGTTTCCGGAACCTCAAGCTCTTCCACCCAGAATCCCGACAGAGGAGGGGTCTCCTTGATCTGGATCCCGCCG
>CAZPHK010000421.1:0-2405 GCA_964586015.1 uncultured Acidobacteriota bacterium | reverse complement strand
CAGTGCAAAATAGCCACGCTTTTCGGGGTCCTTGTGAAATCCCCGTTTTCATCTCTGATATAGATTTCACCGCCAGTGGGCCCGGTTGCATTGCTGAGTCGCTCGAATTCAAGAGAAGTAAAGACATTGGAATACTTGCCATAGCCAAACTGCTTCATCGGACTCGGATCTATCACGTCATAACCTGTGGCGACGATAATAGAGCCGACTTCAATTTCGATAATTTCTTCTTCCTGATCAAAATCGATAGCCCCCGCCTCACAGAACTCCTGACACACCCCGCAATTTCCTGTTTGAACGTGAATACAGGCTTCAGGATCGATGACTGCGGCAAGAGGGACTGCCTGGGGAAACGGTAAATAAACAGCCGCCCGTGTTGCAAGCCCCGCATCCCACTCGGAAAGCAGGGGCCTGGGTTCGTATTCTGTAATAGTCCGAATGTCGATATGGCCTGTCGGGCAAACAGATTCGCACGCACCGCAGGCAAGACATGCTTCGGTCTGAACATGAAACGGCGTGTCCACTTGCATGTCCACACCACGGCCGGTCAGGCCTATGGCGCTGTTGCCCATCCTTTCACAAATTCGGGTGCAGAGACCGCAAAGAATACAAGTGTCGTATTCTTTTTTTAAATCTGTCTTATAAATATCGTATTTTGCAGCGAGTTCTTTTATAAAGGGCACTTCCGGGCAGCGGGCAAACAGTAATTCCACGATCTGTTGGCGAATTTCAAAAACCGCTTCAGATGCTGTTTGGACTTCCATCCCTTCCCAAATAGGATAGTTACAGGCTGTCACAAATCTCGACCAACTTCCTTTTGAAACCAATACCGTGCATAAGCGGCACATCCCCGCAGGATCAAGTGCCTTATGATGGCACAGCGTCGGAATCTCAATCCCGTATCTCTCTGCGACCTGAAGGATATATTCTCCTTCTTTTCCCTGGACATCTTTACCGTCGAGCTTGAACGTAATCATGGATTTTAACCTTTTTGCGTCCCCGGACTATTTAACGACGACCGCATTAAATTTACAGGTATCATAGCAAATGCCGCATTTGATACATTTCTCCTGTACCAAGTTGTGAGGTTTTTTCTTTTCACCGGTGATAGCTCCTTCAGGACATCTTTTAGCGCACAGTGTGCAGCCGGTACAGACATTTCTGTCAATCTCATAGTGGAACAACGGCTTACATACGCCTGCCGGACATTTTTTATCCCTAATATGCAACTCGTACTCATCGCGAAAATAAAGAATGGTGCTCAGCACCGGGTTCGGGGCCGAGGTTCCCAATCCGCACAAGGAAGCTTTTTTGATCATGTTTCCCAATTTTTCAAGACGTTCAATATCTCCCCCTTGGCCGCGGCCATTACATATAGCCGTCAGAATATCCAACATCTGTTTGATTCCTTCGCGACATGGCGTGCATTGACCGCAGGATTCCTCTTGAAGAAAATCAAGAAAATAACGGGCCACATCAACCATGCAGGTGTCCTGGTCCATAACAATCATCCCGCCGGATCCCATAATGGAACCAACCTTGTTCAGTTCGTCAAAATCAACCCCCAGATCTAAAAACTGTTCCGGAATACATCCGCCCGAGGGGCCTCCGGTCTGAACCGCTTTAAACTTCTTCTTTTTGGGGACACCTCCCCCGATATCAAAAACGATATCTCTAAGAGACAGCCCCATGGGAATTTCCACTAGACCCGTATTCTTTATCTTGCCTACCAGGCTGAATACTTTTGTACCTTTGCTGCCGTCGGCACCAATCTTTGCGTAGTTTTTTGCCCCTTCTAAAAGGATCACCGGGACATTTGCATACGTTTCCACGTTGTTCAGATTGGAAGGGCTCTGTCTGAACCCTTTCTCCACCGTATGCACATATTTTGCCCTGGGACGGCCAACTTGACCCTCCAAAGATGCCATCAATGCCGTCGACTCACCACAAACAAAAGCACCTGCTCCAGTGGAAATCTTGATATTAAAATTAAAATCAAACCCTGCGATATTTTTTCCGAGCAACCCGTATTTTTCGGCCGCTTTGATGGCGGTTATTAAACGTTTTACCGCTAAAGGATATTCGTTGCGCACATAGATAAAACCTTGACTGGATCCGATGGCCGCTGCTGCAATCAACATGCCCTCAATAACGCTGTGGGGGTCACTTTCTAAAATGCTGCGGTCCATGTAAGCGCCTGGATCGCCTTCATCAGCATTGCATATTATATATCGATTACCGTCATGGCCAGCACAGGTTTCCCATTTTCTTCCCGTTAAAAACCCGCCACCGCCGCGGCCCCTTAATCCCGAATCCTTTATCTCTTGGATGATTTCTTTCTGGTCCATATCAACAAGCGCCTTGACAAAAGCCAAATACCCCCCCCTGGTGATGTACTCTTCAAT
>CAZPHK010000420.1:0-2406 GCA_964586015.1 uncultured Acidobacteriota bacterium | reverse complement strand
TCAGGTAATCTGCTCCACCCGCAGGACACGGAAGCCCTCGGAAAATTCATAGGCGTCGTGGATTCCGGACATTTTCTCCCGGACGAATTTTTCCACCTTCCTGAAATCCGGAAACTGCGATTTGTGGCAGGCGAGCAGTTCGAGTTTGGCGTCGATGACATCGCTTATATCAATGAAACAGTCGGGTCTGTGACTTCCGAAAAAATAGATTTCCTCAACGCGATGCGACTCGCCCGGATACATCCAGAGATTTTTAGCGGCAAAACACGCGTCGAAAACCGCTTCCGCCGCAACACGGTGATCCCTGTGAAAGAGGTTTAGATTGTCGTATTCCCGGTTGGCCGGATCGAAGGAAAACACCTTCTGCGGGCGGTGCTGCTTTAGAATCCCGGCAATTCGGCGCCGCATTTCCTCCGTGTATTCCAAAAAGCCGTCGGGATAGTCCAGAAAGATAATTTCCTCCACCCCGAGCCTTCGGCCGACTTCCAGTTGCTCCTCCTTGCGGATCCGCACGCGCTCCTCCGGGGCCACGCGCCCCAGTTTAAACCCGTTTTCCCCATTGGTAAGGATTACGAAGCGGGCGCGCCAGCCATCCCTTAAATGCTTTATCACCGTTCCCATGCATCCGAATTCGATGTCGTCCGCATGGGCCCCGAAACACATCAATTCCTTCATGACCGTACCTCTAATAAAAAAAATTGCCCGGGCTAATTCCACTCCCGTATCGGCTCCGGATCCCGGCATTCGCCGGGTCAAAGTTACAGGCAACAATTTTAATTTTACCAGAATTGATACGGATTGTTCCGGCTCGTAAATTTCTGAAAGGAAAAATCATCTTTTCTAAATAAAATAGCGCACAGCTGTTTATGTAAAAACCTTTGACTGCAGTTTTTTTGATTGAAATTGGTTTACTCCATTCGACCGCAATGGAATAAAATACAAGCGGGAAACGCCATGGATCTGATACTGGTCAAACAGCTTGCGATATCGCTCGGACTCGGGTTGATAGTAGGATTTCAAAGAGAGTGGGGCTCCTCCCATGTGGCCGGCATTCGCAGCTTCGCTCTCATAACGCTCCTGGGAACCGTCTGCGCAAAGCTTGGCGGTCTGCAAAGCTGCTGGATCCTCCCTTTCGGGCTGCTGGCCGTAACGGCTCTAGTGATTGCAGGAAGCTTCGCCAAAATTTCCAGCGGCGAAATAGGCCCGGGAATAACGACAAGCGTTTCGGCCCTTGTCATGTACGCTATCGGCGCCCTCGTGGTCTACTATACTACAGCCGCCGTCATCCTGGGAGGCACCGTAGCCGTCCTGCTTTATGGGAAGGAACATTTACATTCTCTTGTCCACAACGTCAGCAGGAATGAGTTTCGCGCGATCTTCCAGCTGATTTTAATCGCCCTGGTGATTCTTCCCATTCTTCCCAACCGGGCCTACGGCCCCTACAATGTGCTGAATCCTTTCCATATATGGCTGATGGTGGTCCTGATTGTCGGCATCACTCTCGGGGGATACGTGGTATCCCGGGTGATGGGAACCGGAAAAGGAGCCCTGGTCTCAGGAATTATAGGCGGCATTATCTCAAGCACGGCCACAACAGCCGGATTTTCAAGAAAATCCCGGGAAGAGGAAGCGAGCGTCCCTGTCGCAGCCTTTGTCATTCTGGCGGCATCTACGGTCGTATTTTTCAGGGTGGCCCTGGAAATCGGTATTGCGGCGCCGACAATTCTCCCTTCAGTATTTCCTCAACTCCTGGCGATGGCGGCCGTCACAGGTTTCGTCTGCATGATCTTCTATGTTTTTCACCTGAGAAAGGTGAAAACGACGACTCCGACGGAAAGCACGGATCCCGCGAATATAAAAACGGCGGTTGTATTCGGCCTCCTTTATGCCGTTGTACTGTTCGCCGTCGCGGCCGCCAAGGATGAAGTCGGCGGCAGCGGGATGTATGTCATAGCCGGACTGTCGGGTTTAACGGATATGGACGCCATTACGCTTTCCACGGCGCAGTTTCTGAAAGAGCAGCGCATCGACGTCGATATGGGGTGGAAGATGATACTGGTCGGAGCGCTGTCCAACATGCTTTTCAAGCTGGCGATTGCCGGAGTACTCGGTCACCGCAGGCTCTTACGTTTTCTCGCCGTTTATTTCGGGATAATCATCCTGGGCGGAATTCTGCTCATTGCCTTCTGGCCGCCTGTCTACTGAATCCAAGGCATCATCCTTTTCAGTGGTTTAAATTGTCGGGATTTTTGAAGATGTATATCTTCGAAATTCTAATAGTCATGAATGCATTAAAAAAGCCGCCTTTCGGGCGGCCGGTTATGATTGCGTTGGTTGCGGGGACAGGATTTGAACCTGTGACCTTTGGGTTATGAGCCCAACGAGCTACCGGACTGCTCCACCCCG
>CAZPHK010000419.1:0-2412 GCA_964586015.1 uncultured Acidobacteriota bacterium | reverse complement strand
GACCGCAGGGAAAGACCTTTGAAGAAAAAAGAGGTGAAATACTTCTGCGCATAAGGTCGGCAGTAATTTTTTTCAGGGGGCTCCCCTGTTCTTTCAGCGTTCGGACTGCAGAGTAAAGGGGGAAGGTGCAATGGGAAAATGGATTCGAACCAACCAGGGCGTTGGAGCCCTGCTCACAGCCGCATTGAGTATGTTGTTATTTTACGTCCAGCTGACCCCATGGGCGCACAGGAAACTGCGGGATGGATTTTATCTTGGCTTTTTTCCCACCTTTGCCATCGCGCTGATGATGGTATGTTCCATAACCATGATCATTGATAGTCGCCGCAAACTGGTGCCGGCCGATTTGGAAAAAATCACGCTGAATACATTCCTAGTGACTGTTGTCGAAGTCGTCCTCTGTTGGATCTATTTTACGCTGATGATAAAGATCGGCTATTTAATCCTCACCCCCGTTTTCCTTTTTGCAGGCATGTATCTTTTGGGGTTAAAACCGTGGAAACAAGTCCTTCTCATCGCAGCGATTATGACGATTCTGACCAATATTATTTTTTTCTTTATGGGGATCGAGTTGCCGCTCGGGCTGTTGTCTGGAATTTTACCTTTCTAAAACTGGGAGAAGCATATGTTACATCCGGAAGCCCTCCTTCAGGCCTTTCACATGGTATTTACCTTAAAATGTCTCTACTGGATGATAGTAGGGGTGGTCATCGGAATCGGTGTGGGGGCCATGCCGGGGCTGACAGCCGCTACCGGGGTGGCCATCATGGTTCCGCTGACCTTTAGCATGCAAACCGCGCCTGCACTGGCGCTTTTAATCGGATTATACAAAGGCGCTGTGTATGGGGGGTCCATATCCGCCATCAGCTTTGCCACCCCCGGCACACCGGAGGCTGCCGCCACTATCTATGACGGCAACAAGCTTATGCGGCGAGGACTGGGCCGAAAGGCGATTCTAATGGCGCTGTATGCATCCATTACCGGAGACACCCTGAGCGATGTGATCACCATCCTTCTGGCGCCGCCGCTGGCCATGATATCGCTTAAATTCGGACCCACCGAAAGGTTCTGGCTGGTGGTTCTGGCCTGTACGCTGCTGGGATCGCTGAGCGGCGCGCACCCGGCCAAGGGGATGTTCAGCGCTGCGCTGGGCATTTTTATCGGGACCATCGGAACCGATCCCATCGGCATGGTGTCCCGGATGACATTCGGTTTATGGTGGCTCCAGGATGGGATTCACCTGATACCCTTGATGATCGGTATATTTGCCGTTTCGCGCATGATCGAATGGTCCATGGAGGCGTTGCAGGAAAGAGGGGTACCCGATAAGATCAAGGGGGCCTTTGTAAACGCCATGAAAAGCGGTCCCGGTTTGACTTTCAGAGTATATATTCTATCCTGGAAGGAAATGATGATCGGTCTTTTTATCGGATCCTTCGTTGGGATGCTCCCTGGGTTGGGCGCAACCGTCGGGGCCTTTTTATCCTACAGCGTGGCCAAGCAGGTGTCTCCCAAGAAACGAATCGGCTCCGGTGTGCTGGAAGGCGTGGCCGCTGCCGAATCCGGCAATAACGCAACGGTGGGGCCGACCCTGATTCCTTTGCTCGCCTTTGGAATCCCCGGAAGCTCCACCGCTGCCCTTATCGGAGGCGCCCTGATGCTGCAGGGAGTGACTCCGTCTCCGCGGATGTTCGAACTGTTTCCGGCGGTGATCTATTCGCTATTTATCATTTTGCTTGCCGGAAATTTCGTCAACCTTGGAATCGGCCGTATTTTCGCCGGCATCTATGCCCGGCTGGGCCAGCTTCCGAAACAGATTCTCATCCCTTTGATTTTCATGATGTCGATCATCGGCAGCTACGCTTTTCGTGGAAACACTTATGATGTCATCGTGATGCTCGCCTTTGGCTTTATCGGTTATTTCATGCGGCTTGTCAGAATTCCCGATGCCCCCCTGGTGATCACATTCCTGGTTACACCGATGATGGAGTCAAACCTGCGCAGGGCTTTGCTTATCAACCGCGGCGTTTGGATCCAGACCCTGTTTAACAGCAACCTTGCCATTGGGTTGTTTATTGCATGCCTGGTCCTGACATTCCTTGCCATTCGATTCGAGGCCTCCAAACGGCTTGGCATGCAGATGGACAAGGCGGCGCCGGGGGGAGAAGACGAATAGAGCTGTCTGCCGCTCGGTTTAAAACAGAAATTCATATTGCGGGCCGAGGATTTTGCCCTGGCAAAAAAATTCAATAGAAAATTTGGCCCGGTACACCATCCGCGCTTCGTTCTCTCAAAAGCGGATGAGCTATCAGCGGGAATCCGGCCAAGTGGAATACCGGTCAAAGGATGGTTCCGAGGCAAAGGTTTTCGATGCGCTGGAATGGATTGCGGCCATGTGCCGCAAACACTTGG
>CAZPHK010000418.1:877-2412 GCA_964586015.1 uncultured Acidobacteriota bacterium | reverse complement strand
GCTCGCATCGCCAATCGACGTAGGCTTTGAGGATCGAGTCGGCGGCGACGAACTACGTCGGAAGAAGTCACTGGGGCGGCGATGCGTACTTCGACGGACTGATGGATGATCTGAAGATTTATAACTATGCCCGTACGCTTGAGCAGATTGCCCAGGATTATCTGGCTGTCAGAGGGGAGTGGGTCTGTGATAATGAAAACGATGATCTTACCTATGACTTTAACGGGAATTGCCAGGTTGATATTGGTGATCTTGTGATGTTTGTATCTGAATGGCTGGATGAAACCTACCGTGTCTATCCTGATTAGTCGGGTTGAAGCTCAAAATAAAATTAATTTTTTAGTTAGGAGACTAAAGATGAGAAGATTTATTATACTGACAGCGATATTCGCTGTGATGTGTGTCGCGACAGGCCATGCGGCCATCGAGACGATTATAGTGACCTGTACGGGTTGGGTCGCTGACAATGCGACTTTGAATCAGCCCACCGTCGACTTTTATGCCGAACTTTTCCCGGATGCAACTATCATCTACGGGGATTACGGCAATACAGGCAGTACCGCTGTTCAAGAAGCGCTGCTCGGTGCGGACCTTCTTGTTGTCCCTCGTACAAATTACAGCAGTGATTATACTACGGACGACGATACATGGTGGAATGAGAATCTGAAAATCCCGATTATCGTACACAGCAGCTATTTTACGCGTAGCAGCAAGCTGGATTGGGAAAGTGGAGAACAAAACGGCGGCACTTCAATAGACGGAGCCGAAACAACGGTGACCGCGGAAGGTGCGGCGATTTTTGGTTCCGCAGGTACTTTTGACTGGTGGAGCGGTACCGGCAACTTTGACGCTTTAGGTACCGGTACGGTTGGAGATGGAAAGATACTGGCAACAATGGGCGGTAATAATGTGGCTGTTGGCTGGGAAGCCGGTGATACGAACGCCCGCGGAACCACCATGCTTGGCAACCGTCTTCTGTTCAACGTCAACGTCAACGGTGGTGGCCTTCCCGACACGGAAGCAGGCTTGACGGCTTTAAAAAATGTGGTAAAATACTATTGCGGTGTTGCTGATGCGCCGACCGCTCCTCACGATCCAATTCCGGAAAACGGCGCGGCTTCGGTTGGAATGGTTAATGTGCCGGAATTGACAGTGACCGATGTGGACCTTATGTTCAAAGCGGGGCAAGACCCGAATTTTGCAAATAATGGTCTTTTGGTAAATCCCAACATCGATCATTTTAACATTCGTTTCCAGACGGGCGCTCCGGATGACCCGAATCTGTATGTCATTGACGCACTTGACGAGGCGGGTCAGTCCGCTACCGATCCCAATCGAATCTTCTATTTGAGCGATTATGTTCCGGGAGATGGTACGTTGAAACAAGGCACGACCTACCAATGGCAAGTTGAGCAGGTGATGATAAATCCCGTTACAAGTTTGGCCTATTCCGATGGTGATCCCAATAATATTTTCGGAAGGGTCTGGGCCTTCACCACATCCAATGCTATTCCCACGATCACGGCCGGGACACC
>CAZPHK010000418.1:0-867 GCA_964586015.1 uncultured Acidobacteriota bacterium | reverse complement strand
GCAGGTCCAAGCTTCAGCAACGGCAAACAACTACCAGTGGTTTAAGGTTGTCGGCGATCAGGATACGGAAGAAAACGCGCAGAATGATGACATCCTTCTGACGGACGGAGAAATAGACGGCGTTACTTATTCCGATACCGGAACCGCAACGCTGGTCATTTCAGGTATGGCTTCTAACGGTTTAGAGGATGCACAGTATTATGTGATCGCCTACAATGGAATCCCGGGTAGTGACACGGCAGTCGAGTCGTTACCTTCGGAGATTGCCTGGGTATGGTATCCGCGCGAAGTTAATCGTTTTACGTTCGAAGGTATCTATGTTGCAGACAGTAACAGTTACACCCCGGATTCTATCAGCAGCTTCGACGCTGAACTGATGAGCGCTGATACCGGTAAGGATCTGGCAAGCATAGACCCCAACAATCCGAATGCTCCCGGATTAGTCGGTACCCATTCTTTGTACTTCAATAATCCCGGCACGGGTGATCCGAATGAAGTGAATGGTCAGTATGCACAAATTAACGAGCCTATGTTCGGTGCATATGCGGACATTACAATTGCCGCATGGATTTACAACAGAGGAGGCTCGTGGGCAAGAGTCCTGAGCATTGGTAATAACAATGGTTCCGGTACCGGTGGTGATTCGCTGTATTTCACTCCCACAGGTAACGCCAATGTCGGCCAGTTAATGTTAAATGTTAACGGGCAGAGTGTTACGGCGCCGGCCGGCTCCGTTCCGGAAAATGAATGGGCCTATGTTGCGGCAACTCTGTCGGGCAATACAGCCAAATTGTATGTCAACGGTGAATTTGTTGCTGTCAATGAGAATTTCACCAATGATCCTATTGCGAACAGCCCGACCGCGAA
>CAZPHK010000417.1:0-2412 GCA_964586015.1 uncultured Acidobacteriota bacterium | reverse complement strand
GGCTTTTCGACCAGTACGGGATTCAGAAAACAACAGTTGAGGATATTGCCAGGGCTGCGAAGATTTCCAAGGGTTCCTTTTATTCCTTTTTCAATTCAAAAGAAGAGCTCTTTTTCGATATTCTGGAAAATATCGAAAGGGAATTCAAGGGAAAATTCTACGAGGAAGTATTTCCGGAAAGCAAGTCCCGCCGAGAAGGCTTTAAGGCTTTTCTGAATGATTTTTTCGACATTATGCAGAATACCTCGCTTTTTAAGAAGCTCAATTCTTCTGATATAGAATATCTTATGAGGAAACTGCCGGAAAATAGGCTGGCCGGCCATATACAGCATGACTACGCTGTTTTTGAGGATTTTTACTGCACATGGAGGGACAAAGGGGTTTTCAAGGAATTGAACATAAAAGGGTTTACCGGGGTCATGAAACTCATGTTTTACTTGATCCTGCATCAGACAGAATACACTAACGAAGAATTTGAGGCAACAAAAGATATTTTCGTAGATATGATCTGCGAGTACATTGTTCCGGAATAAGGAGGTGTTTATTCAGATGATTTGCCATAAAGGCCCGGAAACACAGCGAAAATGCACAGAGAATTGCAATATGGTTTTAAATACCTGTGCAAAAACAGTACAGCATGCCGGTTTAAGCCCCTGATTTTCTGAGGCTTTACCCATTAATAAATAAAGGAGAAAGAAATGTCAGAATCAACATTAAAAGGTAATGTGATTGAAACCATAGGCTTGACCAAGCATTACCGGGAAGTGAAGGCTGTTGAAAATGTCTCTTTAAATGTAGAAAAAGGAGAGATATACGGTTTTCTCGGTTTAAACGGGGCTGGCAAAACCACCACGATCCGTATGCTCCTTGGAATGATACGGCCACTTTCCGGAGAGGCACGGCTCTTTGGGAAACGCATTATCCCGGGACAACCGGGGCCGTGGGAAAAAGTAGGGTACCTCGTGGAATTGCCTTTTTCCTACCCGGAGTTAACGGTAAAGGAAAATCTGTCTGCCGTAAGCAGTCTGCGTAAATTGAAAAAAAAGAACGTTGTTGAAGAAACCATCAGTCTGCTTAAATTAAATGCCTATGAAAAGGTAAAGGCACGGCACCTTTCGCTGGGCAATGCCCAGCGCCTTGGACTTGCAAAAGCTTTAATTCATCAGCCCGAAATTCTCATACTGGACGAACCATCAAACGGACTTGACCCCGCTGGTATTGTCGAAATCCGGGAACTCCTCAAGGGCTATGCTCTGAATCACGGAATTACCGTATTTATTTCCAGCCACAACTTAAGTGAAATATCGAAAATCGCCACAAGGATCGGGATTATCCACAACGGCGTCCTGATACAGGAGGTTGATACGGACAAACTGGATTCTTTTCTGAACAAACACCTCGTCATTAACACCCGGGACAGAAAAGGCGCGGCCGCATTCCTTGCCAATAAAAATTTTACAACCGAATACACGAATGACGGCATGCTCCGGGTTAATGGTCCGGACACATGTGAAAAGCCGGAACAGATCAACACCCTGCTCGTTAATGCCGGATTCCCGCCGTCTTATGTAAAGGTACAGCAGGAAGATCTTGAAGCGTATTTCTTAAGAAGTATAGGAGAAAAAAAATGATAAACGGCATATTCACTTCACTGGGCATTGAGATTTTGAAAATCAGGAGATCAATGATATTCCGCATCACAATTGGCCTTGCCTGCTTTATATCGTTGATGATCGGCATACTCATGTTCTTTATAATGAACCCTGATATCCTCCCCCCGGGACTGTTAAAGACTAAAGTCAATCTTGCTGCCGTGACCGCAGACTGGCCGTCGTACTTCGGTTTTCTGGAAATGATGACCGGAGCATTCGGCATTATCCTTTACGGATTTATCGTAAGCTGGATATTCGGCAGGGAATATTCTGAAAAAGTGATCAAGGATATACTATCCCTCCCGACCTCCCGCACTGTCATTGTTATATCCAAATTGATCGCGACAATTCTCTGGTGCTTCCTTCTCTCTATTTTAGTGCTTATTGTCAGTCTCGGGATCGGGGCACTTATACGGCTTCCGCTCTGGTCGCAAGGAGAGTTCCGGAATTTCATTCGCATCTACTTTGTTACAGTAAGCCTGACCCTGCTGCTCTCTCCTCCGGTCGCATACGTCGCAAGTGCCGGACGGGGCTACCTGGCCCCGATCGGGTTTGTAGTACTGTGTATGGCACTGGCGAACCTGTTCGGCAACCTTGGTCTGGGAGCATATTTTCCCTGGGCCATACCCATGCTCTACACCAACGCTATCGGCGGCCCGGGAAGCGAGGTGGTACTTGCAAGTTATGTTATTATAAGCCTAACCTGCATAGCCGGAATCGCGGGAACAATATTCCAGTGGAAATATGCGGATCAACATTA
>CAZPHK010000416.1:0-2420 GCA_964586015.1 uncultured Acidobacteriota bacterium | reverse complement strand
AGCGTGGGCATGGCACCCGGCATGGCACCCGGCCCAAATCTTCAGTGCTTCCCATTTTGCCCCTTTCCACTTTTTCCTTATTACACAATACCGATTAGGGTTATCTAACTGACTCCACCGACCACTACATATTGTGGTCGGACTTTCCTCCGACGATGTTTTTGTAGGGGGCCGGATCGACTTGTACGGCTTGTTGCAGAAGGCGGTAGAACAACTTGCCCCGTGAGGCTGAAGTGCGGCGATTGAATCGGAATGTGAATTCGTCGAGGTAGTAATCCAGATGCGCATGACCGATGGCACCTTGATGCGTTCCAAGCAACCATCGCTTGAGCAACGAAACCACCCGATGGACTCGGGGCAGCAAATGCTCGCCCTCGGATTGGTGACGCTGCACCTGCCGATCGTGAGCGTAGCCTTTCAACCCGAGGTAGGAACTCAAGCCGTCGGTTCGCACCATGCTGCCCGGTTCGATCGCCTCGGCTATGAAGCCATGCAAGCTGGCTCTGGTCAGATCGGGAATGGATCGCAAGCGAATTCGGCCGATTCCCTTTCCGTCTTCCTCGGCCGCAACCGCAATCAGGGCTTTGTCTTCCGTCAATCGCCCGACGACGCCTTTTTCCTCGCCGCCCCAGTAGGTTTCGTCCACCTCGACGGCTCCTCGCAAACGATCCCGTCCAGGCCGGACCATTGCCCGACGAAGTTTGTGCAACCATGTCCAAGCCGTCATGTAACTTCCGAGGCCCAACACTTGCTGCAAACTCACCGCACTCGCTCCGTTCTTCTGGCTGGTAACGTGCCAAACTGCCCGAAACCACATCCGCAACGGTTTGCGTGTGTCCTGAAAGATTGTACCGGCTGTAACGGAAGCCTGATAACGGCACGCCCGGCAAATCAACCGACCGCGTGTTGCCGACCAACTCCCCGGAATGTGGCAACGTGGGCAAATAAACCCGGTCGGCCATCGCAAGCGAATCAGGTAATCCCGACACGCTTCTTCCGTCGAAAACCGTTCTTCCAGTTCCATGACAGTCCGCGGGTAATCTTCCATGCCCGCCAATACTACATGTTGTGGCAGGTGGAGTCAATTAGATAACCCTATTAAGGATTGGGGATTAGGGATTGGAGTTTGACCTGAAAATGGTCGTAAATCCTGGCTTTCCCTGTCGCAGGATTGTATTGGACAGGATAGAAGCATATCCTGGCGAATGGAATTACCCTGATGAAACCGGTGTCCACGACACCGAATGTCCTGCCTGGGTAGAATTCGTTCGCTGAATAGACATCGCTGTTAATCGCAAACACATCATTGACGTTCTCGTAACCGTCATACCCCGGTTCCTGCACCGGATATATCTGGCCTGCATCGGTCTCGTAATAATTTTCCGATAATATTTCAAAAGTCAGGACACTGTTGGGCACGGCCAGCATCCAACTCATGCAAGGGAGTTTCGGCGAGCCGACCTCGGTAGTATAACCCATGTCCGGCACGCTAAGCAGAGTGAACATCCCTACCTCCGAATCAACGATGCTGATATCGATGTCAGCGACCCAAAGGTCCAGTATCATATAATTTTCATTGAACGTGTCAACCGATAGACCCGCATTAACCGCGGAATCATCTGTTATGACTGGGACATCTGGCTGAAGTCCCGCTAAACCGTTGAACGTTCCTGTCAGCATGATTAAGCATATAGTGAAAATCAACGTTTTCTTTCCTGCCTTGGCCCACAGCTTTGCCTGGACTAAACTAATCAGAAACCCTCCTTCTTTACACTATGTCATAGGGTTATTGTACTATTAAAGTTTCTATTATTTATTCATTATCCAATTAACATCGGAAGGGACGCGCACCCAATAGGCGTGTCCTGGCTGCATTGAGTCAGAACCTGAAAGCGGAGAAATCTGATAGGGTGCGATCGCGTTGAAGGCCTCGACCGCGTCGTAATTCGTGCCGGCCAGCGCGTCAGCGACTGTTTTTTCAACGAATGACGGATAGCCTACAAGGTTCCAGCCGGTTTTAAGTTGTGTCACGGTTTCGCCCGGAGCGTAACCCTGGACAACGAGTTGGGTATCGGTCACGGTGCAGTCTATCCAAAAACCCATGGTATTGTTAAATCCGGAAACATCGTTAAGTTGGCTTGGTCTGGCTGGCATTGTCGAATGCCAGCCAGCTGTATCAAAGGTCCGGACATTGTCCCATTGTCCGCTGATTGAGTTGAGAACCGAAGTCAAAGATTCGTCTGTCAATTCAAGAGGTATTGAAACAAGATTCCAGCCCTGGGCGAGCGGTATTTCGTAAGTAATCTCGTCCTCTATCCAAATCAGGGCGATGTCCACGTCCTCGTACCCGCCAACGGCACCGCTACTCTCGTATCCCCAGGCCAGCAAGGTGGTCTGATTGCTCCGAACCTGGCATGCGT
>CAZPHK010000415.1:0-2424 GCA_964586015.1 uncultured Acidobacteriota bacterium | reverse complement strand
CAGGGGTGAGGATGACAACCTCAACGCGTTCCTATAAGAACGTAATCGAAAAGGAGTGCGGCCTTTGGAGAAGTCGGATATGCCCATAGTAGCGTCGATGGTCATGCATGACAACATGGCCGGAGCGAAGGGGCATTGCTTCAAACGAGTTTCCAAAGAAATGGAGTACCGTCGGATTGGCTCATAACCTTGAACCGACACGCCTGCCGCTGAAAAGCGACGGGCAACGCGTACGTGAGTTTCAGCGGAAGCTGTATCAAAAGGCCAAGCAGGAGCCTGGCTTCAGGTTTTATGTACTGTATGATAAGGTCGGTCTGCCGCACTTCCTGCGTGAAGCGTATCGGCGAGTCCGGAGTAATCACGGGAGCCCCGGAGTGGACGGAACGACGTTCGAGGCGATTGAGGCGAGAGGACTGGAAGGTTTTCTTGCGGACATAGCCGAAGAGCTGAAAGCCGAAAGCTACCGGCCAAGCCCGGTACTGCGACGGACGATACTGAAGGCAAACGGCAAGGAGCGGCCGCTGGGTATCCCCACGATCCGGGACAGAATAGTCCAGATGTCCTGCAAACTGGTGATAGAGCCTATCTTTGAAGCCGATTTTGAAGAGTGCTCATACGGGTTTCGCCCGAAGCGCTCATCGAAAGACGCGGTAAAAGAGATTAAATCGGCACTGCTGGCAGGCAAGACGGACGTGTTTGACGGTGACCTCTCTTCCTATTTTGACACAATTCCCCATGATAAGCTGCTCATTACGCTGGAGCAAAGGATCAGTGACAAGCGAGTATTGAAGCTGATCAAACTCTGGCTAAAGGCTCCGGTGTCGGAGAACGGGCGGATGACCGGGGGAAAGAAAAGCAAAATGGGCACACCGCAGGGCGGAGTAATATCGCCGCTCCTTGCGAATGTGTACCTGCATCTGGTCGACAGAATAGTAATGCGGAAAGACGGGTATTTCCGGCAGAAGGGGATACGAATTATCCGTTACGCGGATGATTTCGTTCTCATGGCCCGGAGCATACCGCCGGAGGCATTGCTTCGGCTGGAAAAGGTACTATCGAGAATGGGTCTCACGCTGAACAAGGAGAAAAGTAAACAGCTCAATGCGAAGGACAGCGGTTTTGACTTTCTGGGGTTTAATTTTCGAAACCGGTGGAGCCGCAAGCAATACCGGCGGAGATACTGGCATATCGGGCCAAGCAGGAAGTCGGTACTCAAGATAACCGCATCGCTACGAGAATTGTTCGCTGAAACCCGGCATCTGGAACAAGGGGAATTTGTGCGGATGCTTAATGAGAAAGTAAGGGGATGGACAAATTATTTCACCATTCCCGGCGTCAGCCATCCGTATCAGAGCTTCGACCGGCTGAAGTGGTACATAGGCAAGAAGCTGTCGGATTATTACAGAAGGAAGAGTCAGCGGGGCAGTAAATTATTTCGTCGGCTCGGGTATGAAGGATTTGTCAATAAGTTCGGTCTGATCGATCCTCTGCTCACGCTGCGCCGCGGACAACCTGTGAATGCCTGAGATCAAGTTTGTCGGAAAGCCGTATGAAGGAAAACTTCATGTACGGTTTGACGAGGGGGAGTGGCGAAAGCCACTTTCTACTCTACAGGATTGGCGAATGATATCGTTTGCACTACTTAAAAGTACCGGTGAGCGCGGCGCGAAAATAATATTTCTTTTATTGTTTAATTTTAGATTAATGAGATACTCTTTAATGCAGCATTGGAGAGTTCATTCTCGGACCATTTGCCGCTCTTCGCAACGGGAGAGTATCAAGCTGATATTTTAAGCTTGAAATGGTGTTTTATACCGTATTTTGGATACTTTTCACCAAAACCTGATAAGCGGAATATTAAGACAGGGAAAAAGGCGGCAAAATTCCATAAAAAAAGCGCTCTAACCCCTTACCATACATGCAAAATTCTCCCCAATCAATTATATTTGAACTACTTTACATTACTTTTCCACTAACCTATAATGAAAAGGCACTATGAAAACAGCAGCGCTGGAGCCGACGCCGGATCAGATCGACGCGTGCAAAAAGGGTGATAAGCAGGTTTTCAGGGAGATCTTCCGGCGGTACAGGACCTATGCGTTCAATCTTGTTTTCAAGATTATGGGTAGCAGAGTGGACCATGAAGACTTCGTCCAGGAAGTTTTCTTTCAAATGTATCTCTCGCTGCCTACGTTCAAGGGGGAGTCGTCTTTTTCAACGTGGTTTCACCGCCTGGTGATCCATGTATGTACCGGCCATCTACGATATATTAAGGCCGGTAAACGCATACCGCAGTCGGAACTGGTGTCCTACGATACGGTCATAGATGTCGACCGGAAAACCGTGGGACCGACCAGTTACGAGATGCGCGACCTCGTTGAAAAAGCCCTAGCCAGACTCGATGAACGACTCAAAGTACCGCTG
>CAZPHK010000414.1:0-2426 GCA_964586015.1 uncultured Acidobacteriota bacterium | reverse complement strand
ATGTGACCACTGTATTTTCGAAGAGATTTTCACGGAGGACCAGAGAAAGATAAAGGTCCTCGATGTTCCGGTTCCCCAGAGCCACGCACACAGGATAAGCATCGAATACGCCTGCGGAAAAAATTACGCGGGTGTCTGCGCGATGAAATACGCGGCGATGAGGGCCTTTCCGGACGATTTCGTAGCGTGCCAGCTCGGGGCTATCAAGGATTTTATCTGGGACCTGGGCAAGAAGAACAAGAGGCGGTCGGATTACGCAGAAGCAATTCCCGAATGGACCAAACACCAGGACCTGGGCAGAGGAGTAAAAGAAAGCTACGCAGAGAGATTCAGGGAGGTATGGAATCTGGGGCTTAGGAAGATAAGCGAAGACAAGCATTCGGGGATGAGGCAGAACCTGACGTCTCCGCAGATTTACGAGATTGTCGTCTCAAGCCCGAAAGTTTACGACAATGCCGTGGCCCTGCTGAAAAAATTATCCGAAGAAAACCACCGGCGGGATTCCGTCTGAAAAAACGGATGACCCGAGGCCGAAGGCCCGCCAAACCGCTGTTAAGCCGGCTAACATAACCACTCCTGAATAAGCTTTTTTCGGACTAAGCAAATCCCTTATACCCGCAAGAGCCACGCACCCGCAAATCGCTCATAATCCTCGGCCAAATTCAGGCCGATACTGATACGGAATCACAGCACTTTTCACGATAGCACACGTATAAACTAATGAAAAGTTAAGAGTATGCATGGCATATCCGTATGAAATGCAAGATTAAATATGTGCGCGAACAGGGAATAGTTCAAATGAAGCCATCGGGACAAATGAGCAGAGAAGACAGGAAAAAACTGCCTGAATTGATGCTCGCTGCCGGGCGGGAAAATAACGTCAACGGGTTTCTCTTGAACCAGAAGGAAACGGCGTTCGGGCTGTCAGCGCCGGAAATAAGACGGCTTCCCGCCGTCTTAAGGAACAAAGGATTCAGCCCCGAAGACAGGATGGCCGTCGTTATCAATCCCGATTCGCTGAAAAGCCCTTTGTTCAGGTTCCTGCGGGAGGTCTTGGCGCTGAGCACCCTGCGGGTTCAGATTTTCAATGATAACGCAAAGGCGATTGCATGGCTTAAGGAAAGAAACTGAAAATTCGACAGAACTCTGCTTCGGCGGAGTTATGTTTTTCTCCCCTCCGAAAACATCGGGTGACTGACATTGCCCGATGTTTTTATTTATTTCGACGGCGGTATAATATTGCCTGGCATTACAAACATTCTTAGAATATGCGAATAATGGAATGGGTAATCGAATATCTCGAAGATGACGGCATAGTTTACGGCAAGACCTCCGGCGTTATTGACGCAAAGTCGCTCTGGAAATACAACAGGGAGATGATAGCAACAGCCAGAAAGCACGGCTCTCACAAATTCCTGTCGGACCTGCTTGATATGACGGGTCATTTTACCATACTGCAAATCGACGACATACCCCAGCAAACAGTCGAGCTTGGGATAAGACCGGAGGACAAAAACGCCGTCATGCCCAATCCGGAACTGGAAAAACAAAAGGGTTTTGCCTTCTTCAAAGACCTCGCGAAAATCTGCGAGATTCAATTCGAGTCCTTTTCAGACAAGGATAAGGCAATCGCCTGGCTGAATGAGTAGAACTGAAACGTCTCGTTTAATTTTTACCCCTTTTGTTTTTTAATCTTTATATCCTCGACACCCTCGTCCGTTCTTACTACCTCCTGAATCGTGCCATCTTCATTAAAATAAAGGTATTCAGCACAGCAATGCCGCTGTTTTTTCCCGCAGGATGAATTCATATCGAGCCATCTGTGATAGAACAGAATCCACTGCCCCCTGAATTCAACTATTGAATGGTGGTTATTGCCGTTCTCGGCTTTCATAATTACGCCCTGGTACTTCCACGGGCCTTTCGGCGATTTACCCATATAATAGGAAATTATCCTGTTGTTCTCCGGCATGGTGTAATAATAAATTCCGTTTCTTTTAAAAACCCACGGCCCTTCCATCTTCGGCTCGTAGCCGCCCATATCCATTTTATAAAATTCACCTTTTACGCTGAGCATATCATCAGCCATTTCCCCGACTAACCAGTCGCCGCCGCCGTGGAAGTAGATGTAACACTTGCCGTCGTCATCCATAAAAAGAGCGGGGTCGTTGGCATAGGGCTTCCTCCATAACGGCTTGCCGATGGCGTCTTTAAACGGGCCTGTCGGTGAATCGCTTACGGCAATCCCGATTCCCATCCATTTTGTGCTGTTCTGGGGATTTTTACGGTCTTTCACGCCCGTACCGGCCGGAAAACAAAAGTAATATTTCCCGTTCTTATACGCGCAGTCCGGCGCCCAGGCGTAATTGTCCGCCCATGACAGGTCGTCAACCGACAGACACGGCCCGTGGTCGGTCCAGTTGACA
>CAZPHK010000413.1:0-2426 GCA_964586015.1 uncultured Acidobacteriota bacterium | reverse complement strand
GCGGCACCTATCCGCGCCATCCCACCGCCATTATGGAAGCGGCGCCCCAGATAGCGAAAGGAGGAGCATAGTATGGCTGATTTAGCAGGAGTCAACGGTACCAGGAAAGAGTTCAGGGTCGTCGGGAAGCCGAATATTCCCGGCAAACTATCCTACGCAATAGCAACAGGCATGGCGAAATTCGGTACCGACTATGTTTTTCCCGACATGCTCCATGCCAAGTTTCTCAGAAGCCCCTATGCGAACGCCGTTGTTAAGAGCGTCGATATTGCCGCTGCTAAAAAGATCCCCGGGGTCGTCGATGTTCTTACCTGGGAAGAGGAAGACTTGATGAATTTCGGTCGTCGCGGCGGAAGGAGAGGATCCGGCGGCTCAGGGGGCGATTACGTCGACAATGCAGCCGATATGGAAGACGATGAAGTGGCCGTGATTGTTGTTGCCGAGACCGATGAACTCTGCGACGAGGCGCTGAAGGCTCTCAATCCGCAATGGGAAGTGCAGCCCCACATCGTGGATATTCTGGAAGGGAGAAAATCCGATGCTCCCGTTATTCGGGAAAACCGGAACGGCAAGGGCAATGTCACTTTCGCGGACAACAACAGGGGAGACATCGAAGCAGGTTTCAAAGAAGCGGACCATATCATCGAATACGACTTCAACATGCCGGCGTTCTCCGGCCATGTTCCCAATCCTTACGCATCGGTCGCCTATTGGTATGACGATCCGCGGTATGATTCAGAAAGGCAGAGCCTGCGTATAGAAGGGGCGGTCTGGACAGCCAACCAGGGGAAAAATGCCGTGGGCGGCATGTACGGGCTTCCCTCAGAAAAGGTGAGGCAGGAAGGCCTTTTCCAGGGCGGAAAGTATTGCGACTGGGGATTCCGGAAAGTACAGCAGATTACACCGCTGCTCGCTAAGAGAGTCGGCAGACCCGTCCGTATGACGTTAATCCGGAGCCAGATGTACGACTTCAATATGAACCAGCGCTTCACGCACATGAAGGTCGGATTTAAAAACAACGGCCTGATCACGGCGATTGACGACTTCTCCATCGCGGATGCCGGAGTACCTCCCGTTTCGACGCTCGGCACTTCAGGGGATCAAGGGTATGGCCCCTATTTCACAACCCGGTGCCTGAATATCAAGCAGTCAATGGAAGTAGTAAACAGCAATAGAGGGAAAATGTACACCAGCGGCCAGCACTGTCCTTTCAACTGGGACTCGCTGACTATGGCGATACACCTGATCGCGGACAAATTGGGAAAAGACCCGATCGATATCGCGACACTGAACCTTCACGGGCCCACGGATTACACGGATCCGGATCCGGTACCCAGCTATCAGGCGTGCGTGGAAGAGGGAAAGAAACTGATGGACTGGAAGTGGCATGCGACGGGTACGAAAACGCTCCCGGACGGCAGAATGCATGGTACCAGCTTCCGTTATCAAATGTGCCCGCGGCATTCATTCTCCAGCTACAGCTCCAAACTGGAACTCCGTAACGGCAGAGTCCGTATGGGGACCCAGGGCTGCTGCACGGGCATCTATGCCGTTGAAGGCAATGCAATGGTCGTTGCCGAAGAGCTTGGCCTCAACTACGAGGATGTCGATATTGATTTCGACTACAACGAGCCTTTTGCTCCCGTGGGCGGCGGCAGCGACGGAACCACGGCATCCGCCTGGGTCACAAAAGAATGCGCCAACATTCTGAAACAGCGCATCCTGGAAGCCGCAATTGAGAATGCAGACAATCCACCGGCCATGGGCGGATTCGGCTTCGGCGCCCCAAAGGAACCGGCGCCCAGTCCGTTGAAGGGTTACGTGCCCGAAGACCTGGACATGGCGGACGGGAACGTATACGTCAAATCGGATCCAAGTAAAGCGCTTCCGCTCGCCAGGGCCGTAGGGCAGGCCCACCTGTTCGCGACCTACTCCGGCAGGCCCCCAACCGCTCTCTGGGCCACCGGCATGGGAAGGTATCTCGATACCATGAACATTGCGATGTGTGAGGTTGCCGTCGACACGGAGACCGGACTGGTTGAAATCATCAGGTTTGGAGTTGTTGCGGACCCCGGAAAAGTAATCCGCCTGACCTCTCTTGAAAGCCAGATTGATCAGGTGATGGATTTCAGCGCCGGATGCCAGCTGCAGGAAGATTTTTTCTTCGACAAGAAGACGGGCGTCAAACTCAATGCAAATATGTTCGAGTACAAAAAGGTCGGCATGCTGGACATGCCCCACGTCGACAGGAAATTTCTTGAAACGCAGGCAGGCAATGCAGCCTACGGCTCCAACGGGATCAGCCATTCGCTGGCCAACACACATCTCGTCATCTGCGCAATCCATAATGCGATCGGCAAGTGGATCGATCCGCCGGCCACACCGGACAAGGTTCTCAAAGCATTAGGCAAGGTATAAAAAACGGT
>CAZPHK010000412.1:0-2434 GCA_964586015.1 uncultured Acidobacteriota bacterium | reverse complement strand
GTAGCAGACGGCAAAAATAACCCAAAACCCTCTTGAATGGCGCTTTGGCCGCTGACCATCATCTTACTAAAGTATGCATGATAACCGGCAGCTAAATTGGGGCAGGTCAGCGGATTCGTAATGAAGGTCTTCCTCCCAACAGGAAAAAAAGCTCCTGTCAGGAGATGGGTGGGCACATTTTGAGGTGGTGCTCCATGGGAAACTCAGTAGGGATAGGCACAAGGCACAAGGCGTATGGTTCATGGTTGAGAGGTCAATTATTGGGCATTCTATTGAAAATTAAGCGTAAGTCAAGACAAATCGGCTGAAAAACAGTATTCACCGCACGAAGAACGCAGAGTTTCTTCTCTGATTTGTTTTCCTTTGAGAGGAAGGAAAACAAATAACAACAGACCTGAACACGTTGGACCGATTTCTGAGTCGAAAATCGTTTTGGAACAGATGTCCCCTGTTAAGGGGGTTATTAAAAATTTCCTGCGTGAACTTATCCGATATAGATGTCGTCGGACCTTTTTCTTTTCACAGCAAAACAGATGATCAGCAGCACAATGATGGCGGCGATGATTGCAGCCACGATGATTATTGTGCTCTTCCTGATCTGAATCACATCACTTTTTTCCTCGGCGGGTTCGGTGTTGACTTCATCTTGCGCTTGTGTCTTGGCCTTGCCGGGTTGAACGGCAGGCCCAGGGGTCGGAGTCGGGGCACTGGCAGCAAGTTCCTTCAGGCCTTTGGAAAGAAGCTCCCGGGCCTTGGCATCCCGGACCTTGCGCTCAGCAGATCCGAGAACGATGGCAATGGCGCGCCCTCCCTTTTTTTGGGCCGTTGCGGCAATGGAAAATCCCGCTTGCCTGAAATACCCTGTCTTGAGCCCATCACAGCCTTCCATTGTTTTCAGCAGGTGATTATGGCTGCGCATGATAAACGGTTCTGGCGTATCCGGACGGAAGGGGCGTTCTCTGGTTGACGTATACAGCAGTGTTTCAGGGTGCTTCAACAGTTCCCGGGAAAGTCTTGCGAGATCGCGGGGTGTGGAAACATCGGGCAGTTGCCCTTTTCCCGGGGGCAGGCCGTGCACCGAATGAAACACGGTGTCTTTCATCCCCATCTCCCGTGCGCGTTTATTCATCACCTCCACAAAAGCTTCCTTGCTTCCTCCATAATGGAGGGCCAGGGCCGTCGCAGCGTCATTCGCGGACTGGACGATAATGCTATAAAGCAATTCCTCTACCGGGAACATCTCGTTTTCTTTCAAAAAAACCTGTGATCCACCGATTCTGGATGCTTCGGCCGTCACGGTAACCAGATCTTGAAGATGGAGGCGCTTGGATTCAATGGCCTCCAGAAGAATTAGCAGATCCATCAGCTTGACGATGCTCGCGGGGTAGCCTTTGGCATCAGCATTGTCCTCAAAAAGGACTTTCCCGGTATCGGCGTCGATCACGATAGCCCCCAAATAAGGATCTTTCGATATGGCCTGCATGCCGGACCTGGATGTCTGACTCGCCGTGGCTGATCCAGGCCGGGCAGATGGGGTGTTACGGCCCTTGCTTTTTGCGGCATATGCCCATGGAAGGGTCAAGACAGCCAACATGGCGATAAACGCAATAATAAGAAAAAAACGCCTTTTCACGATGAGTTCCTTGTTACATGGATGTGTTTATGAAGAAGCAACGGAGTATAGGGACGTTGTCCTCCCAGTGTCAAGGAGAAGAACGGACTTGGTGCTGAAGAAATGCAAGAAAAGAGGGCTAAAGGTCTATTCCTCTTGGTATTAAGTAGCGAGATAGTGGGGTCTGACCCCATCTGTTATCTGCTTCAGTCCAGGTCCTCGTCCCAGACGTCATCAGGCTTGTGCCAAAGCTCGTCCTTCAGACGTTCGAATACATTGAACACGATCGGGCAGATCGAGCAGTTATCCACGGCCTGGATCAGCCGGAAGACGAATTCCTCCTTGTGTAAATGCGGAAACGAGCGGCAATCGTTCGGTCTGGACTCGTAGACGGTGCAGCGGTTGCCTGAGAGAAGAGGGCAAGGCTTTTTGTTGAAGGTGAATGTCTCCTTCTCTTCCTCCGGGACGAGGAAGCGCTTGACGACTTCTGCTTCCGACAGAGCCATTCCGGCGGCAAGTCTCGCAACATCGGAGGGGTGAAGAACCGGGAGCACTTCGCGACAGCAGTTGCCGCACGCACAGCAATCGATCTGGCTCGCCACGATCTCATAATGGCTGTGGACGATGGCGTCGAGTTCCTCGATATCCAGATCGACTCCCTTAAGAAAAGATCGGAAACGCCAGTTTTGGTCCTCACGCTCGGCTGCGAGCTTCGCTACCACCTTGGGATCTGTTTGCAGTTTCATCTTACTTATCACCATCCAACCCGGATTTTCAGCGGCAAGGGAAGTGAGACCGCTGCGAAAAATGGTTCGGCGAAGC
>CAZPHK010000411.1:0-2445 GCA_964586015.1 uncultured Acidobacteriota bacterium | reverse complement strand
TGGACCGGCTTGGGCTGAGATTGAACGGAAAGCTCACCCAAGCCGCCCAGGTTCTTTATGGCACAAAACTTTTTCCTGACTATCCACAATGTCTTCTCAAAATGGGTCGCTTTCGGGGCACGACGGTCATTGGAGAGATTGTGGACAACCGGCAGGAACATATGAACGGCTTTACCATGGTGCGAGAGGGCATGGCGTTTCTCGAACGGACCATGCCGCTGGGAGCGCGATTTCCCGAAGGGGAAATTTTCCGGGAGGATCGTTTCCCGGTGCCCCTTGATGCCCTGCGTGAGATTCTTCTCAACGCCGTCATGCATCGCGACTACTCAGACTATTCCGGCTATGTGGCCATCGTGGTCTTTGATGACCGGATCGAGATACAAAGCCATGGCCTCCTTCCCCAGGGTGTAACTCTGGAACAGCTTTCCGGTCCGCACCGGTCAAAGCTCCGGAATCCACTGATCGCCGAAGCCTTTCACCGTACCGGGGCGGTGGAGGTTTGGGGCCGCGGCACCAATCGAGTCATAGCGATGTGCGAGAAACACGACGCGGCTCCGCCCATCTTCGAGGAACGCCAGGGATTTTTTATTGTCACATTCAATGCTACGATTGCCGAGGCCGCAGAAAAAACCTCTAAGGCACCAGAACCGACCCAGTCACCGACCCAGTCACCGACCCAGTCAGACGACCCAGTCCGGCGTCTTTTGTCACGACTCCAAGGAGGCGAATTGTCTTCGAGTCAATTGCGTGAGGCCATGGGTATCAAGCACCGACCGACATTTCGTCGGAATTACCTGCACCCGGCACTAAAAACAGGATTGATTGAATATACAATACCGGACAAACCCAGCAGCCGTTTACAGAAGTACCGGCTGACAAATAAAGGAAAAAGTCTCATTATAAAACAGAAGCAAGAAGCGGGTGCAGATGAAGTGTGAAATGGAATCAAAGAAGGATGATCTCGTTCAGCGCATAGGCGAACTGGCCGAGGACACACAAATGCTTGCGCACCAGGCTGTGCAACAATATTCGGCTGAAGTTGAGGTCATTCTGAAGGTGCAAAGCCGTGATTCACAGCGTATCGAAAGATGTCTTGATGGCATGCTCGACTTCTGTTTCGATGCTGGAATGTTAGATTTATATAAAAAACTCTGCCGCTACTACTTTGATATTGACCCGGAAGCAACAGCTTCATACGTCTATGCTTATCGTGAAATGTGGGACTAAATGTGGGAATAACGCGACATGAAAGAAAATAGGTAGTTTAAGACCGGCAAGTGGCAATTGGGTAATACCGAATGAATTGGGTAATGAAGTGGGTAATACGGTCGTGGACAAATCAATCACCTGCGGCAATAGGGAACATGAATAAAAAAGCCAGGATAAAACTGATAGAGGAAGATATTTTCAAGTGCATCATTCCTCTTAGCCCAAAAGCTGCTGTGCAAGCTACCCCCGAATTTAACCCCGAAGTCACCCCCGAAGTCGCCGGGGAAGTCACCGACCAAGTCACAGGTGAAGTTACGGGTGAAGTCGCAGGTGAAGTTACGGGTGAAGTTCGTCGGCTGTTACAGGTACTCGATTTGACACCGCTTAGCAGGGTCAAGGCACAATCGGTACTTGGACTCAAAGGACAGGCAAATTTCAGGGATCGTTATCTGGAACCGGCCTTGGGATCTGGTCTGATTGAAATGACTATCCCGGACAAACCCCGCAGCAGCAAACAGAAATACCGGCTTACGGATAAAGGGAGGGCTTTACTGGAGCAAACAAAACGGTAAACCAAAGGCATGGAAACAAAGCATGAGGCCGGCACCTTGATCTTCTCAATGAGCCTTTCAATCAGGGTCGATTTACCGCACCTCGGCGGGCCGGTAAACAGTATGTTTTTTTTATCCATACCTTTTTTCTATATCAGAAACGGATTATTTTCACGATATAATTGATTTGAAACGATTAAAAAATGAGTTGATATCATAATCGTTTTACAGCCATGACCTGCGAAAATATCAGCCATATGCAAACAGGGGCAAGCTCGAATCTATCAGACTTATGTTGCCAGGTTTTCTGGCCAACTGATATCCTGGGAGTCCTAAAAGCTATTCCATGGTGATCCTATTGAAGAATCTACATCATAGAAATCTGTATTCCTTTTTGCCACATTTAGTCACTCAACCTTGTCAACTACGTTCCGCAGCCCGTCCCGTAGCATTCTTAGCCTTTAGGTATGATTATCGATAAGATAAGTATTTTAATTGTTTAGAATTTTATTGACATACCCTCAATAAGTTTATATTAGATTTACGTTATTACGAAAATACATTCTCAATCATGCTGTATCTGTTTTATCGCACCTAAAACAAAATTTATAGGTGGTGTTTTGAGCAAAAAACAGAATGTCGCATAAACAGATCTCGCCATTGTACCCATTTGGGCTTTGAAGGT
>CAZPHK010000410.1:1627-2454 GCA_964586015.1 uncultured Acidobacteriota bacterium | reverse complement strand
CCATCGTAAGTGGCGACCGTAAAGACGTTTTCGCGCACAAAATCAACAAAGTCGAAGTTCCGGTTGATGACGGTTCCCACCCGGACAATGCCGGTCAATTCCTGATGATCGTTCAGAATGGGGGCGGCGGCTTCAAGCACCATCGCCGAAGTGATTTCCTGCGGTCCTCCGGGTTTGGCATGCGGCGTAGGCAGAACGCGAATCCGGGTGCGCGCGGACAGGGCGTCGTTTTTGATGGTTAAGGCCTCTAAGGGGAGAATCGAAATGCCGGCAGCCGGTTTTCCGGTTTGAAGGACGCGGAAAATAACGGGGCTGTTGGATGCCTGGATACCCTTGTTGTCGCCGGATGCACTGGTCAGGATCGTTCCCCGACGGTCTAAAATGTGCAGGAAATCATACTCCAGCTTGATGCGCAGTCTATCCAGCGTATGCGGGTCAACCGCCTGATGGGAGGATAATTTTTCGGCAATATCCCCCTCCGACATCACCAGGCAGGCCTTGAGGGCCTCATCGAGACGCCGCTCCCCCATGGCCCAAACCCAACCAGGCTCGGTAATCAGGCTGAAAAATCGCTCAATTTTCCTATGTTCGACCCGGAGCGCTGCGCTACCCTTTTTTCTCCGTGAGCAGCTGCTCAATTGCGGTTAGAAGCTTTTCAGGCTGGATCGGCTTTTCGAAAAACATCGTAACCGGCCAGTCCTCGCCCAGAATATGCTGAAAATTCTCCGGACCTTTTTCCACCATTTTCTGTGGAAAGGACGTCAGCATGAGTATGGGGATCGCTTTAAATTGCGGGCTGCGTTGAAGCTTATAGGCGAGGTCGAATC
>CAZPHK010000410.1:0-1617 GCA_964586015.1 uncultured Acidobacteriota bacterium | reverse complement strand
ACATCCAGAATAATAACGTCCGGGATTTTTCGCTCCAATTCCGCATACCCCTCCTTGCCGTTATAAGCGGTCCGGATCTGATACGCTTTGCTTTCAAGGATAATGCGCATCGAATCCACCAAATCCCTGTCATCGTCGATAATAAGGATGTCTACTGCGTTTCCCATGGGCTACTCCTTATTTGTCTATTGATTTGTGTCTGCTAATTCTTTTTGCAGATAAATTCCAAAATTTCAAGGCTCACCCGGTCGGCTATTTTGGCGGTCTCCGGGCTGAGCCCTTCACCGAATCCGAAATCACTCCCGTGTATCGAAACCAGCCAGGCCGAAACAGCCCGGGGATAAAGCGTCTGCATAAGCCCCAGGAGAAAGGCCGGGCCGACATGATGGGTCAGATAAGGCAGTCCTTGCATTTCCGGGTAGAGTTTGCACCATTTCCGCCCGTCCTCCGGGTTGTCGATGGTTGCGTCGATAAACACAATCCGGTCGGCCGCCTGCAAGTCTCCAACCAGATCGGCACTGAGCTGGGGCAACGCCAAAAGGTGCACTCCTTTTTTCTGCTCTAAAACCCCTTTTAGTTTCTCCACGATATAGGGACCAATGCCGTCATCCCGGCGCTCCCGGTTTCCGTAACCGACAATCCAGCATGCCTGTGTTGCAAGTGTCGACACGGCTAATTCCTTCGCAATTCCCGGAGAATCTCGCCGGTATGGCCGAAAACCTGAATTTTCAGGGCCATCTGGCCAAGCGCATGGGTTGAACACGACAGGCAGGGATCATAACAGCGGATAGCGCCTTCCACGCGGTTCAGGAGCCCTTCCCTTACCTCGCCTTTATGGATATATTCCTTGGCCACCAGTTCAACCGATCGATTCATGGCGATATTGTTGTGGCCGGTGGCCACGATCAGGTTGGCCTTCTCCATCGCACCATACGCATTGACCCAGTAGTGATGAATCAGGGTTCCCCGGGGCGCCTCAATCACACCGACCCCCTCGGCATTCGTCGGGTTTGTTGTGATCCGGATTTCGGTCCCGCAAATGCGTTCGTCTTTCAGGATCTGTTCGGCCTTTTCCAGACAATTCAGGAGTTCAATCATGCGGGTGTAATGATACAGCAGGGTGCAACCCCAGAGCCCGTCCTGGGTCATCGCCAAATAATTCCTGAACTCTTTGTCCGCTCGGGGGGTACTCATGCCGTCGGCGGCATTCAGTCTTCCCAGCGGTCCCACCCGATAGGCGCCTTGCGGATATCCCTCCTTCTTGTAAAAAGGAAACTTCAGATAAGACCAGGGTTCCACATGTTCTCCGATGTACCCCAAATAGTCCTTGGGTTCGAATTCGACCAGCACCTTTTTGTCGGGGCCTGCAATTCGGATTTTGCCTTCATACATGTTGGGGCTGCCGTTTGCATCCATCAGTCCGGCATAGTTGGATTTAAAATTGGCAAACCGCTTGACTTCCGCCAGATTTTTCTCACCCCAGCCTTTAATAATGCCCAGTGCCGTTTCACAGCTGGCGTAGGCATCATCAAATCCGCCCAAAAGGGTGTCGCGATCTGTGGGTGCAAGGGGATTGATGACCCCCCCCGGGATGGCAAATGCGGGATGGATTTTTTT
>CAZPHK010000409.1:0-2458 GCA_964586015.1 uncultured Acidobacteriota bacterium | reverse complement strand
GGTACAAAAGATTGGAAGCCGGCACGTTTCAATTTCCATTTGCCAATACCGGCAGGAAGGAGATCGCTGCCTGGGAGCTTGCGCTCCTTCTCGAGGGAATTGACTTGAGCAAGGCAAAGCGGCGCAAACGCTACTCGCTGCCGGCACCCGCTATAAAGAGTGAGACCAGCCCGGAAATACCGAGCCCGTGATGGTCCCTAATTTATTTTGTAATGAGATTATTTTTTTGTTGACAAAATCCGATAGCTCTGCGATGATATCGGCATGAACCCAAAACAAATCCAAAATCAAATCGAAGCAGTCAGAAAGCAATTGGCCGATCTGGGACCGATGCACCCAGGAAGCCTTAGTGAGCAATACAACGTTTGCGGTAATCCGACTTGCCGTTGCAAAGATCCGAAAGACCCTCAGCGGCACGGACCGTATTACCAGCTCAGCTACACATGGAGAGGAAAGAGCAGCACTCGTTTCGTCCGGCAGGAAGCGGTAGACGAGATGCGTGAGAAGATTTCCAACTACAAACGCTTCCGGGAGCTGGTCAACAAGTGGGTGGATCTGGTGGTGGAATTAGAAAAAATCAAACGGGCTCAGGCCAAGAAACAATAGCCATGGACATTGATCCGAACAATTTGCCGGACGACTCAGCAACGCTGAAACGAATGGTTGCGAACCTGATCGAGGATCGAAATGCCAACGAACGTCGTCTGAGACAATTGCAGCACATGTTGGAGCAGTTGCTGAAGTACCGCTACGGGCCAAAACGGGAGCGCATAAACGAGAACCAGTTATTCCTGTTTGCGGCTGAGATTATTAAATCCGACAAGGATGCTTCGGCTGAAAAGAAGGCTTCTTCAAGAAAACCAAAGGGTCCTGGTCATGGTCGAAAGCGGCTTCCAAAGTCGCTCAAGCGCCAGCGGGTAGTGTTTGACCTCCCCGAGGATGAAAAGCAATGCAAACATTGCGAGCGCACACTGAAGCTGATTGGAGAAGAAATTAGTGAACGGCTGGAATATGTGCCGGCTTCGCTGCATGTGATTGAAGAGGTTAGCCTGAAATATGCCTGCGAAAAGGGCTGCATGATTATCACGGCACAAAAGCCGATGGCGCCGATTGAAAAGGGCTTGCCAGGTCCTGGCTTATTGGCGCAGGTAGCCGTAAACAAGTACAGCGATCATCTGCCATTACACCGCCAGGAAGGGATCTTTCAGCGGCATGGAGTGACTTTGTCACGCAAAACCATGTGTGATTGGATGCGGCGGTGTGCTGATCTTGTCAGCCCTCTGTATGACCGAATGAAAGAGCAGGTTTTAAGCTCGAAGGTAATGCAGACGGATGACACACCTGTAAATGTCTTGGATTCCACGCGTCCCCATACTCGAACCGGAAGAATCTGGACATATATTGGCGACGGAAATCATCCTTACACCGTTTACGATTACACGCCGACACGAAGCCGGGATGGGCCGGATGAGTTCATGAAAGATTTTAACGGTTATCTCCAGGCTGATGCCTATAGGGGCTATGACGAGCTTTACAAGGATGGCAAACGGAAGATTGTTGAGGTTGCCTGTTGGGCGCATGTACGCAGGAAATACTTTGAGGCCCAGTCATCAGACCCGATGCGTTGTACCGTGATGCTTGCTTACATCCGCCTGCTATATGACGTGGAGCGCGAAGCTCGAAAGATGAAGTTGAGTGGTGAAGCACGGAAAGCTTGGCGACAGGCGAAATCGGTACCGATTCTTGGTGATATCAAAGCATATCTGGAAAAGGAACAATCAGCCGTATTGCCCAAGAGCCCGGAAGGCATGGCCATGGCCTATACATTGTCAAACTGGGAAGCGCTGATCCGATACTGCGATGACGGCGACCTGCTTATTGACAACAACGGTGCAGAACGCAGCCTGCGTGGAATTGCGGTTGGAAGGCGTAACTGGACTTTTCTGGGTAGCGACAACGGCGGCCGGACGGCGGCCATACTGACAAGCCTCACTGCTTCATGTAAACAGCTCTCGATTGATCCCTTCGAATATTTACGCGATGTTTTCCAGAACATCAGCACTCTTCCCAAAAGCCGACTCGATGAACTCCTGCCGGACAAATGGAACTTTTCGCGAGCGGCTACTGCCACCCATTAAAAAATTAGCCGGTGTCTTTTTGTGAGGCGTTGGCCCCACCCTGTGTTTGCCAGACGCATACGGCTTTTCTGCAATACCCCAAAGGGAGCCCGCGCCAGCGCTGTCATTTACAGCCTTGTTGAGTCGGCTAAGGAGAACAAGCTGAATCCTTACTCCTACCTGAACCATCTATTTGAAAAATTACCCAATCTGGAATCCAGGGATAATGAGACCTTGGATCAACTCCTGCCCTGGAAAGTGAACCTGTCGTAGGTCGCCTGTGTGGATGATTAGACGCTTATCTATGTATCGCGGCATACGCTTTTCTTGCCGCCGAGCGA
>CAZPHK010000408.1:0-2464 GCA_964586015.1 uncultured Acidobacteriota bacterium | reverse complement strand
TCATCCACCGGCCAGCTTCCGATTTCTACCGCCGCCGCATCCGGCTCTCCCGGGACGTGCCGATCCACGGCAGACCGCCATTGTTTTGCCTTAAGGGTATAGTACTGCTGAAGCCTGGCTGCGTCATCATTCTCTTCTTCCGCCAGTGCGTTTCTTAACAGTTGCCGCACATTTTCAGCGCTGCCATCGGTAAGATTCAGCGTGAGTGCCTCGCGATACTGGGCTGCTGCTTCTTCCATTCCACCGATCTGCTGCAGAATAATTCCCATGGAAGCGTGGCTTTCCCCGTCTTCGGGATCCAGACGGGCCGCCTCCCGGAAAGCTTCTATCGAAGCCTCGTACTCTTTTATTTGAGCCAGCGCACGCCCCATGTCGAAATAGTACTTTGCTTTTTCGGGATTCAGCCGGATAGCTTTCCGGAAGTCCCCGATTGCAGCTTCCGCGTCGGTTGTTGCCCGGATAATGCCGAGCATGTAATGGGACTCCGCGTCTTCCGGCTGAAGTCGGACGGCCTCTTCATAGGCGGCAGCGGCCTGGTCTGTTTGGCCGGCCAGAAAAGACACCGTTCCCGCCTGTTTCCACAAAACGGTGTCATCGGGATAGTGCTGGAGTTCCCGGCGGTAAAGCTGGGCCGCTTCTCCGAATGCCCGGGCGGCCTCGTCATTTTTCCCAGTCTGATTCGCTTCATTGCCCTTACGTATCCAGTTTTCAGCCTTTTCAAGATTCCCAGGTTCCTGTTCCGGGATCACCTGGAAATCCAGGGATTGACTTGCAAGGCTGTGTTCCTTCTTCACCCTTTTGTCAATTACATGCAGCTGCACCATGTAATCTCCCGGAGGCATCGTTTTGCCCAGAAGCAGCCTTTTTTTAATCGGAATCCTTCCGGGATCATTCACACCGCTGAGGTCCACCGATTCAGGATCGCTACGGAAAATTTCATTGCCGTCCCTGAAAAGAACGATCTGAGTTTCAAGGTCGGGCGGCAATCCCTGACCGGTGTCCGCACCATAAATCATGGCAAGGTATTCGAGGCTCTCGCCCGGCTGATATTGCCGGATGGCCGGGCTCTTTTCCCGGTTCTGTCCGGTGGAGTAAAACTGCTCTGCGGACTCGTCGTCTGTTTCGGCCAGGATCCACCGAATATCTTCATTCGTGTTGATTACGAAAAGATCCGATAGGGACAGTCCTTCCTTCTTGAGATCGGGAATCTCTATGAATTGATAGGCGGAGCCGATCTTGCCGGAGCCCAGGTCTTTCACGGCCAACCGGACAAACCAGGCGCCGGGGGCCTTGGCCGGAATAGAGACGGAAAACCGTAGCCCGTGTTCCCGGACCGATAGTATGTCCTGATTGTTAAGGGGTATTTTGTGCTCCATCCTGTCCGAATCGCGGATCAGGCCGTCGAAACCGGTGGTGGCCACATACGTTTCCAGGGAGACATAATTCTCTCCGTTACCGTCACGGAGAACGGTCAGCTGCCGGCCCGGCAGATGCACCCAGGTACGAAGCAGGTATTGCCCACCTGGATCGTAAACGTAGCCGGATGAAAGACGAACCATCAGTTCGTCCTGTTGAAGCGGGGAAAGCATCGCCTGCGTCAGCGTATCGCCGGATGGTGCGGGTGCATACGGAGTTTCTGTTGTGCTGAAAAATCCGGAGCGGGAGCGCACATCGAGGCCGGATCTGTTCACCCAAACTTTGATGTTATGAAATTTATTCCTGTTATCCCGCATTTCCGCTACAGTTTTTGCGTCGGGACGGTAACCGATCAGGTAGTAGAATTCGCCGTCATTTACCGCCTCCTGCAAGGCAAGCTCTACGTAATTGTGATGGCGGATATACCGACCCCCGGTCTCATCGGGCATAATAAAAAGGCCTTCCTGAGACTTGATCCATGCCATCTGGCGCGTATAAGCTATTTCATCCGCTGATATTGTTACAGAGGCACCCTTGGAGAGCGGGCCGCCGGCATTGACAAGGGTGAGTGTATCCGCCGCTGTTGTTTCCGTCCATACGGCCCCTCGGGGATCGATGGTGTAGAGGACCACCGCCGCCCGGTTGGCGTCCCGGGTCAACTGATCCAGCTTTTCCTTGACCAGATCGCTCAGGCTCATGTCCATGATCCCGCCGTCGTCGAAATGTATCTGCATATGTTCGCTGAAAAGTATGAGGTTTTTTCTGCCGGGAAGGGTTCCCATGCCGTTCAGCACATACCGCATGGCTTCCAGGGTTCCCAGCACGCTTCTGATTGTTCCTCCAAGGGGTGAAAGAACACTTGCCCCTGACGAAGGCCGGAAGCTTGAAGACCCGACACGGCTGAGAACATTGAAGCGGATACGGTCGATCGCGTCGTAGAGTATCCGCTTATTGCCCGTGAACTGCTGCAGGCCGCCCATTCCAACTCCTGTAGTGATCACGGCCACGAGATCGCCCGGCTGCATTTCCTCGTCAATCCATTTCCGGA
>CAZPHK010000407.1:0-2481 GCA_964586015.1 uncultured Acidobacteriota bacterium | reverse complement strand
AAGGGACCGTCTTCCTGACTGCCTGTCATTTCAATGCAAAAAATTGGATCGAATGTCATTGGAAACCGGAAATACCCTTCATTGAAATGACTCATGGCACATTACAGATGATGAATTGTCGATTTCTGGACAATGGGAATACACCAAATGCTCATATTTTTTTAGGCGAAAATGTGAGATCAGCCGTAATTATGGGTAATAGTGTTGAAGGTGGGAGATTGAATGTTACAAATAAATCATTGGGTGATGTACAAATCATAGGAAATACGAGAGAGTAGAACAAAATCATCCTTTTTTGTATAGAGCACAGATTTAAGACAGGAAAGGGTTCCTATAGAGAACTCTGTACAAAAGGTTTGTCTGAATTTGAAAAGGAGCAAGACTATGAAAACAGTAAAAATTTTCACCGCCGCCGTCATGCTATTCATAATGATCGCAGCATCTTTCAGTCAAACCGGGAAGATAGTAAAAATTGGAGATCAGGTATGGATGACGGAAAATTTAAATTTACGTGTTTTTAGAAATGGTGATATTATACCTGAGGCCAAAACCGCAGAAGCGTGGCTTAAGGCAGGGGAAGAAGGAAAACCCGCCTGGTGTTATTATGAAAACGATCCTGTAAACGGTGAAAAATACGGGAAATTATATAACTGGCATGTTGTGAATGACAGTCGGCAATTAGCACCGGAAGGTTGGCATGTACCAAGTGATGCTGAATGGCAAACTCTTGTCGATTTTTATGGAGGTCAGGAAGTAGCGGGTGGCAATATGAGAGAAACAGGAACGGGGCATTGGAATAGTCCAAATACAGGAGCGACCAATGAACATGGTTTTTCCGCTTTACCAGGCGGTCACCGTGACAGTAAGGGAAATTTTTATAACATCAGGCATTATGCCACTTTTTGGTCTTCTACTAACTGCAATAAAATTAGTGCATGGAAACGACATTTGAGTCGTGGAGATACAAAAGTATATATTGACTGTTTTAAAATGGATGCTGGTTTTTCCGTTCGTTGTATCAGGGATTAAATTGACTATTTGGTAACGACCCATCAATAGATGAGGAAGATGTAAAATGATAAAAATATTTTTATCGTTGTTACTATTTTTACACGTGTCATACGCCGGAATATCCGATTTTGATGTTCTTGTATTTGGAGCAGTTGCGGACGGAAAAACAGATAATACGCAAGCATTTCAGACCGCCCTGAATAGAGCTTCGGAAAAGGGCGGGACAGTGCATGTGCCCGCCGGAAAATTTCGCTTTGATGGTGTACTATCGATTCCAGAGGGTGTTAGCTTAAAAGGAATTGCCGAGGGACCAACAACTAATAGTCTGGAGCGAGGTACGTTGCTTATGATATATTCAGGACGGGATGATGAAGATTCCTTACCCTTTATTACCATGCATCATAACAGCACATTAAAAGGATTTTCGATTTATTATCCCGAACAAATTATTACGGATGTCCGTCCTTACCCCTGGACGATACAGATCATGGGAAATAGATGCAATGTTATCGATCTGGATATTGTAAATACGTATAAGGGGATCGACTGTGGGAAGATATATCATGGACAGGATTATCTGCGAAATATTTATATGTGTGCGTTACGAAAAGGTATTTATGTTGATCGAACCGTTGACATTGGTCGTATGGAGAATATCCATATACATCCTAGCAGTTGGTTTGAACTGGTGGGCGATCACGAAGCGCTTCATGAATATTGCGTTAATAATCTTGAGGGTTTTATTATTGGCCGCTGTGATTGGCAATATATGGTTAATTGTTTTGTTATATGGGCAAAAGTTGGTTTTCGTTTTATTGAGACCCGGGGAGATCCAGTGGGGAACGATCCACAACCCAATCTTTTAATCACCCAAAGCGGTTCGGATGTTGGACCGCTGGCAGTGTTTGTTGAAAAGTCCTCGTATCATACAGGCATAGCATTTGAAAATTGTCAATTTATGGATGGGATTTTAATCGAAGAAGAAAACAGAGGACCTGTTAAATTTACGAATTGTATGTTTGTGGGATGGGCAGAAACTCTTGGTGGCACTCATATAATAAATAAAGGCATAGGGACCGTTTATTTAACTGCCTGTCATTTCAATGCAAAAAATTGGATCGAATGCCATTGGAAACCGGAGATACCATTCATCGAAATGACCCACGGCACACTGCAGATGATGAATTGTCGTTTTCTGGACAACGGCAATACACCAAATGCTCATATTTATCTCGGAGAAAATGTGAGATCAGCCGTCATAATGGGAAATAGCGTTGAAGGTGGAGGATTAAATGTGACGAATAATACAAAAGGAGATATACAGATATTGGGAAATGTGAGAGAGTAAAATGAAATCAAGTATTTTATTCTCCACAATTTTATTACTCCTGCTATTTGCCAGTTTTTCGGTTAATGCCCAAATAAACGATGACCTAAACGCGCCATCCATACCTGATGATTTTCCATCCT
>CAZPHK010000406.1:0-2509 GCA_964586015.1 uncultured Acidobacteriota bacterium | reverse complement strand
CGTATTTCAGACCTGGGGTGGCGGCGTTCTCGCCGAATATGCCAAAGCCAATCTTGTCAGGGACATTACCAAGGACGTGAAGGGCACTGCCTGGGGGAACTCAATGGCTCCCGGTGTCGGGGAAGTTTACAGCTCAGATGGAAAGGTATATGCTGCGCCGAATGATGCGGGGTGTATTACCTTCTGGTATATCAAAGACCTTATCGCCCAGGTCGGCTACACATCCTTCCCGACCGACTGGAATGATTTCATCGCTATGGTAAAAAAGCTTAAAGCCGCAGGGATTATTCCTATTGCCCTCGGCGGCGGTGATAAATGGCCGGCAATGCACATGTGGTCGTATATCGCCCTCAGACTGGGTGGACCCCAGCTTTTCCAGGATACATTCTCCGGCGCGAACGCGAAGGGTTTTGAGGACCCGATCTTTATCGAGGCCGGTCAGATGCTCGTTGATCTTGCCGCCCTTGAGCCTTTCCAGGAAGGTTTTCTCGGTGCCACATACAACGACGAAGCTGCGCTCGTCGGCAACGGCGTAGCGGCTATGGAACTGATGGGTCAGTGGGCACCTAACGTTCAGAAAGACAATTCTTCAAGTAAGGTCGGCATCGGCGACAAACTCGCTGCTGCTACATTCCCGTCGATCGCGGACGGAAAAGGCCTGCCTACCGAGGTTATCGGCGGAGGCGGCGGCTGGGCAATCGGTATTAATGCTCCCGACGCTGCAGTCGATTTTGTCAAATTCCTCACCAATAAAGAGAACATGATCACGGTAGCCGAAACCAACGGTACCCTCGTTACGACAAAGGGCGCCGAAGTAGGCATCCAGGATCCCAATGCCAAGATGGTGAAAGCACTCGTCGACAAATGTACCTTCTTCCAGCTTTATCTCGACCAGTTTCTTTCTCCCGCGGCAGGCGGCACTGTAAATGACCAGGTGCAGGCAATGCTTGCAGGTACAGCCACTCCGGCTGAAGCTTGTGCTGCGATCCAGGCGGCTTTTTCGGATCAGTAAAAGCAGTAGAAAGGCGGATATGTTCCGCCTTTCCTTTTTAAGCTTCCCCGGGTTTCCGGGGATGCTATTTTTTTTCATTGTATAATATTATCTTGAATACTAATTGAAAGTGGAGCAGCAAGTGGCTAAGCGAAATGTTTTCAGGGGACGAGGATTGGTGGGCAAGCCAAACCCCCTTATCCTCTTTGTTTTTATAGGCCCGGCATTCATATTATTTACAGCCTTTGTCATTATACCGGTGATCGTTGCAGCGGCATTCAGCTTTTATAAGTGGAACGGTCTTGGTCCCATGGTGAATTTCAAAGGGATACAAAATTACATCCAGTTCTTCATGGACCCGATCGTTCGCAAGGCACTCGGGCATAATCTGATCATTGCCATCGTATCCCTCGCAATCGAGCTTCCCTTGGCGATGGTACTCGCACTTATTGTGAGCAACCGCAAATTTAAGGGTGCGGTTTTCTTCCGGACCTTTTTCTTTTTACCTTACATGCTGTCTGAAGTTATTACGGGTGTACTCTGGCAATTCATCTACCATCCCCAATACGGTCTGGTAAGATCCGTTTATGCACTCTTGTTTCCAGCGGTCCAGGCGCCTACCCTTATGGGAGATCCCTCCACGGTCCTTTGGGCGATTTTGGTTGTTATTGTCTGGAAATACTTCGGCCTGCATATGACTATCTATATCGCCGGGCTTCAGGCCATCCCGCAGGAGCAGATTGAAGCGGCGACGATAGACGGTGCATCGAAAACCAGAATATTCTTCTCGGTGATTCTGCCCGAGATGAGGACTGCGGTCCAGCTGTCCGGATTCTTTTCGATGATAGGTTCCTTCCAGCTGTTTGATATCGTCTGGGCAATGGGGAAGGGCGATCCGGTAAACGCGGGTGAGACGATCGTTACATACATGTACAAGATCGGACTCATTCGATTCAACATAGGCTACGGCAGCACGATTGCCGTCTGCATCTTTTTTATCTGTCTTTTATTCAGCATTATCTACAAAAGGACGCTCGCAAAGGAGTCTGCATAACTATGAAGTCCATAAAAGCACAAAACAGACTTTTGAATGTAATCCAATACGTGTTTTGCGTGATCATATTCCTGATCATTACCATACCGCTTTACATTTCGGTCATCGGCGGATTCAAGAGTGTCGGGCAGCTTCGGGCCGAACCGGTCGCTCTTCCTGATCCTATCATGTGGCATCAATATACGGACATGCTCATCGGCAAGGTCGGGAACTTCTGGCTTGGACTGATAAACAGCATTATGGTCGGGATCGGTACCGTCGGCGTCATTCTCGTCGTCGGGACATTCGCAGGCTATGCTTTAGCGCGCATCAGGTTCAAACTCAACAATATTATCTATGTATATTTTACACTCGGTCTGCTCTTCCCGCTTGCCGTAGCGATCCTGCCCCTGTATGTTCAATTGCGTAAATTCAACCTTTTGGACAAGCATATCGGCGTAATTTTACCCCAGGCTGCTTTCGGG
>CAZPHK010000405.1:0-2523 GCA_964586015.1 uncultured Acidobacteriota bacterium | reverse complement strand
TACTGGTTACGGGGGGGAGTGGATACCTGGGGACGCATATATGCCGCCGCCTCAAGGCACGCCGTCTGAAGGTGGACAGCCTGTCCCGCCGGGAAGGTTTCGATATCCTCAAACCCGGAAGCCTCGGATTTCCGGCCACATACGACGCGGTCGTTCACCTGGCCGCCCAACTGGACAAGAGTCCCGGGGCGGCGAATCAATGCTTCGCCGTCAATGTCCAGGGCACACTGAACATACTGAAAAAACTTCGCAGAAATCAGATATTCATTTTTGCCTCCACCAAAGACGTATACGGCAATCACACCCTGCGCCGGCGGCTTGTGAATGAAAACTGCCCGACGGAATTTGCCGGCCAGGGCGCCTACGAATGGTCGAAGCTGATTGCGGAAAAGTACGTGGAATATTACGCGCAACGTCTGAACCTGCGATCTACGATTCTGAGGCTATCGACCACATACGCTCCCTTAACGGAAGGAAACAGAGGTTCTTTCGTCAATTTTTTCGCCCGGTCGATCCGGCACGGAACTCCGATCCGGCTCAAGGCCCGAGGGCGCCAGGTCCGGGACCTTCTGCATGTCAACGATCTGGCCGATGCCATGGAATGTTGCCTCCATGCCGATACTTCCGGAGAAATATTCAATATCGGAGGGGGAACGGAGAATGCAACAACCCTGGCGGGGCTTGTGAATCTATTATCTCGTCTGATCGGAAAGGACCCGGTGGTTCAAAAGAGCGCGGAAAAAGAATCCGGCCAGATGCGCTACATCAGCGACCTCCGGAAGATAAAGCGAGCCCTGAAATGGACACCTCGCACGAACCTGGCGCAGGGATTGAAGACGATTCTATAATGACACGCCCGATTTCCAACATACTCATTCGCGGCACCAACTGGATCGGCGACAGTGTGATTACAGTTCCGGCACTGCGTGAAATGCGCCGGGCGTTCGCCGGGTCCCGCTTATCGCTCCTGGTAAAGCCCTGGGTTGCGGAGCTTTTCACAGGCGCGGACTTTCTTGACGAAATTATCCCGTACGACCGCCGTCCTGGTCCGCTAGGGTTCCTTCAGTTTGCGCGTTTTTTGAAAAAGAAGAATTTTGACGCGGCGATCCTGCTGCAAAACGCTTTTGAAGCCGCCGCCCTGGCATTTGCGGCCGGGATCCCGATTCGGATTGGTTTTCCAACCGACGGGCGCCGTATTTTATTAACCCATCCCCTCGAATTCGCGTTTCCGGTCCCCCACGAACATCAGATATACGACTACCTCAATATCGCGTTCCAGGCCGAAACGCTTCTGACCGGACGCAGCCGGATCGATTTCCTGAAACCGCAGTACCGTTTGCCGGCGGATGAGAAAACGAAGGAACGCATGCGCCGTCAATTGCTTTCACTGGGCTGGGAAAATGAACGGCGCCTTATTACAATAAATCCCGGCGCCACCAACAATCCGCTGAAAAGATGGTTTCCCGAACGTTTTGCACAACTTTCAGACAGGCTGCTGGATCGGGAGGACTGCACCGTTGCTCTGATTGGAGCCGCTTCGGAAGAATCCATAACGGATGAAATAATTTCACAAATGCGCAACCGGCCGATCAAGCTGGCCGGCCGGACTTCCCTGACCGAATCGATAGCCGTTTTAAATCTGTCCGACCTGGTGATCTCCAACGATACGGGCCCGGCTTACATTGCAGCCGCACTTTGCCGGCCGACCCTCACAATATTCGGGCCGACGAACTACCGGTCCATCTGCCCGACATCCCCGACGTCTCAAATACTCAATCACCCCTTGCACTGTGCTCCCTGCCGCTTTAAACGCTGTCCGGAAAACCACGAATGCATGAAACGGATCACGGTTGAAAGAGTCTATACAGAGGCGTTGGAACAGCTGGGGATAAAATGATTAAAGCGTTGTTGAAGTGGGAACGTGCTAACGTACTAACGTGCGAACGTGGGTCGACGGAATTCGATTTTCGATTGATCGAAAGTCGGTGCGCTGGTGCAGTGGTTACGTATTCAAACCGTTGAACGTTAAAACCAGTACTATGTAAACGAATCATTGCGCGATAGTCGAAACGTTTAACGATTTGTTTTTAACCTGCAATGTGGTTTTGTCAAAGATCAGTAACCCCCACCAACAGCTTATCGCCTCCGACTCGCGAGATAACAAAATCCACCCGCTCACGTTCGCACGTTAGAACGTTAGCACGTGCAACGATGCTTTACTTTAAGGAACCGCTGGCACGATCCCCGCGTATTGACCCAAGAATACTTCGTTACGCAGGAAGCATAAATGTTTTCATATTCCATGTGGCATATCGCGTTCCTGGCATTGTTTTCAGCAGCGGCATCCGCGCAGACGGAAGAGGTCCCCAAATACAATGTCCGTGTGGATATCGTATCGGTTGACGTGGAAGTTCTGGACGATGACGGCAACCTGGTCCAGGGACTCACAAAAGATGATTTCCTGGTGGAAGAAAACGGCAAAGAAGTAAAAATCGTCAATTTTGCGCGCTATGACGACAATCC
>CAZPHK010000404.1:0-2536 GCA_964586015.1 uncultured Acidobacteriota bacterium | reverse complement strand
ATAATGAATAAGGTTCTTTGCGGAGCCTCACTCAAAAGTGAGTTCAGCGCACAAAAACGGCGAGGCTCCGTAAAGAACCTATTGCGTTGAACCGCTTGCCTATGTCGATTGTATAAGCCGAGATCTACGAATGCGACTTTTTTTAAAGGATTTCAGGAAGTTGATTGCGCAAATTTTGCCGAAGCGACAGAAGAATTCAATATCCAGATAGGAAATTTTGATCAAATTATGGGCTGTAAGACACACTGCTCCCCCACGGTGATAACGACGACATTCGGGGCAGGAAAGTTGGCAGTTATCCGGAAATTTCATGGTGCATGTATCCGATTATGCAAAGTAATTGAATGGTAGCCGGATCTTCGTTTCCAAGGAGGAGGAAGGATCTGCAACAGCTGCATTCGACCTTGGCGGCAAAACGGACAGATGTCCAGAGATATTCCGGTCAGAGCCTGGTAGCGGGTTTTCCAATCGGTCAGTTGCGGATCGATCTCGGGAGGCGGTGCATTGAGCAGTTGGCGACACAGTGAAAGCCGGCTGCAGCGATGGCGATTGGCAAGAAAGCCGAAGTATCTGATTTTGGCAAAACGATGAGGGAGGATATGCATCAGGAAACGACGGATGAACTCATCGGCATCGAGGGTCATCGTTCTTGTACGGTTATGCTTTTTACGATCTTTCCACCGGAAGGTTACTTTGCCGTCTTTAAATGCCACCAGTCGGTTGTTTGAAATAGCAACACGGTGCGTATAGCGGCCGAGGTAATCGAGGACCTGAGCCGGGCCGGCGAATGGAGGTTTGGCGTATACAACCCATTCGGATTCCCGGTTTTTGCGGAGGAAGCGACGGAAAGCCAGGGGATCGGCCAGAAACTGGAGATCGGTGAAGAATTGCAGCTTTCCCTGCTCAAAAGCCTGCTTGAGAAAGCAGAGAAATTTCTCACGGAACAACCGGGAAAGGACCCGGACGGGAAGAAAGAATCCCTCCCGACAGGATATCCATTGATTGCAGTCAGCTGACAATCCACCTCCGGGAACGACACAGTGCAGGTGGGGGTGAAACAGCAGGGTTTGCGTCCAGCTGTGCAGTACGGCAAGGAAGCCGATTGCGGCTCCGAGATGTTTCGGATCGGCGGCAATAGTGTGCAAGGTTTCCGAAGCTGCACGAAAGAGAATGGTATAAAGGATTTTCTTGTTCTGAAATGCTGCGGAGGCAACCTCTTCAGGAACAGTAAAAACGACGTGATAATAAGCAGTGGGAAGCAACTCAGACATGCGTGCTTCAAGCCACTTGGCTTTGGCAAGGGATTGGCATTTAGGGCAGTTTCGATTGCGGCAGCTGTTATATGAATTTCTTTCCCTGCTACAGCAGTCGCACACGTCGATATGGCCGCCCAGAAAGGCGGTTCTGCAGACTTCGATGGCGCGCATAGCACGGTGTTGTTCGCGAGACATGGAGGAACCATGAATCTTCCGATACTGCGCGCCGCATGCGCGGAAGATATCGGCCACTTCCAGTATCGGCCTAATCACGGAAGTTCCGGAGGTTCGGGAAGGCCGGACAGCAACTCTAAGGGGCTTGGGGTCGCATTGATCGTCGTGTTTGAGACGGACGTATACCGAGCCGTTGTGTTTAAACTGCGATGCCCCAGCAATGCCTGAATGATGCGTATGTTGGTCCCGGATTCCAGCAGGTGAGTCGCGAAGCTGTGACGCAGCATGCGGGGATTGATATGTTTGGAGATCCCCGCAGCTTTGCAGGCGCACGCAATGGCCTTATGGACGCTCTCTCGGGTGAGAGGCCTGCCGGGAAACCGTCCGGGAAAGAGGTAGAATGTAGGGCGGGCAACCTTCCAGTAAAGACGCAACCATTGCAGCAGCGTTGGAGATAAAGGAACGTACCTGTCTTTCTGCCCTTTCCCTTGTTCGACGCGTATCATCATGCGTTTGGAATCAATGTCGCAGATACGAAGGTGCAGAACTTCGGAAATGCGCATGCCTGTGGAATAGGCAAGCATGACCAGCACTCGATGCTTGAGGTTGACGAGGGTTTTAATAAACGAGCAGACCTCTTCCAGGCTGAGTATCACGGGTTTCGTTTTCGGCTTCTTGGCGTATGGGATTTTCTTGAAGGCCCAGTCTTTTTCCATGGATACGACATACAGAAATCTGAGAGCACTGACGGCAATATTGAAAGCGGACCATGAGGCTTTTTTCTCGTTGATGAGGTACAATTGGTAAGTACGAACTTCATCCGGTCCAAGTGATGTGGGCGATTGGTGAAAGAATTTTGCGAATTTGGCAACCGCATCGATGTAAAGTTTTATGGTTACCGGCGAGAAGTTTCGCACCCGCATGTCTTCGGTCATTCGTTGACGCAAGGGTGTCATGGAAGGCTCCTTTCTAAGGTGATTGTTGCTTCGACACCAACATTATGCTTTAGGAAGGAGCTTTTTGTATTTATCTTTTGGAATACGCCTATCGTTGGATTCTGAGGATATCCTATGACCTAAGGGCTACCGCGGAGCGGTTTAGTGCAA
>CAZPHK010000403.1:0-2540 GCA_964586015.1 uncultured Acidobacteriota bacterium | reverse complement strand
GGTTAATGCCAATCCGGTCGGAATAAGCACAGGGAGAAACGCAGCGGATACCACGTAAACACGGTTGTATCGGGCGCGTCACGCAACACACCCGATACTTAAAAATGTGGATCAGGCAAGCAGTTCCTGGGCCCGTATCAGATGTTCGTGAACCTTGACTCCATTTGGGCATTGGATCACACAGGAATCGCAATCACTGCAACGAATGTTTCGTACGTCCCTTGAAAGCCCCCAGAAGTTTTCCCGCGCTCTGTTGAAATCCCCTGCGAAATCGTTATAGGCCACAATTCGCATCTATCCGTCCCGCACCTCATTTTCTAAAGTCGTTTGATGGATTACAGCTTCCGACCTGTATGCCCGTAAATAGGTATTCCCTTCAGCTCGGCCGAAAGGCTGCAGCCCATAAAGAGGGATTTGCCGTTGGGCATTGTGTGCACATTATTCTCGGCGAAAACGGCAACATCGGTTTCCGCCGTTCCCGAAGCCCGGGCTGTTTCCCGAATCAGGCGTACCATACTGGATTCAGCCCAGCTTTTTGCCTGTTCGAAATCATCGAACTGCCGGGCGCCGGGAAGCCCCTCGATTCGAAACACCCCGCGGTACGCCCGGATCTCCACTTTCCGCCGGACGACGACCTTGCTCGTCACCGCGCCGACGGCGCTGGCCACGTCCGCATTTTCGGGCAGGACAGACTCGGCTCCAAGGAGGGACGCGGCGCCCGGCAGGAAAAGGTGGATCGGTGATCCAATACCGACAATGGGAATCTGCATCTGCAGGCGCAGGTTGTACCCTCCCCCGTTTCGACCGAATATATTGCCGATGAGTTCCCGGCACACCTCGCATTCTTCCAATCCTGCCGGGTTTATGGAGTCATCCAGCAGACGTTTCAATACGGCCAGAGCGAACCGCTCTATCATCTCCCGCTTCAGATCATGGACCATTTGAGCGGGATCTTTATCGGTCACCCTGCTCAATATTTCACGCATTTTTATCGAAGCTCCCGCGTCCCAAAGTGCGAGATCGCCGCAACAATTGAACACATCCGTCGGAGTAAAACCGCACCGCTGGACCAGGTGGTGCGCCTCGAGGCGCCGGATAATCTGAGGATTCCAGTACGGCATTCCGATCCGTTCGGCAAGTTCCTGGAAGCCGTACGCACGCTCTTCAAGAAAACCGAGGATCTCTTTTTCCTGTTCCGTCAGCTGCAGTCCGCTCCGTCTCCCCCGATGAATCAGCAGCTGCAAACGCCCGGTATCGTTCCTGTATCCGTCCACATGTTCCAGGATATAATCCAGTGCTTGTCCGCTTGACGGCAAGTGTGCTCCGATCCAGGCCATGGATACCACACGCTGCGGCCCGATGACGAACCGGCCCCTGTTCCATACAATAAAGCTGTCCCCGCCGAGTCCCATAGTTCGAATCCGCAATGCCCTGACGTGCGTCTTATGTTCTCCTACAAAGGATCCGCTCCGGTCGATTTCCACCTGCCCATCGCTCAGAAGAGCCGTATCGGTAGTCGTTCCTCCCACATCCACAACGACGGCGTTGGATTTTCCGGTCAGGTGCCGCGCCCCCGCGACACTGGCAGCCGGTCCGGAGAGAATTGTCTCCACCGGCTTTTCCCGGGCGGCTTCGCCGCGCATCAGGGTCCCGTCCCCCCGAACCACCACGACAGGCGCCTGGATCTTATAACGCCGCAGAACTTCCGTCGTGTCCGACAACAAGCATGTGAGAAGAGGAATAATCCTCGCATTCATTATGGCCGTGTATGCCCGCGTCCGGAAATTCAGAATATCGGAAAGCTCATGTCCGCAGGAAACATCCAGGCCGGTTTCTTCTTTAAGGATCCGCTTTACCGCAAGCTCGTGATCGGGATTGATGGTGCCGGCGTATCCGGAAACTGCAAAGGCTTTGACCTTATGATGGCGAACCATTTCCCGGGCAGCCTGAACGACCTCCTCCTCGTTGACCGGTTCGATAGGCTCTCCTGTTATCTCCATGCGGCCGGAGATAAGGGCTTTCGGTTCATGCGTTATATCCTCCGGTTCGAACAACCCGTAAGGGGGCATAAACAGCAGGCCGATCTTCTGCCCCTTGTCTTCGACGATTGCATTGGTAGCAAGAGTTGTGGAAAGCGCAACCAGGTTTACGGAAGCAAGCAGCCCGGGATCCAATCCGCCGAGAGCAGCCGATATGCCTTCGGCGTAGTCCCATGTCGTTGTAAGAGCTTTATTTTTTGCGAGCAGTTTTGTTCGGGACAGATCATAAATAACCGCGTCCGTAAATGTTCCCCCGGCATCGATGCCGAGACCGATTATCCGATCCGGACTTATCCCGCCCTTTTTGCCTGATGCGTCTTCAGAAAACGAGGCGCTGTTTCCGTTCTCTGTATTCACTGGCTCCTCTTCGGCGTCACCTATGATGAAGCATAGGTATAAACTTTCCCGGCAAAAACACACCTTTAATCCAAGCCACAGTAACCTCCGAGGCTCCGATTGTATTCCTGTTCGCAACAGCCGGCCACACTTAAATTTGAGCAC
>CAZPHK010000402.1:0-2544 GCA_964586015.1 uncultured Acidobacteriota bacterium | reverse complement strand
GCCGTTTCTTATTCTTGGTGCTCAGTGCAATAATTCCAGTGCCTGGCCGGCCGTTCTTCCTAAGGTCTGGCCTGCGATGGAGGTGCTGAATGTCAATACGCTCGAAATACCCATTTATTGGGAGCAGTTCGAGCCGCAGCCCGGCCGCTACGATTACAGCGTCGTCGATACGATAATTACCCAGGCGCGCGAGCACGACCTTCGCCTTGTCCTGCTGTGGTTCGCCACGTGGAAGAACGGCTCTAACCACTACATGCCGCAGTGGATGAAACTGCAGCCGGAGAAATACCCCAACATCATCGGCAAGGACGGCCGTCAGGTCGATTCGCCCTCGCCGCACGCACCGGCAACCCTCGAAGCCGATATCAGGGCGTTTACCGCTTTCATGCAGCATCTCAGGGAATTCGATACGCAGCACACCGTAATCATGGTGCAGGTCGAGAACGAGCCGGGGGCCTGGAACAGCGTGCGAGATTATTCACCGTCCGCACAGAAACTTTTCGATAGTCCCGTGCCCGCGGAAGCCCTTGCGGCGATGAACAAGCCCGCCCGGCCCAATCGCAACTGGACCGAAGTTTTCGGGCGGGACGCCGACGAGTTCTTCCAGGTCTGGCACGTGGCCAGCTTCATCGGCAAGGTCGCGGCCGCGGGCAGGGCCGTGTATCCGATCCCGCTGTATGTGAACGGCTCGATTCGCGACCCGCTGAATCCCGGCTGGCCGCCGCGATACGAGGTAGGGGGGCCGAACGACAACGTCTTCGAGCTTTGGAAGGCCGCGGCCCCGGATGTTGACATCCTTGCCCCGGACATCTACATCGGCAACACCCAGGCATATCTCAAGGTCCTCGAACTCTACAGCCGCCCGGACAATCCGCTGTTCGTCCCCGAGACGATGGGGCGAGGTGCCATTACACGATTCTTTTTTGCCGCTCTGGGACGTGGCGCAATCGGGTACGCACCCTTCGGGATGGATGATACGCGCCTGCGGATCGGGAGTGATGGCGTCGAGGCTGCACGCGAAGCGGCCTACGGCGAGACGGCACTGAATTATCGAATGCTCAGGCCGATGGCCCGGGAAATCGCAAGGTTGAACTTCGAAGGCAAAATTCAGACGGCTATCCAGATGGATGCGAACCCGAACGCCGAATCCGGTGACTCGGTCGACCGGGTCAATTATGTAACCGACCAGACGCTCGGCTTCGACGGCTGGGACGCGGACATCGCCTTCGGTACGTTCCAGCGAATGGCACGTTTGAGAACACAGTCGGAAAGTCCGGATGGTCGAATCCTGATTGCAGAGCTGAGTAAGGGGCGGTTCCTTATGGCCGGTTATCACTGCCGCGTGATGTTCCACCCGACCGGTGAGAAAAAAGACCGGCCGTGGCAATACCTGAAAGTCGAAGAAGGGCAGTATGTCGACGGCGAATTTAGAGCCGGCCGCATCCTCAACGGAGACCAGACCGACTGGGGACTGGTTTTCTCTGAGCCGACCGTATTGCACATCTCGCTTTACACACGGTGATTTAACTGATGCAATCCGGGCGTTATTCCCGTTCCGATTGCCAAGGCACACCGGTAGACGGGAGGGCTCCGGTTTTCGGCGTGGCCATTGTAACAGGCATTTCGATAGGTATTTTTTCGAGGCTTCGAACTACTTTTCCGAGTTTTTCCCGGGTGATTCGAACCGGCCCGACGATCAGCTCAGGGACACTGTAGGTCCAAAGACAGGAATCGTAGAAGGTCGGGTCCTTCTGGGGCAAAAGTATCGGCTTGCCGGCTGTGCCGTCCTCGTTCAGATAGGCAAGATATGTCCTGGTAAACACGCCGTAATTCCGCTTGCTGCTGAATGCGATCCACCTGCTGTTGCTTGAAAAACTATGCCATGACTCGCTTTTGTCACTGTTAATATCAAGTCTGTGATATTCGAATCGACCTGTCTTTTCGGCGTCTTCAAGGTCAATAATATACAGATCACTACTTTCCTGATAAACAGGGAAACAGCCGTAATTGCACATACAGAACAGCAGCCATCTTCCATCAGGACTGACACGCGGCAAAAGGGCACTCAGTCCTGTATCCCCAGCCGACAACACTGTTTCAAGCGGCCCCCACTCGCCCCGGTCGATGTCATAATCTGTCCGGACAAGGTCGTACTTTATCTGGTCATACTCTTCAGGAACTACGGTTCGGTCTGTCCATGTTATCGGTGCGCTGCAAAAATACAAATATCGTCCGTCAGGCGACCATGTCGGATAAGTTTCCAGACGGTCTTTATTAGCGAGATCCGACGTAGTTTTCACGGTTTCCGAATCGGTCAGATAGTATGCCACTAAAGAATCAAAATCAATCACATCCCGAACTTCATTTATCGCCGAATGCAGAAAAAGCCTGACATCATTCACAGAAAAAAAGGCCATGCGGCCGCTGGGATGCCAGGAAGAATATCCGAATTTCGTACCGATCTTTTTTACTTCGCCGTCTTCGATCAACAAAGCTGCACTTCCATAATCCGTACTTCGGATTCCGATCAGCATCTTGTCGGGC
>CAZPHK010000401.1:0-2545 GCA_964586015.1 uncultured Acidobacteriota bacterium | reverse complement strand
GCCAGAACATGCCCTATGGACCTGCCGGTCAGCCCGAAACGTGCAACGACGCTTTTTTCTTTTAAGGTTTAACCGGCAACGTGCAACGATGCTTTAATTTCTTTTAGGATCGCGTCTACGGGCCGCCGACTGCTGACTGAAAATCCTCCTGAAGATCGGCGAAGGCGCTCACTATTTCCGGATCAAAGTGAGAGCCGCTTTTCTGCATAATGACCTTACAGCTGTACTCATGGGAAAAAGCCCTCTTGTAACACCGGTCTGATCTCAGCGCATCATAGACATCGGAAACGGCCATGATCCTTGCAGCAAGCGGGATGTCTTCTCCCGCCAGCCCCAGGGGATATCCGCTCCCGTCCCATTTTTCATGATGATGCCTTGAGATGACTATTCCCATGGAAAGGATCCCGCTGCGGGGGTATTTTTGCCTGAACGCTTCCAGGGTTCGCGCACCATGGTTCGCGTGTGATTTCATGATGGCAAATTCTCGACGGGTCAGGCTGCCGCATTTGTCCAGTATGTGGTCCGGAATCGCGGCTTTCCCGATGTCGTGCAGGGGACTGGCGGAATAAATCCTGTCGGTGAAATCGGAATCGATTTCCTTCCCGTAGCGGGAATGGCGGCTGAGTTTGTCGGACAGAAGCCGGCAGAATGTTCTTACGTGCTCCAGGTGCCTGCCCATGTCGTTTTCACGGGATTCAGCCAGTTTTGCCATGGCGAAAATACCGGCCAGCTGCGTATCGGCAATCTCGTGGACCTGTTCTTTCACAATGGTTCCCCCATATACAGGCGCCGATTCTCTAATTGTTTCGTAGATGTATGCACTCTAGCTTGAACTCCATAAAAAGGAAACGCTTTTATGACATAATCTTTATAAATTTGTAAAAAAGTCCTCTGTATGGCGATCGGGAGCATCAAGTTTTTCTTGACCTGGCCGCCGGGAACGATAAAGCTATGCTACCGAGTCGGTATAGATATATCAGGAGGAGAAGGGGATGAAATCAGGCCGGACTTTTCGGAATATTGCCGCTTTGGGAGCGGTTCTCTTATTCGGGGTTATTGCGTCGGGAATTTCCGGGGAAGGAGACTGGGCCTATTGGCGCGGTCCGGATTCGGACGGCATGGCAAGGGGCGACGCCCCGTTGAACTGGAGCGATACGGAAAACGTCAAGTGGAAGATCCCCATCCCGGGGCTCGGGCAATCCAGCCCTGTTCTCTGGGGCGACAGGATTTTCATTACCACCGCCATAGAGACAGGACCCGCTCCCAAAAAGGAGCCTGCTCCGAAGTCCGGGCGCGGAGGATTTAACATGGCGGCCCAGGGGCCCCAGGCGGAGCACAGGTTCGATGTTCTCTGCATCGATCGCAGGACTGGGGAAACATTGTGGCAGCGCACCGCAACCACCGCTGCGCCGCATGAAGGATTTCACGGACAGTACGGAAGCTTTGCATCCAATTCTCCCGTTACGGACGGCAGGCATGTCTACGCCTTTTTCGGGTCCCGCGGCATTTACTGCTACGACATGGATGGAAATCTTCTCTGGAAAAAGGACTTCGGCGTCAGGATGCGCATGCGCATGGCATTCGGCGAAGGCATGGCCCCGGTACTGTCGGGAGACCGGCTGATTCTGGTATTCGACCACGAAGGGGATTCCTTCATGGTCGTTCTGGATAAAAATTCAGGTAAGGAGATCTGGAGGGTCGCCCGGGATGAAGGTTCCGAATGGGCGGCTCCGCTGGTGGTCGAATACGAAGGCCGGAAACAGATCATTACAAACGGGACGAATAAAGTAAGAAGCTATGATTTCAACAGCGGAGAAGTAATCTGGGAGTGCGGCGGCCTGGGGGCCAATCCCATCCCGGCGCCTGTCCGTCAGGACGACCTGGTCTTTGTTATGACCGGCTATATGAATCCGAACCTTATGGCAATCCGGCTCGGCGGCACGGGGGATCTTACAGGCACCGATTACATTGTCTGGAACCAGACCCGGGGCAATTCCTACACGGCTTCACCGGTTCTTTTCGAAAACAAACTGTACGTGCTGACCGATGACGCCAAATTCAGCTGCTATAACGCCCGTACCGGAGAACCGTATTACCACCAGGTGCGGCTGCCGGGCGTATTCAATTTCAAGTCTTCTCCGGTCGGCGCCGGCGGCAAATTATATCTCGCGAGTGAAAATGGAGTTGTACTGGTTCTCAAGATGGGGGAAAAGTTTGAGGTGCTGGCGACCAATACGATGCCGGATCAGATGTTTGTAGCGACTCCCGCCATCAGCGACGGCGAGATCTTTCTCAGGAGCCAGACGCAGCTTTTCTGCATCGGTGGCAAGTAGGGGCGAACCTTAAAGATATTAAAGCGTCGTTGCACGTTGAAGGTTGCACGTTGAATGTTAAAAGAAAAAAGCGTCGTTGCACGTTTCGGGCTGACCGGAAGGTCCCTAGGGCATGTTTTGACGTATTTAACGATTTGAATAAGGGTTGGCTTCTTAAATAAATTTTATGTTTGAACGTTCAACGATCTTTTTGTTTTTAACGTGCAACGTGT
>CAZPHK010000400.1:0-2556 GCA_964586015.1 uncultured Acidobacteriota bacterium | reverse complement strand
AACGTGCAACGATCTTTTTTCTTTTAACCTTCAACGTTTAACGTGCAACTTGCAACGGTGTTATGTTTACGTACAACGTTTTTTTAGAAGGACTTCTGACTCCAACTCAGGATACGAAACGGCTGTTCCATGAGGTTGTCGTCCGTGCACCCCAGGCTGAAATGCACCTCCGGGGTTCCGGTCAGCTTCAATGTTTTACCAATGAAAGAACCGAAGAAATCGGCATTGCCGGTTAAGGTGATCGGCGCTTCGGGAGCGTACACTTCCATGTAGGCGGACGAACCTCCGGTAAATTTCGCCTCGTCCACTCCGTCATAGTAAAGGGTCAGTTCGGTGGGATCTCCCAGTGGGTTGATGACTCCCTGCCCGGACAAATCCAACCCGCTTTTAACATAGATTATTGTTGTGCCGTTGATTTTCAGGGAGCCCATAGCAGCCTGCTGGATGCTCTCGAAATAGTATGTACCCGGATTGAATTCCAGTATGCCGTTATTCATAATGTCGGCCGTCCCGTAAACTCCCGGGTCAATTGTAATAGTCTCGTTTTTAGGCCTGAGATTCGGAGAACCGGCAGGAATTTCAAAGTCGGGGATCGGCGGGAATATGCGTTCCTGCGGAAGCTGCATGACGTTCCCCGCAACCGTAATATTCGGTCCTCCGCTGAACGTTCCTGTCGGACCGAAAGCCAAGTCTCCCATGATGTCGACCGTGCCGGTCGCCGTGATCGATGCATTGGACCCGACATGACCTTCATTGCCGGCATTGGTAATGGGGTCGTAGTTGCCTAGGGAGGGATCGTAGCTGTCGACCAGTACGGTACCGCCCAGGTCCACGCCCTCGATGCCCCAGAGAGCCCGGTCGAACAGGGCGTTGCCGCTGTTTTCGATGACGGCCTCGATGCGTGAAACGCCTATCGGATTGTTGGCATTGCCCCAGTAGCCGATGCTGTCGACTCGCCATCGTTCCAGAGCGGACTGATATTGCACGAATGTCGTGGGATTGAGGAACGACGCCGCTTCGTATTTCAGAAGCGTGGCATTAACGGCATAAATCCCGCTATTCTTTTGATCTGCGGCCAGCTGTTTATTGGTGAACTCATTGGCGAACGATGCGATGCTGTTTGCGTCCGGGAAAGTCGAACTGCTGCCTGCCTGACCCGCCAGCATGACCGGCATGTTGTTTATCTCAACAGGACAGTCGGTCGTGTCGTAACTGCCTGCTCCTGTAGCCGCTGTCAGTGGATTGTAGCTGTTCCGGAACCAGTAAACGCCTTTCTGTACTCCCGCGTCGGCGATATAGAACGCCTGTTGGCTGTATTTGTAGGATGCGCTCGACTTCATTTCGTTTTGGACCGTGAAAACCAGAGTGGTTGAAAGCAGCCCCAGTACGGTCAGAAAAAGCAGAGTCGTGACAAGAGCAAAGCCCTTTTCGTTACTCCGGCAGCGATTTGTCTTGATGCGTTTCATATCGGTTTGTCCCATTAGATGGTTGTATATAAGGCAATGCGTTGCGGAATCGGGGGCAGGTGATTGACTCCGCCATATAACAGTATTTCTTTTAACAGATTAGAAGCTGCTAATGTACTGGGGGTGATTATTTTGGAAGACAGAGCGATCTCTTCGGCCTTTGATGAATATCTGGTTTGATTTTCGACTGTAAGCGAAACCGTTACCGACGTAACAATACTCTGGTCGTCGGTGTGAAGAATGAATTGTGCGGAATTCGCCTTGATGCCTGTTATTAAAGGAACCGCCGGTTCCTTGTTCACCTGGTTTAATGGAGTCATGGACCGGGTTATTTGCGCATTCTGGCTGTCGTAGGCATACTCAACGTAATAGAGATTCCCGTCCCCGTAGATATCGCCGAAAAATCTGAGCGTTGTTATAGGTGTCTCGGCATTGGCGGCCAAGCCGTTAGGGGGGAGAACCCCGTTCAGGTAAGGCATGGCAAAAAGCCGGATCTTGTCTCCTGCGACATAATCGTTCAGAAAAGCGCCGCTGATGGTGTCGTTGGATGCCACTCCGACAATCTCGACGGTTTCCATGTCGCCGGCGCCGTTGATAGCGTTGATAAAATCACCGATGCAGAAACCGTCCGAGGAAGCGACAGAAACGGTCTGGACAGCCGTGCTTCCAATAACGTTTTGTTGAATAGTGGTGCTTGTGTCTCCATGGGATCCGGCCTGGGCTATTTCGGTCGTCATCAGGCTGAAACCGGCGCTGGCGTCCTGGTTCGCTTCAATGCTCTCCTGTTCCGATACCTGCTGATCGATCCCTTCGGAGAAAATGTGCATCGCTCCCGCCATGATTGGAATAAGGATGCAGACGGAAATCAGCATTTCCAGGGCTGAAAAGCCGGCCTGGGAACGAAAGCTCGCGGTTTTCTTCTTTTTTTCTGTTTTTCCCGAGATTTTATGTGTCATGGTGTTTTCTCTGTCACAATGGTTGTGGAGGGCGGAGTCCCTACCTGAAAACTTCTGTTGCTGGTGACGCTTACAATAATTCTTTTCAGTTCGCCGCCCGCTGGATCGTCGATGATCTGCCACTGGCGGGTGAA
>CAZPHK010000399.1:0-2584 GCA_964586015.1 uncultured Acidobacteriota bacterium | reverse complement strand
TGCCGGGAGAAGGATTCGATTACGCGGTCTTTATTTATAATGCAAAAAAGAAAAAAGATATCGAACTGGAAACGCAGTTTATTCTTTATAAAGATGAGGAGGAATTTGTCAGAGGCGAGATCGTCCCCATCAGGCTTGAAGAAAAAGAAGATTTTTTCAGCATCCCGATTGTGCGAAGACTCTCTTTTAAGGAAACGATTAGTCCGGGCAACTATCTGTTTCAATTTACGGTGACCGATAAACGGTCAAAAAAGAAGGACAGCGCCGCTATTCAAGCCATAGACTTCGAAATCCAGGGGAAAGACTGATACGACATTTCGGGGAGTCTGAGGAAAGCGCGCCCGATGAATGCTTTCCGTTGATTGGGTCCGCTGCAGACATAGTCTCCGCTTTACTGTAAGGATTAGCGGGCAGGTGCCCAGCCCGCATTTCTCACAAGGTTTCTACTATGGCGGCACAGAGGACCATGTCTACTGCGTTGCGCTCGGTCGGGCTCCTCGACATACTGTCGAGTATGTCTGCGGGGCCCTCCGTCGCGCGCCTTGTATCCACGGCCCTCTGCACCGCCTCGCTACGAAACCCTGTGAGAAAAGCGGGTTAGCGGGCGGCAATTAAAGAAACATCCGGTAATGTTTGAATCATGCTATTTAGGATATTTGGTTTTTTGCGCTAATTTATCGTCATGACAACCGAATCCGACAAGCCCCGAAACTCCAGTCGTTTCGATGAGACGCACTGGTCCATGGTCATAGCCGCCGGACAAAAAGACTCCCGGGCGGACGAGGCCCTGCAGAAGCTTTGCCGGCTTTACTGGTATCCACTCTATGCTTTTGTGCGCCGTCAAGGTCACAGCCGGCAGGATGCCGAAGACCTGACGCAGGAGTTCTTTGCACGGCTGCTTGCCCGCGACGACCTGGCGACGGTGGATCGCTTGAAGGGAAGGTTCCGGTCTTTTCTTCTTGCGAGCATGAAACACTTCCTGGCGAATGAGTGGGACAGGGCGCGGGCGCAGAAGCGGGGCGGCGGAAAGCAGATCCTGTCTGTCAATCCGGCGGATCCCGAGACGAAATACGCCGCAGAGCCTTCCCATGACATCACACCCGAAAAACTCTACGATCGGCGCTGGGCAATGACGGTTCTCGACCAGGTCATGGTAAAACTGAGGAAAGAGATGCACGCGGAAGGAAAGGCCGATCAGTTTGAGCAAATGAAGATTTTCCTGACCGGAAGCAAGGGAGAGGTGCGTTACGCGAAAGTGGCGGAAAATCTGGGGATTTCGGAAACCGCTGTGAAAACGGCAGTGCATCGCCTGCGAAAACGCTACCGCCGGCTGCTCGGCGCGGTTATTGCGGACACTGTCGAAACGAGTCAGGATGTGGAACAGGAAATGCGCTATTTGCTGGCCGCTCTGGCCGAATGAAAAAAACTGTAACCTTTCCGGTCGGTTTCTTCTGTAAGGAGTGAAGACGGTAATGTAAAAAGGAGAAACCGATGAAAACCCGGCGTTATTGTCCCGATTGTGGATCCCCGCTCCCTCCGGACGCGCCTGAAGGAATCTGCCCGGAATGCCTGATGAAGGTGGGCCTGGAGTTTTCCCAGGACACAACCATATCCGTCGAGCCGATTGAAAGCGGAGACACGAAGGACCTGCCGAATCCCGGAGACCAGTTTGGGGAATATCGGATCGAACGAAATCTGGGCCGCGGCGGCATGGGCGCGGTTTACGAAGCGGAGCAGCTGGAGACGGGCAGGCGGGTTGCTCTGAAGGTATTGGCTTACCGGCTGGACTCTGCCGATGCACGGGCACGGTTTTTCCGCGAGGGTCGCCTGGCCGCTTCGATCAATCACCCGAACAGCGTCTATGTTTACGGCACCGGAGAAGTCGAGGGCACTCCGGTGATCGTAATGGAGCTGGTCGACGGAGGCACGCTCCAGGATCGTGTCAAACGTGACGGCCCACTCCCCGCAGGCAAGGCCGTAGATGCGATCATCGACGTGATTTCCGGTCTGCAGGCCGCCCAGGCGAAAGGGATCCTGCATCGCGATATCAAGCCCTCCAATTGTTTCGAGGAAGTCGACGGCACCGTCAAGGTGGGCGATTTCGGGTTGTCGATCTCGTCCGAAGGGCGTGAAGATATCGATCTGACCCGGGAAGGTATATTTCTCGGAACCCCGGCCTTCTGCTCTCCCGAACAGTTGCGCGGAGAGGAACTCAACGCCCGATCGGATCTCTACTCCGTCGGGGTCACTCTCTTTTATCTTCTCACCGGCCGGACGCCTTTCGAGGGAAATACAACGGTGAAGATGCTCGCCAACGTGCTGGAGAAAGCCCCGCCGTCGCCAAAGGATTTCCGGCCGGAGATACCGGACGAACTTGCCAGGGTGGTCTTGCGATGCCTGGAGAAAACACCCGGAGAGCGGTTCCGTAATTACGATGAACTGCACCGCGCATTGATGCCCTTTGGCACGGATGCCCCGGTTCCGGCTTCCTTACTCCATCGTTTCGCGGCAGGATTGATTGACTTGACTATCTTCGGATTCCTTTCCACTGCGATCTTTTTATTCCTCGTCGGTGGAGACCTGT
>CAZPHK010000398.1:0-2595 GCA_964586015.1 uncultured Acidobacteriota bacterium | reverse complement strand
AGTCCAAAGCGCCGTTTAAGTGGGTATATATCGAAGGTGCGGGGCACAGCATTCGTCGCGAGCAGTACGCGGCCTTCAAAAAGGCCTTATACGACTGGCTGGATATGGGCTAGCCCATATCCACCATAGCCTTAATAATGCCGTCGCGATAATCCGCCAGCAATTCAAAAGCCCCGGCTGCCCGGTTGAGGCTGAATCTGTGCGTGATCATGAAATCGGGACTGAGCCTGCCTTCGCGAATCAGGTCGATTACGGGATCGATACATTTATTTTGACGCCGGACGCTGACAAAGGCGAGCCCTTTGCGCCTGGCATCGTGCACCGCAAAGGAAATTCGATCCGTCTCCGGGATGCCCACTACGATGACCCGGCCCATGGGCTTGCACAGTCTTGCAGCCTGGTCGAGAGCGCTCTGCTGCCCGCAGCACTCGAAAACCGTGTCCAATTCCAGCGGTTCACGCTGCATGATTTCGCGGACTATGTCCGTCCGATCGGGATTTCCGGTCCATGCAGCGCCCTGCTGCCGGGCGGCTTCCAGACGGTAGTCCAGCCGGTCCGTCACATAGATGGTCGAAGCGCCTGCCAGCCGGGCTGAAAGAAGCACGCTCAGGCCGATGGGGCCGCTCCCCAGGATGCCAATTTTCTTGCCTTTCAGGTCGCCGGAAAGCTGCACCGCGTAGTTGCCGATGGTCAGGGGTTCCACGAGCGCGGCCTGATCCGCAGTCAATCCCACGGCACTATGGCAACAGTTCTCGGGCATGATCATGAGATCGCATAAGCATCCCTCCAATTGTCCCGGGCAACCCAAAAATCGCACCTTGCGGCATGTGTGGAAATGACCGAGCCGGCATTGATCGCAGGCGCCGCAGGAGACCGACGGATCCACGACCACCAGATCTCCGGGTTTCAAACGAGTTGCCTGATTTCCGACATCCTCCACCACAGCGCTGCACTCATGGCCGATGCAAAAGGGAAAATGCACGATCTGATCTCCAATCCGTCCTTGAGTGTAATAATGGAGATCGGATCCGCAGATGCCCGCCCGGACGATCCTGAGCAATGCGTCCGTAGGATATTGCAGTGCAGGAGCGGGCTGTTCCGCGATTTCGATTTTTCCGATACCTGTTAGCACCATAGCTTTCATATGGTCGGTCTCCTGTCGAGAGAATCCAGGTATAGTCTTTTCCCGGTCTCTTTTGAGAAAAAGTACATATGCTCCGGGGGAAAATGGATCCATAAGGACTGGGCTTTGCGAAACGTCTGTTCCGGAGGCGTCAGGATCGTAAGATCTTGAGATTGGAGGCGCACAGTCAATACGCCTCGTTCCCCAAGAGACTCGTATGTGCAGACCTCCGCAGCCAAATCCGTGGCCCTCATCCTGGTCTCGGAAAATTCAATGCGATGGGGCCGAATTCCAGCCTGCAGGGGGGCGAGCAAAAAATGATGGAGGGCCGGATCCAGTGTGCCGGGCAGGTCTGCCAGGCGGCTGCCGGCATGGGCTATCCATGCCGTCCCTCCGGACTCCACTCCGACTTCAACATCCAGAAAATTCATGGCAGGCTCCCCTACAAAACCGGCGACAAAGGCATTGGCCGGATTGTTCAGGACCTCCTCGGGCGTACCCACCTGCTGGAGTTCCGCCTGATGCATGACGGCTATCCTGTCGGCCAGGGCCATGGCTTCATTTTGATCGTGGGTTACATAAATAGTGGTTTTCCGGAGCTGCGAATGGAGCCTTTTTATCAGTGCTCGCATTACCTGCCGCTGTTTCATGTCCAAATGCGAAAGGGGTTCATCGAACAGGAATACTTTCGGTTCCCGGACGATGGCCCGCGCCAGGGATACCCGTTGCTGCTGGCCGCCGCTTAGCTCGAAGGGTCTACGATGAAGAATGTCGGTGATCTGTACCGCCCCGGCCACCCATTCAACTTTTTCATCGATCCGGGGCCGCGGCCAGCGGCGGATTTTCAGGGGGAATTCAATATTGTCCTGTACGGCAAGAGTGGGATACAGCGCGTAGTTCTCGAAGGCCATGGCGACATCCCGGGCCTGGGGCGGCAGATCATTGATGCGCTTATCGTCAAAGGTAAGATTTCCCCCGGTGATTTCCTCCAGCCCCGCAATCATGCGCAAGGTGGTGGTTTTGCCGCATCCCGAAGGTCCCAGGAATACCATAAACTCCTTGTCTCGAATACTGAGAGAAAGATCCTTCACCGCAAAGGGGCCGTGTTTTTTGCCATAGCGCTTGCTCAATTGGTCCAGGATTATTTCAGCCATCAGCCGCTCTCCGCCAGGAGTGTTTCACCCGTATCCTCCGAAAAGAGATACATGTGTTCAGGATCCCAAGCCAGGTAGAGATGCTCGTCAAGGCTGTAGGCCGTATCCGCTTTACCTAAAGCCATGAACAGGCAATCTCCTACAGTAACCGATGTTACAGTGCGATCCCCTATCAGTTCCTGCACAAAAAGCTTCGAAGGCAGGTTGAAGGGTGTGTCGGGCCGGTTACGCTCCAGGCGGATGTGTTGCGGCCGGAGTCCGAGGCAGATTTCTTTCCCGACATACCCCCGCAGTCGAGGGCTCTCCGGCAGGGGAATT
>CAZPHK010000397.1:0-2606 GCA_964586015.1 uncultured Acidobacteriota bacterium | reverse complement strand
ATGACCTCTTGAGAGCGATGGATAAGCGATCGTCAAGCGGGAGCGAGAAAGCCGCCGCCTCGATGGATGATCTCGGCCGCATGATTGATCAGATTGAAGGGAAGATCACCCAGCTCGAAGACCGATGTCCGACTGATTGGGGTACCGAAAGGACCGAACTGGAGGCCATGGTTGCCGAACTCGAGGAGAAGTGGGGCGAGGCGGCGATGATGTCCCCTGATGATTTTGAGTGACAGGACGGGCAAAGACCGGGGGATATATAGGTAAATTCTTCTTTTCCGGAAAAGCATCAAAAAGGATAGATCGAAAGGAGGGCTTCCTATGCCCGAATTTGCAACGCCGTTTGCAGGACTTGCCAATGAACGAAAGCTGACCGGTGAAGAACTGGTCCGTGCAATACGATATTTCATTGCGGCGGAGTATGAAGCCATTCAGCTCTACATGCAGGTTGCCGAGAGCATCGTTGACGAACTGGCAATAGCGGTATTGAAAGACATCGCAGACGAAGAACGGGTTCATGCCGGCGAATTTCTGAGGCTCCTGAAACACCTGGCCCCGGATGAAGAGAAGTATTATGGGGACGGGGCTGAAGAGGTCGAGGAAATGATAAGAAATACGGGGGACAAAGGCCATGAAGCCCCTGATGAAGACACAGGAGAGGAGACGGGGGAAAATCTGCCGTTTTGCACCTCTGCGGCCGATCCCGAGCACTCGAGGGCCTATCGTGAAGATGAGCCCTGTGATGATGCAACAGCCGGCAACATAGAGAAAGGTCACATGTGAAGACACAGGGAGTATTTTCCGAAAGGAGTCTGATTATGGAACGACAAACCATCATGCGGTCCCCTGTGGGACCCTTGGGCTGGGAGCTTCGGCTCGCCCGAGGCCCAATACCCGGATTTGATGGGGTTGAATGGGCCATCTCCGAATCTTCCCGAGGTCCGATTAATGCCCTCGCTGCCCGTACCTCTTTCCAACGCATCAATGGAGGAATAGTCCGGCAGCTCATTGATGTTCCACAATTATCAGCCCGCTCGTATCAAAACCGAGTATTTCAGCATTTTCTATGAGTCCCTCCAGTAAATCCCTATCGATTTCCGGAGTCCTGGCCAGAATCCACAGATACGACTTGCCTGGTCCGCTGACCAGAGCGTGCTGGTAATTTTCATGATCAAGTTCAAATACGATATAAGACCCGTAAAACGGCCCGAAAAATGAAACCTTCAAAAAACCCTGGTCTGCCTCTTGAACAAAATAGGCCTTTCCTTCCGCTTCCTTCCATTCTTGTTCTTTTTCAGAGTATCCACGGTTGACAACTTTGACACTTCCATCTTCCCGCAAACTGTAATCCGCCGTTACCCGGGTTAACCCTCGTTCAAAAGAATGATCCAGTCTCGCAATCTCGTACCACTTACCCAGATATCTATTCAAAGTGAAATGATCAACGGGTTTCACATTATTCGGGATTCTGACACATCCGATTAAAAGCAGCGCCAACAAAATTAAAAGATTTCTGATCCTTTGTGCCATATCCATAATCTCTTTTCGCTGACTTCCACCTCATCCCCTACCAGGGTGTCACTGAACCTTTCCGCCTGCTAATCAGCGATTTTTCCGATTCCTTGAGAAACAGGGTTCTTGTGTATCCAGTTCATAATTTCTGCATTGAATTATGTTCAAGAGGTTAAAGGGCTTAGGAAGAGTTACACTGAAACCGCTTGATTAGTCAAGGCAATCTGGTATTCTGGCCAATAATGCAAAGATAAAATAATCACGTTTTATGTGTCGTAAGGGCTTGACAACGTGACGAATTCAAAACTATTTTCCCGGAACATCCCAAAATTGGAGATAGCCCATGAAATGTGTAATCTGTGGCGTACAAATGGATTCTATCAAAGAAGCGGTTGATCAAGGCTGGAGCCCGTATTTTTATGAAGGTGAAACTGAATGCGGGCCTGCGTGCCCTGAATGTTCAGAAATTCTTCTTAAGATGGGTGAAGATGGTGAGATAGAGTTGAAAGAAGAGTATCACGGGAAAATTCAGTATACAGGGAATCTCTCACACGAATTTTCTGAAGAAACATTATTAATCGGCATTGCGTTAGAGAATAGCGAACAAAGCATCTTAAATTGAGAAACTGTCATGGCCATTACTCAAGCCCACAAGTCATCAAGACGGCAAATTTCTTCTTTTCAGCCATAACAAATCGTCTTTTCTATCAATGCGTCACATAGATTCATGCATTGTTAGCTACCAACCTTCGTTTGCGCCAGCATCTGATCCAGTTCCGTTTGGCCAGGTGCAATAAAAGGCCGGGAAGTCGGAAGTGCAGCAAGGGACTCCAAGAATTCTTCGGTTTTCCTCAGCGCCGGCGGCAGGTGAGCAGAAAGGATCATTTTCGGACCAAGTCGATGAATACCATCTAGCGCCTGCTTGAATGTATCTGGCTCAATCATGTGAACCCAGGGGCTGTCTCCGCTCGCCCAGCTGATCATACCCTGCATCAGGTCTTGCTTTGTCAGATCGTCGACATTCTGTACCAGTGGAGGGATGATGGCCCCAAAACAATCCGCAGAGAAAAAGGTTTCCGATTTAACCGAAGAAG
>CAZPHK010000396.1:0-2612 GCA_964586015.1 uncultured Acidobacteriota bacterium | reverse complement strand
AAAGGTCTTTCGACACGTCCCGAGCGATTGGCATTGCCGATGGCATGCGCGCGGAACTTGAAACCGTAGCGCTCGCCGAAAGCAGCCATTTCCGGAACGGGGACCATGTCGGCGCCCGTACCCCGCAATACGACGACATGGGTGTTGTCGATCATGACGGTCCCGGCGCTCCCACCGAAGTACTTCAAGGCTTCCGTCAGGAATATCTTGCATTCAAAGCGCCGGAATCGCGGATAGAACTGGAAAAACAGCATGTGCGAATAGCACAGCACCGCCGAGGCGGTCTGCACCGGCTGCAGTTTTCCTCCCATATGAACCTTATGGGGTGACGTATCGTGCTGCAGTTCCTGACCCGGTTCGAAGTGATATTGTCCCGCAGGTACTTTGGGCTTCTGCCCGATTCCGTGGCGACGGCAGAAGGCCGTCAACGCCGGATAGGAAAGATCGGCGCCCAGCTCCTCATGGACTCGGACCAGATTCCCTTTGCATTCTGCATACAGATGCAGGATTTCCTGTCGGTAAGGCTCCGCTTTTTCCGGGCGCAGGATGGCAGGCGGTACCGAAGATTCCGAACCGATCACCCTTTTCACCGATATGCGTGAAACCCTCATCAGCCGGGCGATCTGACGATGACTCACCCCCTTGCGGTGTAGCTCCAGTATTGTCATTCTCTGGTTTTGATCGAGCATTGCGATTCTCCTTTTCGATTTGGTCGGATAGTCGGGTGAGATCGGCCATGGTCTGTTCGATGCACAGCAAGGCTTGAGCGCGTTGCGAACAATCCAAACTGCCGCCGGTGTCCTTCCACTGCCGCAGGATCCTGCGGGCAACGGCGCCGATGATGTCCAGTTCGTGATTCAGATCTTCGGCCGGAGCCGGGTCCTCCTGCTCTATATCCCTGCGGGCGCGCAGAAACAGATTCGGCTCGGCAACAACACGTTCCCGTACCGGGACCGGCCCTTTCCGCCATGCCGCATAGAGCATTTCCACCTCCCGGGTGGAGAACCGATTCCGGGCAATCGCTTCGGCCATACGTTCGCAATCACGCCGCTTGGCGCGCGCCATCGGTACCAGATACTTCATGGCGGCAGCCGCTCCAACGTTTCCATCGCGGACCTTCTGCTGAACCGATTCGGGCAGTTCCCGCACAAGAGCCAGGCGGCGTGATACCCAAGACGCGCTGCGGTCGAAGCGCATGGCAAGTTCGTGCAGGCTGAGATTGAAACCGCGATGCAGTTCGGAGAGCAGCCATCCTTGTTCCAGGGCGGTTTCCCCTTCGGCCGTACGAAGCGAACGGTCCAGGATCAAAGCTTCGGTTTCGCTCATATCCCAGACCGTTGCACGCACGGTATCGCGTCTCAGACGTTTCAACGCACGGATCCGTTTGTATCCGTCGATGACGATGAAGCGGCCTGCTTCTTCGGCGACGGCAACTACTACAACCGGTACCTGCTGGCCCCGTTCGGCAAGCGAAGCCAGCAGTCGCCGCTCCCGTACCGGACGGCGCACCCGAAGCTGTTCGTACCGTAAATCAAGCTGATGAAATTCCAGTTCCATAGCCGTTCTCTTATGGTTTCCCTTGATCGGCAGAGCGTAACCGACTCCAGTACCGGAATTTCGCGGCAAATGGCGAAGTGTCCCTGTATCCTATGTGGAATCAATAAGTTGTCCCTGGAACTCGGATTTCGGGAGAGGAAGGGATAGTGTGCCTGTATCCCTCTTAGAATCAACGCTTTGTCCATTTAACTCGGATTGCGCGGAACGAAGCAGTAGTTTGCCCATCGTCCCGATAAAATCCGCTCCTTTGGGTCCGAATTCATCTCGAGCGATATCCCAGGGCAGGCTTGTCAAAGGAGAACTAAGGCGTAGAGGTTCAACCTTCTGCCCGGAAGCGGCTCGCAGTTGTATCCGCCGGGCAATGAAGTAATCCGGATTCCGGGCACGCCATGACGCCTGTGTCTTCTTAAGGTGTGCCTTCTTACATTCCGGTCGACCACAAGTACGCTGGCGGCTGCCGACCCGAACATCCGGCAAAAACCAGCGGCGACATATGCTGCAGGGTTTCTTTCTGGACATGGTGACTCATCGTCACCTTCAGGCGAGTAGATTTGTTGCAGGTATTCGGCTGGTTAGCTCAGTGGCTCACTTTTGCCAAGCAGGGGCGGGTAAGTTTTCGCGAGTGCCGAAGTTGCTGTAGGCAATGGCAATCTGTGTCAATACGGGCGTGATCGGAAATGGAGCTTTCATACTCTGTCTCTCGCTTTCTGCCCCGGGATTGAATCCGGGACCGGGTAAAAAAGTTGAAGTCCTATCAGGCGCCCTGAATCTGGCCGATGGTGATTAAAACGGGGATAATGTCACCATCCACGCCGCTTTCGAGCGCCATGGCGCCCACGCTCGAATTGACTCCGGCAGCAGGAGCTGCGGCCACACCTTTCCCTTCAGCGTCGCTCGTAAGCCGGTCGCCCCGGGTGACGGTTCCACCCAACTTCAGAGGAGCAATCCCCGAGTGCTGCACGTCGCAGGGCTCGCCGTTCGAAACGTCGATATTGGTCGATACGCCGAAAATGGGTTCCGTGCTGGCTGCGGCCGGCACCGTCGTGCCGTCGCTG
>CAZPHK010000395.1:0-2618 GCA_964586015.1 uncultured Acidobacteriota bacterium | reverse complement strand
CAACCGCGGCATTTACCCTATCTCCTAAACCCAGGGCTTTGTCATGTTGTGCTGACTTACCCGGAAACTGGGCCTTATATGCTGTTTCTGTCCGTCGGCTCATAGCTTTGCACTCCGGCTTCCTTCAGACACCACGATGACGCCCTTGCCTTCGGCTAGTACTTTAGCTACCATCATAAAACGATGGAACGGGGTTCCTATACAGGGGACTTTCACCCCGTGCGACACGAAGTCGCTTTAAAGAGCTGTTCCCACTTGAGTAGGGAACCATTTGTGCCACCAAATGACTCTAGGAGCCTGAATAAAGAGCGGCTCTGACAATGAAACGAAGCACGATCTGTGCGGGGTATAAATCGTGAGAGGCATACCCTCCTGATAACCACATAATCGGGTGAGTGCTAGAGAGCCAGTAAGGTGAAGAGAACTGAATCTGCATAAGGAACGTCATAGTCCAATGAGCGAAAGTGGTTGTTACGCTCTAGCCAAAACGACGTCGAAAGCAGGAAAGGGGGCTGGGGTGTTTCCCCTTTCGTGGCCATCACTCTTTCCGTTCCATAGCAGGCGCCTAACCTGGCATGCTCCTTTTAGCGGAACGTGGGAACCCCGTATCGCCCCCAGACCATTTGGGACAGCATCCCGTAAGGTATGCCCATGACGATGCGGGTGAGGATGTCGGAAGAAGCGAACGCCGTGCTGTAATGGTACGGATACAGGTTTAAACGTTACCTGACACGAAAGTGCGCCCACGTCCGACTGGTCTTTCTTTGCAAGAGAATCTGGAGAACCGTGGGAATGGGAAGAAGCAAATGACAACAATGGATTGTCCATTGGTTGGTGCGTTCCCAACCTGTTTAGAATGGGAGATGATTAGTTGGCGTTCTATCGAAAAACAGGTACGACGGCTGCAAATGCGTATTGCAAAGGCTATTCGGGAAGGGAAACCGAGTAAAGCGAAAGCTTTGCAATGGCTTCTCACCCACGCGTTTCACGCCAAACTACTGGCGGTCAAACGAGTAGCGCAAAACCAGGGTGGTAAAACCGCAGGCGTTGATGGCGTCGTTTGGAGGACGCCACAGCAGAAAATGGATGCAGCGAAGTCTTTGCAACGACGAGGCTATCGCCCTCAACCGTTGCGTCGGATTTATATTCCAAAAAAGAATGGAAAGCAACGACCGCTTGGCATTCCAACGATGGTGGATAGGGCACAGCAGGCGTTACACCTGCTAGGCCTAGAACCAAAATCGGAAACACTGGCGGACAAGAACGCCTATGGGTTTAGGCCCAAGCGTTCAACCGCTGATGCCATTGAGCAATGTTTTATTGCACTGGCAAGGAAAACATCCGCACAATGGATCTTTGAAGGAGATATCAAATCTTGCTTTGATACCATTAGTCACGAATGGCTAAAAGCTAATATAGGCATGGACACTAAGGTATTAAGCAAATGGCTCGCTGCGGGCTATGTGGATAAGCAGGTTTTCTATCCAACAACAGAAGGGACGCCTCAAGGTGGTATTATATCGCCAACATTGATGACGATGACATTACGTGGGCTAGAGGAGGTGGCGAAATGTGCAGCCTTGGCTCGCGACAAAATTCATGTCATTATTTACGCGGATGACTTTATCATCACCGGGGCTTCAAGAGAGGTACTCGAATGGAAGATAAAACCCGCGGTGGAGGCCTTTCTACGAGAGCGAGGCCTGAAACTCTCTCAGGAAAAGACTCAGATCACGCACATCGAACACGGATTTGATTTTCTCGGATTTAACGTACGTAAGTACAATGGGAAGCTACTGATTAAGCCCACCAAGAAAAATGTTTTCTCTTTTTTGGCTAAAATCCGGGATATCATTAGATCAAATAGAACGGTGGCAGCAGTGGAATTGATTCGGAAGCTGAATTCAAAGATTCGTGGATGGACCAATTACTACCGTCACGTTGTATCTAAGAAAACCTTTGCCTATATTGAAAATCAAATTTTTCATGCAATATGGCGATGGGCTAGGCGAAGACATCCTAACAAAGGCGCTACCTGGGTGAAAAAGAAATATTTTCGTACCCAAGGCCTACGACAATGGATATTCTCCGCCAAAACCCAGCGTAAACAAGGCCAATTAATCTATATTGACTTGCACAGTCCAGCCTACGTAGCCATCAGACGTCATGTTAAAATAAAAGCGGAAGCAAATCCTTTCAATCCAGCATTTACAGATTACTTTCATCGGAGAAAGCGTTTTCTGAAACAAAGCAATCATAATGTGAATTTGGATGGATGTCTTCTCCCAGTATTCTAACAGCTGTGAATTGCGCATAGCCGGGTCTTACAATTTGGCCTTTGAAAGGCTTGAGCCGAGTGAAGGGAAACTTTCACGCTCGGTTCTTAGGAGAGCGAGTAGTAGTAATGCTGCTCGCTTATCCGACATAAGTTCACGCCCATGACGAGCGTACACAAACCACTGGTGCCGACCCAAACTACCGAGCGACACAGTTCAATCGTTGGCCTCGATATTCAAAGGAATGAGTATATGAAAAAATTGGCAGCCCTAATCCTGTTTGCGGTATTTATCACCAGTATTTCGCATGCAGAAGAACTTGATCTATTCATCATTGCAGGA
>CAZPHK010000394.1:0-2621 GCA_964586015.1 uncultured Acidobacteriota bacterium | reverse complement strand
ACTCAGGGGATCCTTCCAGGATATTTTTGGAAGAGTTGGCTTCAGCCTGTTTGTACAGTTGTTGACGCTGTATGGCGAGGGAAAGCTCGTGGTTGATCAGTTCCAGTTCCGTTTCGAGCATTTTCAGGCGGGACTGGTTGACCAGGCCGCTCTGTTTCATGGTATTCATCTGTTCTCCGACCAGTCCGGCCGCCTGCTGCAGAAGACCCATTCTTGTGCTTTCCCTGATAATGCGGGATTGGCTGATCAAATCGATATCCGCTCCCGGCGTAATGGTTGCAACGGAAACCTGGAAGTGCTGAAACGCCCGGTTATGCTTGCCGCTAGCAAGGGCAGCCCGGCCGAGTGTGTTGTGAACTCCCGCAATCAGGATCCGGCTGACCATCTGCTTATTGCAGCCCCAATCCTGGGCAAGACGGAGATATCGGCGGGCGCGTTCCAGGTCATCGGTTTGCAGGTAGCCCGCGGCGGCCAGGAGAGCCAGTTTGGCGCGATCCGGGTGGTTTTTCAGGATTTCGCCCTGAAGTTGGGTAAGGCTCTCCCAGTCTCCGAACTGCCACTGGGTACGGGCACGTTCGAGCAGGTTTTCGTCGTAGGGTGCAATGAAAGCTCCAGTATCCGAACCGGTATCCCGGACCAGGTCCGTGGCTAATGCCGACACCTGTTTCGACGCGGAACCGCGGGATTTTGTTCTTTTTCCTGTGGCTTTTGAGGAAGGTTTTTTCTTTTTTTCTTCCATGAATCGGGCATACCCCGTTTTTACTTAACTAAAAATGTCCCTCGGGAGCTACAAGCCGGAATCCTGAAACAGAACATCCTTAATAAGGTCTATCTGGCCCTCAGCCCGCGCTATTTCTTCAGCCATCAAGCCTTGCCGTGATTTAAATTCCGCAATATTTGTTTCCAATTGCTTGATTCTTGCTTGGCGATCCGTCGCCAGCTTACCCTGTTCCTCACGCGCTTTATGCGTCTGCTCAAGTTGATTCCGAAACGACTCTACTTTCGACTGAAGTTCCGATGCCAGTTTTGATCGCTCCTCAAGGGTTTTAATTAATTGTTCAACCTTGGCCTGGCGTTCCGCTGCCAGTTTCGACTGCTCACCTATTTTCCGGTTGGCTTGTTCCAATTGCGCCTGGCGATCCGCCGCCAGTTTGTTCTGTTCCTCAAGCGCTTTCCGTGTCTGTGAAAGCTGATTCTGCAGGGTCTCCAAACGGATTTTACTCTCGGTCTCCATTCTGGATTTCTCTTCAAGAGACCGAACCAACTCTTCGATTTTGGTCTGACGATCAGCCGCATGTTTCGACTGCTCCGCCCTCTCCTGATTAGCCTGTTTCATGAGTGTCCGGCTTTCTATCGCCAGCTTTGTCTGCTTTCTTCGGGATCGGATCAACTGCTCGACTTTGGACTGGAGTTTTTCAATCTGTTTCGATTGCTCGGTTTTCTCGCGGCCGGCCTGCTCCAGCTTCGCCTTGCGGTCTGCGGTAATCCGGTCTTTTTCTTCACAGGACTTCTGCATTTGCTCTAACCGGCCCTGGAGCGTTTCCAACTGCGACTTACTCTCAGCCTCTATTCCGGACTTCTCTTCTACGGACCGGATTAATTCTTCAATTTTAGCCTGACGCTCGACGGCAAGTTTTGACTGCGCGTCTTTTTCCCGGTTCACCTGTTCCAGATGCTCCTGGAATTCGGTCACAAGTTTGGCCTGATCTTCTCGTTTCCTTTCCAGTTCGTCCAGACGGGATAACAAATCTCTGTTTTCCGTCTTGAGGCGATTCCTTTGCAGCACCCAGCATGGACGATCCGGGTCCGTATCCTCCATGCAGGAGACCGTTTCGAAATCATTCCGTTCACAAACTCCCAACAAGGCATCCGCATCGGACCCGCTTTCATACAGAGCTCGTCTTCCACAGTGAAGTAAAATCCTGTCAAATAAGTGCAGTCTGCCGGCCTGGTTCAGGGTCTCGAGGACTTCGGCCTCCTCGCCGGGAACATCGATTACCAGCCAGTTTTTCTTTTCTGCGGTGATTTCGGCTTCTTCAATCAGTGCAACCGGGTTGAGTCCGGCTACATCAATTTCTTTGAGAAGCCGCAACCCGGGAAACAATTCCCGGAGAGCGGTAGGGGAACGGAGGCTGTTAAAAGCTGAATGGTTGTATATATTGAGCAAGGCCTTATCGCCCTTCGATGTTATGGCCGCTGGGATCACTTCAACCTGCTTCAGATCCGAGGTTCTGCGTAAGAGAACACTCACTTTTTCCGGATCCGCCTCTACCAGTACGATCCTTTCCGGCTCCCAGGACAGGTATTCATCCAGTTCCTGCCCCCGCCCGGCCCCAAGATGAATAATGACGTCCGGTCTGGATTTTTTTACTTCCGCTGTTAATAGCGTCATGCTTTCCTGTCCTTTGCTGACGGTTTTACATCGGCCTTACTTATTCGCCTAACAATTAATTTGTTTTCGTCAAGGATTAGGATCGCGCCCTTCCGACCTGCCGAACTGGATGTAATGCACCAGAGGATTCATTCCTGCTTTTGCTACATCCGGATTGTCTTCAAGATAGCCCAGGGTATTGAATTCCGCCGAAGGGTTGCGTCCCTGCGCCGCACCAAAACGCAGATAG
>CAZPHK010000393.1:0-2633 GCA_964586015.1 uncultured Acidobacteriota bacterium | reverse complement strand
TATTGGTGGAGCTGAGGGGGATCGAACCCCTGACCTCCTGACTGCCAGTTTTGAACCAAGTGTTGAGCCTATTGAGTTTACAGGACTTAACCCGGCACAGAGCGGCATAGCGCGGCAAAAAAACGCAACTTCCGCAACCTATACGCAACCAAAACTCTCCGATCATCAAGATGTATACTTTCAGAAAAAACTATTAAAAATACATTGAATTTTCATTGTTTATATTTGATATTTCAATGGGAATAATCTACTATTTGTCCATGATTTCACGGAAAATAGACCAATCCATTCTTTCCGAAAAAATTTCAGATTTCCCTGTAACTGCTATTTTAGGCCCCAGGCAGTCAGGGAAAACAACATTGGCGCAAGAATTCATTGCGGATCATTATTTCGATCTCGAGAACCCGAGAGATGCCGCTATGCTCGCGGAACCGCAACTGGCCCTGGAATCCCTCTCAGGTCTGATTGTCATAGATGAAATTCAACGTCAGCCGAATCTTTTCCCCCTTCTTCGCTACCTTGTGGATACCAAGAAGAACCAAAAATATCTTATTTTGGGAAGCGCTTCCCGGGACCTTATCCGACAATCCTCGGAATCATTGGCCGGTCGGATTGCTCATCATGAATTAGGAGGATTTCGACTGCACGATGTAGGGATTGAAGATTGGCGCAAGCTTTGGCTTCGGGGCGGCTTGCCTCTCTCATTTATCGCCAAAACCGACAAACAAAGCCAAAGATGGAAAGAGGAATACATCACTACTTTTCTCGAACGGGACATCCCCCAACTTGGAATTACCATTCCTGCTGCTACCCTGCGGCGCTTCTGGATAATGCTTTGCCACTACCATGGGCAAATATTGAATCATTCCGAACTTGCCCGTTCCTTCGGCATATCTGATATGACGGTGCGCCGTTATTTAGAAATCCTTGAAGGAACATTTATGGTTCGTACGCTACAACCCTGGCACCTGAATATCGGCAAGAGACTTGTCAAGCGTCCCAAACTTTACATTCGGGACTCCGGAATCTTGCATAGCCTTCTGTCAATTAACTCTGCAAGAGACCTGGCGGCCCATAACAAGTTGGGTGCATCCTGGGAAGGATTCGCATTGGAGACAACCGTACGCTCTATCGGGAAGCGGAATGAAGAACTGGCTTTCTGGGCCACGCACTCGGGAGCCGAAGTCGACCTGTTCTGGCAGGAACATGGAAAGAACTGGGCAATCGAAATCAAATATCGGGATGCCCCACGATTCACTCCTTCCATGGCCAGTGCTATCAAAGATCTAAGGCTTTCACACCTGTGGATTCTATATCCGGGAGACCGCGTTTACCCACTTGCGAAGGGAGCCAGCACACTGCCCTTGACGAATATACCGAGCTCCTGGAAATATGAATGAAGCGGTTGCCGTGCTGAAGAACCGGCACGCATCTTTTTAAGGGTTAATAAGCAGACAGAATAGTAACAGAACAGGCAATCAATCTATGGGTAAAAATACTTGTATTTCCTGCAACGGCAGCGGCGCGAAGCGGACCTGCCCCGCTCTTGGCGGCAAAATTTGCAGCCGTTGCTGTGGATCAAAACGAAACAGTGCCATACAGTGCACCGCCGAATGCCCGAATAATCCATTCGGCGTGAATAATTACGATGAATGGCTCAAACTCGACGGATCATGGGGGGAAAAATGCTTCGGGTATATATTGGAACATTACGGTTATTACAACGAGCATTCATTAAAAAAGGAATTGGGCAAATACATACTCACTGAGGGCGGCGTTACCGAGGATGTCTTCGAGGATGCCGCCCCTTTATTCATGCACGCCAAGCTGTTCTGGGAGCCGTTCAAGGACGATATGTGCCTCGCGGATTGCTGGGGGCGCAATGGCTGGAAAGGCCTGAATAACGACGAATGCGCCATGATGGCTTTCAAACGCACGACCCGCCCAGCCATCCTGGAGATACAGGAAAAAATCAACGACACTGAAATGCTGTGCGTGGACCTGCTCGATCCTTCCAAAGAACCGTTTTCTGTTTTCGACCGAAGCATCGCCGCGCGATACAGCCGCTTCAGCCGGTCCGTAAACCTTGTTTGCCGGTTCCCTCATTACTACAGGGCAGGGCCGGCCGGCATTGAACTTCAGCATGAACTCACCGATCCGTTTCTGGAGGAATTGGAAGTGAAATCGGCGGATCTGGGGATTTCCATCCGGGATTATCTCGGCAGGCATTTCGTGGAAGCATGCAGGCGCGTTCACAGAATGGGCCTGAAACGAAGAGACCTCATGATTGACTCTCTCGACATAAACGAGTGGACGGCTGTCTATAAGCTCAACATCGCGCAGAATGAAATTGCAAAGGTACTGTCGATGAAGCCGGAGTTTGAATTGGAAGAGTCCGAAATCCAGGGGGTGATGGAATATTCGTGGCTGCGAAGGGGCGAGTCCAAAAAGATTGAAAAGAAGATCCCGGGATTGCTGCAGCATGGCGATGAAAGTTTCGGCGTTGGCGGTCTTGGGCGATTGAGACTGCTCGAGGATACGCTCGAAGTTATCGTTCTTGGGTCTCAGAAGTACAGATTCGCGAGAAAAACGTTAGAAAAATACCTGGGAGCATGCATCACCTTCATATCGGA
>CAZPHK010000392.1:0-2655 GCA_964586015.1 uncultured Acidobacteriota bacterium | reverse complement strand
TTTAACCCGCATTCCCGTACCGCCTGAGAACAACACAATCCCGGTTCCACGAATCTGCGGTTAACACGCATTTCTCGCACCCCTGATTTTAATCAAGATTCTGATTAAAATCAGGGCCGGACTTCATACTGCGGCGGCATAAACGAATGCTTCCGCCCCGGCAAATCGCGCGGTGGAGCCGATCGTAAAGAATGTCTGAGGGTGAAGACAAAAGAACAGATAATGAAAATTAAACTGAAATTCAACCGGCGGCTGCGATTATACTATGGGCTCGTAAAATACGGGTTAATGTTTACCGATAACGCTTCTGCATGTATGCCCGCCGGGTATGCCTGCATTCAATCGGAGCCCCATGCCATTGCCAATAAACAAAGACTCTGATTTCCCCCCCGACCGGAAACACGCCGTGCTGGGTCTTGTGACTATCTTCTGCACCTATTTCGCTTCCATCTATTTCTTCCGCGGAGCCAGCGTTACGGCGCCGAAGATCGCGGCCGATCTTGACGGAATGGCCCTGTTTTCGTGGGCGATTTCGTTGCCTTCCCTGGCGGCTGCATTCGCCACGCTGGTGTTCGGCAAACTGTCCGATATGTACGGCCGAAGGAGATTGCTGTTAACGGCCATTGTTCTCTACCTGGCCGGCGCCGTTATGGCGGGTTTCAGCCGGGATTACGTGTTTTTTATCGTTGCCAGCGTGATCCTTTCTTCAGGGCAGGCGGCGTTGACTCCATTGTGCTTCTCCGTGATCGGGGATCTTTATGCCCCGGCCGAGAGAAGCCGGTGGAGCGGTTTGCTTCAAATCCCGGCTGGCATTGCGGCCCTCGCGGTCCCTACCCTGGTAGGTATGATGACGGACAGCATCGGCTGGAGGTATTTCTACTGGATTTCCGTCATTCTTGCACTGATCAGCGGATTCTTGATGCTTTCGGGAATTCCATCCGCTTCAAAAAGGTCGGATCATAAATTCGACATGCCCGGTTCCCTTTTGCTGGCGGTAGCGGCAGGGACCATGATCATCGGATTTTCCTGGGCGGGGAGCGCCTATTCCTGGACGTCGCTCAGAATTGTCGGATTATTTGTCGCCTCCTTGAGTTTCTGGACGGTATTCCTGTGGTTTGAGAACCGGAGGGAAGAGCCGGTGCTGGATCCACAGGTTTTCAGAAACCGCAGATTTCTTACGGCGGCTTTAGCCGGGTTCATCTCCTATTTCGGATTTCTGGGAGTTTTACGGTATTATCCGCTGTTTCTGCAGGGTGTACAGGGCACCAGTGCAACCTTGAGCGGGCAGATAATCACGCCGTTCGGGATATTGATGGCGTTTATCGGTGTGCCGACCGGCTACGTGCTGGCCAGAACCAAGCGTTACAAGTGGATGTATATTGTTGGTTACGGCATCCTGACCCTGGCCATGTTTGCCATGATTCCATTTGATACCGGCACGCCCTTATGGCTTGGAGTCCTGGTTACCTCAATGGCTGGTTTCGGCCTGGGATCGATCCCCACGATGAACACCCTGGTGGCCCAGTTTTCCGTTCCTAAACGGCTGCTGGGAGTGGCCGTAGGGGCCATGTTCTTTTTTGTGTTCATGGGCGGAGCCATCGGGCCGGCTATCCTGGGTTCGGCAATGAATGCTTCCTATGAAAATGCGCTGCAGTCGAAGCTGCCTGCCGAACTCAGCCGGATAGCTGATAAAGCCACACTGGGCGAGCTTGTGGATTCCCGGGTGTTGCTGTCTCCGGAGGCGATGGCCGCACTCGAGCAGGCCATGGAGCCGGCCGGAGAACAGGCCCGGGATCTCTTCGAGCAGACGGTTTTAGCCCTTCGGGATTCCCTGAAAACAAGCCTCAGAACGGTATTTTTAATAAACGCCGTCTGCGCGCTGGCGTCTTTTCTGCTTATCCTGACAATCCCCGAAGTTCCCATAGATGTAGAAACTCCGGATAAAAAACGTAAAGCATAATTGTCTGAATAATAGAACCGATCGATACATTAATAATATGGACTCCTTCGCGACCCTGGAGGTTTGTGGTGTTATGATATAAAACAGCCGGGTTACTCTCTTCGAAGAACGGCTGCATTGGTCATGGCTACAGGGCCGGAAGCCTTGAGTATATATTCTGTAAACCACCTAAATTAGCAAAGGTTGGGAGCGATTGATATGTCTAGAACAGAAGAAGATATCCTGAAAACCGCCATCCTGCTTGAACTCAGGGGAAAAGCCTTCTATACCACGGCGGCCCGCCATACGGACAGCGAAGCAGTGCGCAAAATATTCACCATCATGGCCGAGGAGGAGGATGTACACATAGAATACCTTTCCAGGCAGTTCGCCGAGTATGAAAGAAGCGGCAAGTTTGCCAGGAAAGACATAACGGGTCCCGTAAACGATACCGAAGCAGTTATGATCCTGAGCGAGCAGGTGAAAAATGAGATTACGGCAGCGGGTTTCGAAGCTGCCGCCATCTCGGCCGCGATAGATTTCGAGAACCGCGCCGTTGAGGTTTACCAGAAAAGGGCGGATGAAGCTACGGATCCCAATGAAAAGGAGATGTATCAATCACTGGCCGACTGGGAGCGGACTCATCACCGCGTGTTGTACAAACTCAATGAAGACCTGAAGGAACAGGTCTGGAACGACAATAATTTCTGGCCGTT
>CAZPHK010000391.1:0-2659 GCA_964586015.1 uncultured Acidobacteriota bacterium | reverse complement strand
AAGGCTTCAAGAAAGGCTGAACATGGAAATCCGCGCCGCTGAGATCATTCACAAGCACGGTGGCATGGCGCAGCGTTGTCCAGGATGCCAGACCTGTCTGGAGCCGTTTAGCCCTCCATAGGTCGGTTCGGGGACCAATGGACGGCAGGACTTCCTCCGCCCATTGATGTCCAAGGACGCTGATCCAATTCTCATACAGGCTCCGATCCTTTTGCGCAGGATTCTCCCTATTTCCCTGGGATTGCTGCAGTGCCCGTTCTGCCAAATCTTCAAGCACGGGCCCCAGGTTTGGGTATTGTTCTATTTGTTCAGCCAGTAGATTGTGTGCCAGAGTGCTTCCCAATACAGCGGCGACATCGAGTGCCGAGGGTAATAGTCTTCCATTCCCATTTTTATCTACTATTTGTTCGTCAGGAGGCCATCTCAGATGCAGGACCGTGGAATTAAGAATTTCATTGTCTATCCCCCAGGATAGAGGGAAAAGAACAGGTGTATTTTCAACGTGTTTTATGTACGGAGGAACTTGAAAAGTGGACGTTTGCCAGTAAATCGGTGCGCGCGAGGGGGCGATAAAAGCGGAATACGCGGCGATCCAGCGCAGTCCGGCGTCTATTACAACCGGGCTAAGACCTGAGAGCAGAGTGGAATCCTTCAAGTCTTTAGAAATAGCTGTCAGGTAGCGAAATGCCCGGAAATAGGTTCCCATTTCCGGATCGGATGTGTAATTGCCGTGCGGGCGCAATGTGCCAAAATCAAAATTGTCACCTGACACTGAGGAAATGTGTGTCCCTTCAGACTGCTTAATTCTGAGTGTTTCAGGATTATTAGGTCGAGATTCATTCAGAGTGATTACCGCAGCAAAAGCCTTGACTATTTGAGATGTTGGGGCTTTTATCGACAATTCACTGTGCGCTTTCGATACGAAATCCCAGAAGGCAGGTACGGCTGAACGGCGTTCGCTCAGAGTGAAAAGTCCTTCGTACGCAGAGGCAAACAACTCCCAGAATATGTCGGTTGTAACCAGATAAGGTCTTGTCGGGCTTGCTTCATCGTAATCTCCACAGTGATACGTTTCAGATTCGTACAGGGAATAAAGCTGATCGTAGCCAAGTTCGCGCAGCACTCCGTTGTTCTCTGAAAACAGATCCAGGTCCTCATTGGACTCGATAAACATCCAGGCATTGCTGACATCGTGTAAATGCATCTCCACCGGAATATATCGGATAGAGATACGGTTTCCCTCCTTGACCATCCCAACCAGTCCCCGTCCATCCGGGGTAAATTCTGGCGAGGAAAGGAACGTTTCGGAAGTAGCCATGCGAACCGGTCGGTATTCTCCTTGGGGATAAAAGTCCACACCGGATTTGTTCCCATTCCAATGTATGAATCCGGATCCATTTGGTGGAATTCTCAGGGAACCGAAACACAAAGCTCCATTCTGGATCGGCTTTGATCCAGCCCAATATTGCCTGCCGTATACTGCGGACTGGAAACATCCCCTGGCGTCAGCCCAAACCAGGCGATCGCCGGCAGGATGGAAAGCTGTTGGCAATGCATCCTCGGCGACAATTTCACTCGGTGCGGATTCCCACTCATCTTTAGCGGCGGTTTGTGTATCCTTTGGGCCTACGACTTGGTAAGGGATGCGCCCGTCTTCGGTAATGGATAAAATCCGGTGGCTTCCACCTTCGTTTGTTTCCGCAAAAAACAGACGGTAGGAGGTAACTGTCCCGGTATTTTCAATATTTTCAACCTGAAAAGGTCTGGGGCCGACCAGTAGGCGGCTGATTTCCGGCTGCGACCTGTAAATCAGTTTGAAGCTCCAATCATTATCCGATTGTGCGTCAACCCTTTGTATGGCAAAGCCGCCTTCTATATTCCCTAAAAGAAAGAGGGTTCTATCATATGGATGCCAGACTATTTCTCTGGGATCGAATGCTTCTGGGACAGAAATAATCCCAATCCTTTCTCCCGAGTCCAGATCCAATACTGCAATCTCTTTCGTATTTTGAACCTCTGTCAGAACAGCAATCTCTGGACTGTAAGGCGAAACATCGAAATCACGAATCAGTGTTCCAGCGGGAAATGGGATATTCTTATTTTCTTCCGGGGCCCTTTGAACCGTCTTTAACGGCAGATTAAACAAGGTCCCTGCAGATCCAACGGCGATTTGAAGAAACATGCATATGAAGAAAAATGACATTGATGAAATTTTGTGTCTAAGTTTCGTCATGTCTTAATCCTGTTTGCATATCGGAAGATTAATCTTCATCAAAATCGATCATCTTGAAGCCATTTAATTTCAGATCATAGACATAGACTATGCCTTTTGATTCATCATCTTTACGTTATCAGTCTGTATGTATATGTTGGACGACTTTATCACGAATCCTATCCTTTGTATCACGAATATTGATATGGCCTTTCAACGGAATTTCACGCGACAGGCAGAATCTTTCCTTATTCTGGGACCCCCCCGGGAAATTGAATCGCTGTAAATGATTTATGGTGAGAGAAGTTACTCTGACAGCCCGGCTTCGCCCTCCGGGCTTCGCCGGGCGGCACCATCTACCCAGGCCGAATCGCAGATTCGGCCTGGGTAGATGGTGCCGAAGGAGGGGGTCGAACCCTCATGCCCGCAAGGGGCGCGGGATTTTGA
>CAZPHK010000390.1:0-2663 GCA_964586015.1 uncultured Acidobacteriota bacterium | reverse complement strand
TATTATTGTTGCCATCTCCGCCGCCATTCCCGCCGTCATTACAAGAGGCGATCACCAATAGCATGACTGAAATCGAAAGCGCTGCGAACAATCGTTTTTGTTTGAAACCGGGGCCCATAACCATTTTCACCTTTTTTGCGATAGGACGCTGAGAATTGAAGTGAAAATTCTTCCCTCAATTTGAAGGGAGCCATATCATCCATCTAGCATTAAATCCTTCGCCCGGCACACATTACCCATGCCGCATCTACCGATCCGAGCGGTGATCTCGTAGTCCGCAAGTGACCTCCCAATAAATGAACATGGCGTCTCCCGGAAAATCCTGCCTCCGTGCTGTTTGGTGAATCTTTATGGGATTAGATTAATCTTATGCGGATAGTGATCATTTCAGAAGTGAAAAATAAAGGCTCTTACCCGGCGCAGTCTAACCCTATATCCCGGGTTGAAAACCCTAAATATGGGACAAAAGATTAGAGCAGGTCTTCTACCCGGAATCGGATCAAAATGCGGTAAGATTTAAAGTGACTCAGGGAAAAGGCTTTGGAGGAATGGGGTGAGCGAGGGGATTTGAACCCCCGGCCGCTGGAGCCACAATCCAGAGCTCTACCCGCTGAGCTACGCTCACCACAAAGAAAAATTCAGCCGAAATAATAGCACGAGATGTTCCCGATGCGAAGGGAACATGAAAGAAAATAAAGCCGTTGAACGTTACAACCAAAAGCATCGTTGAAGGTTCAAAACGGCCTGACTTCCCGTGAATCATAGGAGTAATCTGGAAACGTGCAACGAAGCCGTTTGTTTTTAACGTGCAACGGTTTTATGTTCTTTTAGCTTTTGAGACTCTTTCCACCATGATTCCCTTCCGGAGCTTCTCGACTTCCTCCGGGGTGTAGGGTTCCCGGTCGCTGTGTTTGGGATGGGTGGACGGATCCGCGCCCGGCGCCATGGTATATTTGCCCTGAAACAGAACGTGCATCCATTGAACGGGCTTATCCACTTTCAGCGTGGTAATCGGGCAGTGAACCACTCCTCTGGGAATATATATAATGGTGGTTTTGTCGACAATATGCCGTTCCTGCTCCTCTCCCATCATGATTTCGATTTCCGCACCAAACTCGAAGTAATTCTGTGGATTGCCCCCGAAGATGAAAAAAAGCTCATCCACGTCGTGGGCATGGGGTTTCTGGATCATGGGGCCGGGTTTGCTGAGGCAAAGAATCTGGACTTCGACCGGGAAGCCGGGGAACTGCGCCCCGACACATCCTTCTTCGCCGCATACATGAATCATCGGCCCTATTTCAATCGGTTCCGTCATGAAGTACTTGCCGTATTTGGTATCCGCCATGGCTGCATCCTCGTCATATGGATTTACTGAGAAAGAACACCTTACATGAAGACATTGAACCCCGATTCATGGACCGAGTTCAACAGGAAAAGAACTGCGGCAATAACGGTCCGGTTGTCGAAGGGATTCTTCCGGGCGTGAAGTCCTGAAACAGATTCAGTTCGGCGGAGAAAATATCCGAATCGTCTTTAAAAATGAATAGCACTGAGTATTTTTCTTTTACACCTTTTCTCTCATGAAGGTATCATGGCCTGTCGATGTACTTTCACAGCCGCATGGGGAGGAATCGTATTATGCGCCTAAAATGGCCGGGACAGATATTGTGGATGCTCCTTTTAATCACAGGCCTGGGCGCATCAGCATGCGCCCAGGAAACGGAGCAGGATCTCAAGAAGGAAATTGAGGCCCTGAAACAGGGCCAGCAAATGATCCAGAAGGAGCTTCAGGAGATAAAAGCCCTTATCCGCGCCGCTCAGCCCGCACGTCCGACGACGCCCGACGTCCGCAATGTTGAATTCGACCTCGGCGGGAATCCCGTTATAGGCGAGAATACGGCTTTGCTTACCCTGGTGGAATTTACCGATTACCAGTGACCGTATTGCAGCCGATACGTCCGTGAGACGTACCCACTGATCGTCAAACAATACGTGGACACCGGGAAAATCCGTTACGCACTTCTCGATCTGCCGCTGCCGATGCACCAGATGGCATTCAAGGCCGCGGAAGCCGCCCACTGCGCTGCGGATCAGGGAAAGTTCTGGGAAATGCACGATTCCATGATGGCCGACCAGAATACCCTCGATGATCTGCAGTCCCACGCGGAGTCGATCCATCTCGATATCGCTCAATTCAACACCTGCATGGATACGGAAAAATACGCGGATACCGTTCGCGAGAATATGGCCCGAGCCTCTAAATTGGGCATCAACGGCACACCCAGCTTCGTGCTGACCCTGACGAATCCCGAGGACCCGTCCAAGGTCAAGGGGCTTGTGCTTCTAAGGGGCGCCCAGCCTTTTTCAAATTTCAAGCAAGCCATTGACCAGGCCCTGGCCGATGCAGAAAAGTAGAGTATTTACAGCCCGCATTTCTCACATGATTTTTGTTTAAGCAAAACATCGGAGGTGGTTGAGGGGGCAATGGATACACAGCGGGTGGTTGAACACACGCAGGTGTCTTGAAGCGAAGCTTCGAGCTTATCTATCGCAAAGCGAAAACCGTGACATAGTACGTCCAGGAATCTGAAGGAAGTACGCGTAATTTATATATTACACAAATTGCGTTAACAGTAGACATGGTTGTCCGTGACGTCTTAATA
>CAZPHK010000389.1:0-2675 GCA_964586015.1 uncultured Acidobacteriota bacterium | reverse complement strand
CGGGCATGGCGGTCAGCAAATCCTCGAATTGTTCCCACTCATCCTTCGGGTAGGCCCAGAGGCAATTATTCGTGGCGCGACATACTACGAAAGTTTCCTCGGCATCGGGTGACAGCAGTTTGCGGAATTTTGAAGGGATGTTGATGCGTCCCTTCTGATCGATGGAAAAATCGAATCTGCCGCGGAATCTGGCCATTTTTGCTCATCCTGCCGGTGTCCCATAATTACCCACTAAAACCCACAATATACGTATCGTCGAATCTTGTCAATCGATAAATTTTATTTTTTTATTATTATGGCGTTCGCAATTCATCTCCCCTGCAATCCTGAAGTTTTCACCCGGAATTTTCTCCAAAAACCGGACAAAAAAAGCGCTGCCCCCATCCGGTTAGAATGCGGGAGATTTTTTAGTATGTATTTATATAATAATAACTTAGGATGGTGTTGGCACGGAGAGTCGGCAGAAGAAGGACGTATTGGCAAAAATATCCCTCTATTTGAACGAGGAGCACCGACGGGAGGTCAGACTGAGAAAGAATACCGGCTGAGCCACCGGTCGACGGCAGCTTTTTTCGGCCGGGAAACGGATTTATTTTTAGCAAGAAATATTTCCGATCGCCTCCAGCAATTATCGGGACCGCGCGTAATGGCAAGGGTCGCTCTTTCCGGGTTCATATATCGGTTCATTCCGGATTTAACGCCGTTGATTTGCGGTTTCCCGCGAGTCCCATTTTGATTTCACGGTTTTCGACCAAATCGGACAACTCCCTGAACATGTCTTTATTGATGCTTTCAGCATAGGGAAGTATCTCGTTCCGTGTCTCGGCAAGATAGGTCTCGACAAAGTTCCTGGAGTGTACGAAGCCGAGGAAAGTGACATTGCTGATCCTGTCGGCCATTTTAAGAATCCTGGCACGGTTGCTTCCGGAAGTCATAATTCTTGAAAGATATTGAGACTTCGGTTCTCTGACGTCATTTACGGTTTGAATTGTCATCTCCAGGACCAGATTACACACCGCCGGCCCATCCGCATCGATTTGCCTGATTTCCTCTTTTAGACTGGATATTTGTGAAATTGCCGCATTCTCCAGAAGATCATGAATTACCGAGGCTTTGAGAAGAACAGGATCCATAAACCCATAATCGATCAGCACTGTAAGGGTAAAAAGCTGATGGCGAAACAGATTGGCGCCCCCTTTCCCGGGCACCACGATCAATCCCCTCGCCTTGGCTATATAGGGGGCGAGAGCGATGTACCTGAGCCCCTGAGCAAAGTCGCTTTCGTTCGTACCAATTTGGTTAATCATCTTTTATTCCCCCATATAATAAACATGTGTGACCCGGTTTCCGGGGTTGCCCGGAAACCGGATGCCGTCCGTAGAATTTTCTTTGGCACTCTGCATTCAATTCCTGCAATTTATCCGATAAACCGCGTGATAATTCTTTCGCTCTCCTCGTAGATCTTCATGGGGGTCGAGATGAAGTGAAGCCGCTGGAGCCTGTCCGTTAAATCCCCAGGCAATACGTCGAGGGATAGATCCAATATCTGTTTTTGCCGTTGGCGGGCAAACTCCCGAACTTCCGGAGACGGCGCCCATCCGGGATAAGCAACCGCTATCGCCTGTTTTCTCGCATATTTTATGGCCCAGGCCAAACCGAGATCCGGATATCCGAAAGCCTCAAGTTCGGGATCGTCCTCCGGTCTTATCCGGCACTGAAATTCTTCCGGCTGCCGCGTTATCGCGGCATATCTGTCCAAACCCATCCCCGATCCGGAAAAGAGCAGTGTGAGAGAGATCATTAATTCTCTTTCGATGTGATCCTCCAGCAGAACCTCGATCGACCGTGTTGCCGCAAATAAAGAATAAACGGAATCCGGCCGCTGCATCGTCTCACGATGGGTGCGATCCAGGGATCCCAGATCCATCCGTCGCCTTGCCGGGTTACTGTCGCTGACCACGGTGAACTTATCCGGCTTTCCGGACCCTTTGCGGAATATAAAGGTGATAGGTGTGAAAACTCCTATCTTCTCATCCCGTGGATTCACCCCTTGCTTTCGTACAATAGCCCGGCGGGCAATTTGGCCGGCGCGCCTGTGCAGCAAATAGTCCGCTTTGACCGCCCACCGGTGATCGGTGTGATTTCGACCCAGTTCTTTTGCTTCCTGGCGGGTCAGAACCGGATGGACGCTGCACAGCCATGACGCCAGATCACGATTTCCCGCCCGGCCCTCCCGGTTCATTTTCCCAGAACCGGAGCAGACTGTTTCTCCATATGAATTTGCATGAAATACATCCGGCAGATCAAAGCTCTTTTCGCTGGCGGCTATGGTATCATCGCAAATCTCAAAATACTGGGGAGGGCTGTGGGCCGAATCGGAAACAGTCGGCATCGGATAATCCATGAGCAGCCGAACGAGCTCATCACCCGTTTCCGCACCGAACTGCGCGCGAACATCCTCCAATAATGTCCCGGGCGATATGTCGGGCGTTTCCTCGGAGAGTTTTTTGTCTTTAATCTTTCGGGCCAGGGAAGACAAACTTTCCGAAACATCATTTCCCGCGGTCTTCGGGTCCCGTTTCCCTGACAACCCTTCCAACAGCATTGCTAGAATTCCGTGCTTGTCGAAAGAAGCGGCTTCCCCCGACTGAAGACTTTCATAAAATTTTCTGTTT
>CAZPHK010000388.1:0-2683 GCA_964586015.1 uncultured Acidobacteriota bacterium | reverse complement strand
AAATTTTACTTTTCATTATTTGCGGCTATTTTTATTTTAAGATCTGTGAATGATTGGTTTAATTCTTTGAAATTACCGGATTTCAAATTTTTTGTGCTGAGCGCTAATATTTTTAATAAAGCCAGACTGTCTTGGGTTTGCTCAAATTCTTTGATGTCTTGTAAAATTGCTTTGGCTTCTCCATTTTGAGTGATAATAAACGTCTTTTTACTATCAGAGATATCTCTTACTATTTCTGATACGTGTGCTTTGAAATAGCTGATTGGTTTTACGGACTCACTAGCTTTCATAGTAATCTCCTTGATTTGACCCAAATATAGCTATTATTCTGGTCAATATCAAGTTTTTATTGCCCAATCGGGTAGGTCACCGGCCTTGCGGCCGGATTCCCCCCTCAGAACCGTACGTGACAGTTTCCCGTCATACGGCTCAAGCATTCCCAAAGGTTGCCGTGTCGGGGCAACCCGACAGTTATCCTCGTTACACCGCCAGTCTCAATTGTCTGGCTGTTGACTCCTGTAACAGTCTGTAATCCTTGATGTGCCTGCGTGTCCAAAAGTACCGTTTGTATTCCGGCAAATAAGGATTTGCATCAGATTTTATTTTTCTATATCTTCTGATGCCGATGGCTGTCACTCTCACCACTTGGTAGGTTTTAAGCTTATTTTTGAGTTTGGTGACTACTGCAAAAATACTCTTTTTACCAGCCATTGTCCAATACTTTTTGGACAACCACTTGCGTGATTTGTGAGGGTGTTTCTTTCGCACCATCCGCCATAACTGTTCGTAAATATATGTATCTACACGGCTGAACGCTTCCGATGCCACCACGTGCCGGTGAAAGTTCGCCCAACCTCTTAAGATTTCGTTGAGCTTCCGGATCAGGATGTGCACCGGACCATGCATCCATTGGCGGATCACCGTTCCTGCCTTCCTTATAAGGGCGAGAACTCCCTTTTCCGACGGGGTGACATGCAAAGTGTTCCCGTGTTTCCGGAAGGTTTGGCCGAGGAACGTAAATCCATTTCGTATGTACGTGATCTTCGTCTTCTCTTCTGATAACTGAAGACCGCGTTCTTCCAGAAATGCCGACACCGCCGGCAGAACATACTTCTTCAGGATTGTTTCGGATTTTCCCGTTACCACAAAGTCGTCTGCGTAGCGAATGAAATTGACTCGTGACCGCCAGGGTGTTGATTCGTGCACGATTTTTTTCAGACCGTCAAGTGTCATATTCGCCAGAGTGGGGCTGATGATTCCACCCTGCGGTGTGCCTTTCTTGGTTGGGTATGCGATGCCTTCTTCCACATAACCCGCATCGATCCATTCCCGCAGTATCCGTCTTTCGATCGGGATGTTCTCCATCAACCATGATTTCGAGATATTGTCATAGCATCCGGTGATGTCCGCCTCGAGAATCCATGTACCCGAGTTCGGTTTTGACAGCGCGTTGAATGCCGCTGCCACCGCATCGGCACAGCATCTGCCTTCCCGAAATCCGTATGAGTTTCTGTCTGCGGTCGTTTCTGCGACAGGGGAGAGTGCAAGCTTGTACAGGGCCTGCATGGCCCGGTCATACATCGTCGGGATACTTAAGGGACGCTTCTTCCCGTTCTTCTTCGGAATGTACACTCTGCGTAATGGACTTGCTTTATAGCCGTGTTGGCGCAAGGCGAGTATCGCCTGCATTCTGGCTCTGGCATCTTTCCAGACGACGCCGTCTACGCCGGGAGTCTTCTTGCCTTTGTTCGAGGTCACCCGTTTCACAGCCAGTGCCTTGGCGTAGAACGAGTGAGTCAGCAGCCATTGAAGCGATTTCGCTTTCCCGTGTCTGCCTTCCGTAACTGCCTTCGCAATACGCATCTGGAGTCTTCGAACTTCTCTTCTGGCGTCCTTCCAGTCGATCGATCGCCATCTTTTGCTCGCTGAAGTTGATGAGTGCACCATCTGCCAGCTGGCGGACGTCATTTGCTCTCTCATCTTATGAAGATTCCCCGGATTCTCTTGCGATGAAACACCTTCCGGACGTCAGCGTCTTTTTCTCATCGGCCCGTTGTCCGATGATTTCCGACCGAACCCTGTTGCAGGTTCTGTCCCCGGTATTACCCCGGGGCATTCGCTTCTTCCGGATTCTTACGACCGTCTCCTCTTCAGCATGCCTCACGGTTTGCCTGCCCTGCGTTGCACAAGGCGAGAGGACGGCCTGTCCACGTTATCCCATCATTGATCACTGTCAAGTCACTTAGGTGAGCCCTTTACGCCGATGGTTCTGGGGTTCCGTGCAGGCAGTTATAAGACCTGCAGCCTGACCATCTGTGCGAGCACGTGGAAGCACAGCTTAGACCTATTAGTCCCCGTAGGTCCGTTGCACATGACGACGCTTACAGACTTTCAATTATTTTCACCCTATGACTCAGATCCTCGCCCTTAACCCCGTGGGACTCGGAGATGGGTTTTCACCTCACGGTGTCCGCCCGTTTCGGTACTTTACCAGATGGGCTTCACACCCCGTCATCAGCGCAACGGTAGCATGCCATCCTGGGATACTGATAGGAACATATCAGGTTTTGACAAAGAACAACTCTTTACAAAACAATCAATTATGCGACTTCGTGTCGCGACATAACGCCTTTTTCAGCGGTCGCGAGCCAAGAGCTAGCGTCCCGAATGAAATTTGTTTTTA
>CAZPHK010000387.1:0-2688 GCA_964586015.1 uncultured Acidobacteriota bacterium | reverse complement strand
AAAAGGAGGAAATATCAGTCCGAATTCTCCGTATAACCTGGCGGTTGCAGCGGCAGGACCCCGCTGGAGCGGCTATCTGGCAATGGTGGCCTTGCCGGTTGCGGCTATTTGCCTGTCAACAGGGCTGATTTTTGATATTGAATCGATCATTTATACGGGTAGATTCTTCCTTGCCCCCGGCATAGTCGGACTTCTAGACCGGTTGCTGGCCGACCGTGGCAAGTTGAAAGAATTCAAAATGAGAGAGAGGGCGGCTAAAGAGCAGGCTGAAAGGGCGGGCCAGTCAATTTCAAAAGACAACTGGCTGCATAAGGTCAAAGACGTTAAAGAGATACTGCTTAATACCAGGATGCAGACCGTTGCCATTCACGACGGTACGACGGTAAAAGTTCCCTGGCAGTTCAGGAACTGCGCCATGGGCGGGCGTCATACTGAAAAGGAATATCCTGAAAGCAATATCAGTATGCAGGAAAGCATGTTTATGCCGCTTTCCGCAAAAACATACGAGCAGGCGCAGGAGGTTACTGTAAAACTGCAGACCCGTTTGAAGGAGATAGTTGAGTCTGCGCCAAGGGCGAAGGTTATGGGTGTCGGGCTTGAAGGAGGGTTGGCCCCTTACGTTGACAAGGACAGTGGAGACCGGGTGCCGGAACAGAGACTCTGGAGGATGATGAAGCAGGCGATATTGGATTGCGAGTATGTGCCCGGAATAGACGTGGCAATTGCACTTGATCCGGCCGCTTCAGAACTGGAGAATGCTTATCGGGAAGAAACCGGGGCAAAGGACTCCGTTGGAATATATCGTTTCTGGAGGGATAGGGGCAGGTTCGATATAAATCGTGACGAGTTGCTGGATATCTACAGAGAAGCCATGGAAAAAGATGAAATACCCATCCTTTCCATTGAAGACGGCTTTGGCGAGCTGGACCATACCGGCTGGAACCTCATGATGCATGGAGACGAAAAGAGAGGCATTGAAGGATTGTGCGACAAGATATTCATTATCGGAGACGACCTCGTTACAACCAAGGATGAAACGATTGAAGAGTGCCTGAGAAACGGCGAAATCAACACCGTCCTTATAAAAGCCAACCAGATTGGAACCTTGTCTGAAACCGTGTTGGCCGTATTGACCTCATTGGCCTATGGGGCGGAACTGGTGATTTCCCACCGGTCCAAGTCGCCAAACGACCCCTTTGAAGCGGACCTCGCTACGGCAATGAATGCGCTGGGAATAAAAGCGGGAGGGGGAGCCAATACCGAAAGGCTGCAGAAATACGGCCGGGTGATGGAAATTATGGCATCGGCAAAGGTCGGCAAGAAAGAGATGACGGAAGAACAGAAAAAGGTAATAGAAAAGAAACTTCAGGCATTGGTATTTGTGGTAACAGGACAGGATGACCTGGAGCTTCTGCCAAAAGCGTCTGAAGTTGATATTGCAAGTTTGATGTTGCAGATGTTGTCCGTTGAAGAGGTTATCGGAACGGAAGAAGCGACCAACGCGGGTATTCCATCCGTAGCCGCGACTTTGTTCCTGGGCAAGACCGGTACAATCCATTTCAAAGGATCGACTCCTCTTGGAACCTCGGCGGGCATTGATGAAGCCATCCATTATGTAGACAGCATTATCGAACCGGGCGGGATTACCGGCCGGTATCCGGAATTGTTCAATAATTCCGGAGATGGTACGTACCGATTCAAGCCGGACCTGGAATTCCCGCATATTAAAGCTAAAAAGGACAAAGAGCTTTCGGAGCTTTGGGAAAAAGCCAGACGTTACGAAGGAAAAGGGTGTATGAGTGCCGTTGAGCATATTGAAGAAATACTGGCAAAGCCCTTTATCGGCAAGACAACTTCACAGGTCGGCGGTCTGCTGGATATTGATAGAAAGTTGCTTCGCATGGAAAAAGAACACGCTGTATCTGCGAAAAGGCTTCTTCCGAACGCTACTCACGAAGAGAACGTGAAGATAATGCAAAGAAAAGGCGTCCTGGGAATGAACGCAATCCTTTCCATGTCATTGGCCATGGGCAGGTTGATCGCGGCCACTCATGGAAAAGAACTCTGGCAGGTCGTCAGGGAACTGGCAGTAGAAACCATGACCGGATTTATCGTGGCAAATACGAATGACAAGAAATACAAAGATAGGGCGGCAGTCAAGGCCTTGACTTTTGAGGAGCTGAAGACGGAGTTTGCAAATACAGCCGGACAGGCGGTAAAAGAAAATGAAACAATATGCCAGTTATTGAGAAAACAACTGCCGGTTTATGAGGGATAAAAAAACCGCGATAAGCTTTCGCCATCACGTTTCCAGGCTTCCAGTTTAACTTGGGTATTTTCTCCAGCACTAAAAAATAAAAAGCCGCGATATCGCGGCTTTTGTTTTCAATCGGGGCAACTGGCAGAACTTCGAACCGAAAGCCACCATCGTTACACCGGTCGTGTCCATCTTTGTGAAACCACCCTCGCCACATCTTCTTGTAGCCAGTCGCATTATACGGGAAATGGCTTGATATAGAAGAGAACACCATGGGAAAAAAGAAGAAACAGAAATCTGGCCCTGAGCCGGCCTTTGAAATTACCGACAGGACGCATCTGGAGGTTTACATGAATAAATTGTCGGAACAGAAAAAAAAGGAAGACATTTACGGTGTAATTTATCGCTTTTGGCCCTTTGAAGGCGACAGA
>CAZPHK010000386.1:0-2697 GCA_964586015.1 uncultured Acidobacteriota bacterium | reverse complement strand
CGCCCACATCCAGGGAACCAGAGCACCGTGTCCGTGCAGCCCGGCAAAAAGGTATATCAAATGATCCGTATGCTCGGGAATCCTGCTGTAGAACACCACAAAAACCTCACACAGAAAGAAGAACACATTGACGCAAATCGCGTAGGCCACGACTTTGGCCAGCGACTGGATCTGTTCCCTGCCCGGATCAAACTTGGTCAGCTTACGGACAATCATGCACAGCAGGATTAAGAAAGCCGGACCTGCGGCAAAGGCCGAAGAAAGAAAGCGCGGCGCCAGAATGGCAGTCAGCCAAAACCCCCTGCCCGGCAAACCGCAGTAAAGAAAGGCTGTGACGGTGTGGATACTGACGGCCCATGGTATTGAAAGATAAATCAGCGGTTTGAGCCAGCCTGCCGGCGCAACGTTATTGCGCTCCGCTTCGAGTACGTTCCAGCCGATAATGATATTCAAGAACAGGTATCCGTTTAAGACAATCATGTCCCAGAAGAGCACCGAGTTGGGTGTCGGGTGCAACAGCACGTTAAGAACCCGCGTAGGCTGCCCAAGGTCCACAAAGATAAACAGAATACACATGGTTACCGAAGCGACCGCCAGAAATTCGCCCAGGATCGTAATCCGGCCGAAGGCTTTATAATTGTGCAGGTAGTAGGGCAGAACCACCATCACAGCGGATGCTGCCACACCGACCAGAAATGTAAACTGGGCAATGTAAAACCCCCACGATACATCCCGGCTCATGCCTGTAATCCCCAGGCCGAATTGAAACTGCCACAGATAACAGACAACGCCTACGCCGATAACGGCCAGCAGGACCGTCATCCATCCATAATATCTCTTGCTTCCTAATATCGCCTTTTCAAGCATAACCACCTCATACAATATAAAAAACTGATGGGCCCGCACCCAGGGCCGGTTTGCGACGGATTGTGAAATTGGATCTTAACAGTTTTCTGACCTCGGATTCAGGATCCTCAAGATCACCGAAGGTCAGGGCGCCCTTGGACACTTCCACACAGGCGGGCGGTTTGCCGACGGCCAGTCTTTCGGCGCAGAAATTGCATTTTTCAACAACCCCTCTCGTCCGGGTAGGAAATTTGTAATTGGTTTCCTTGATAAAGGGGCGCGGATCCCTGAAATTGAAGCTTCGGGATCCATAGGGGCAGGCCGCCATGCAGAACCGGCAGCCGATGCAGCGATGAAAATCCATCAGCACAATCCCGTCTTCGCGTTTAAAGGTTGCCTTTGTCGGGCAAGCCCTGACACATGCCGGCTTTTCACAATGATTGCAAAGGGTCAAAAACGGCAAATGCTCAACCCTGTCATCGACAAACGCGTGCTCCTGCGTGGGAAAGGCGTGTTTAAATTCTTCCGTCCAGATCCACTTGATCTCATGCCGCTTATTTTCCAGTTTGGGAACATTATGGATTTTGTGGCAGATCTCGATCATCGGCAGGAGGTCTTCTTCAGACTTGAATTTACGGGTGTCGATGACTAGGGCCCAGCGTTTGGCTGTCAGGGCGTTTTCGCCTTTCTCGGTCTTTGGCTTTAAAGCTTCGTCATGCGCTTCACCCGATGAGGCCATCACATCCAGCACAGGCTTGGCCCCTAAACCCAGTGCCGAAATTCCAGCCAGTTTCAAAAAGCTTCTTCTGCTGCTTTCCATTACATCGCCTCCTTCGGATCAACGTGGCAATCCCAGCAGTAAGGGGTTACCGCAGCATAATTGTGGCACTTGTCACAAAATTCGGCCTTATCCGTGTGACAATCCAGACAGGTATTGGAAAGACTCATTTCGTATTGCTTTCCGCTGCTGTTTACATAAATTCTTTGGGCATTGCGTACAACCGTATCCCGCCATTCATTCAGAAGCTGCATGTGCTCGGCCGTCATGTATGCCTTGGATTCAACGCACGTTTTGGCGGCTTTGGCCTTTTCACTCAGCTTGGGTTCAGGTGCCGGCGCAGCTTTTCCAAGGTTGTACCAGAAGGGAAAGGTCAGCAGTACCACCAAGATCACAAGTCCGGCAATAACTTTTCCCCCATCATACATTTTCTTGTTATTCGGCATCATCCTCCTCCATTCCCGGCAGCGGCTCATTGCGCAGATCCAGGGTTCTCTTTTTTTCTCCGGGCAAAATCAGTGCGTTTGCCACCAACTCGTGAACACCGCAGTTGTCCACTTCCGGAAGCCAATACTCCAGAGCGGCCGGAAGCGCGGCCCGGTCAATGGCACAAATACAGGCCAGCATATTCACACCGTGTTTTTCGTGGACATATTTGGCTGCATTGCATCTGGGCAGACCGCCCTGCATTCGCAGCTCCATGTTTTCGCCGGCATTGAGACCCGCCCCGCTGCCGCAGCAGAACGTCTGTTCCCGGATGGTGTTGGCCGGCATTTCATAAAAATGATTACATACGTTATTGATCACGTAACGGGGTTCTTCCAGAAGCCCCATCCCCCTGGCAGGATTGCAAGAGTCATGAAAGGTAACCTTCAAATGGTCGTTTCTGGATGGATCAAGATCAAGCTTCCCGTTCTTGATAAGATCAGCGGTAAACTCGCAGATATGCACCATCTTGGTGGATCTGGTATTTTCAAATCGGGTGCCGGTAATGGGCGAAACCGGAACCTCCAGAAAATCGGCCGGGCCGTTCATGGTATCCATGTACTGGGTAATAACCCGCCACATGTGAC
>CAZPHK010000385.1:0-2704 GCA_964586015.1 uncultured Acidobacteriota bacterium | reverse complement strand
GTATGATGTCGATCAGTCCCTCTCGCTGCAACTGGCTGAGGGCTTCGCGCACCGGAGTTCGGCTGACCTCGAGGGCCTCCGCCAAAGCGTCTTCGGATACCGTTGTTCCGAACGGCAACTCACCATCGATGATCGCCTGCCGTACGCGATTTGTCACTGTTTCCGTCAGGCTTTTGGGACGTTTCATTGACATCGACCGTAACATGCTCTCCTCCTATATGGTTGCTGTGCCGTTTGAGAATAGCGGATAACCGGCCCGTGTCGTCTACCCTGATTACCCGCTTTCCAATCCAGTCTCGCCTGTATTGTATGTAAAGTACGAGAAAGTTCCAAGACCAAAATTCCCGGGAAAGTTTCTGGAACAGAGTATGAGATTATTATAAATTGATTTTAATTTCAATATGTTATTTCATAAGCGCAGGTGGCATTTCACAAATTCTTCTGAAATATATTGACAATAAGTGTAAGGTACAATACGGTGCTTATTATGCGCAAAAATATTTAGCAAGAATAACGTTCTTCGGATATTTTGATTCACTTTTTGAAAATCTAAAAACAATTCAAGGAGGATGTTATGAGACTTTCATTTCAATCTGCGGTGATCGTGTTTCTATCTGTTTTTGGGATGCTCGTGTGGCTTTCGCCAATTTCGACGGCCGATGCGAAAAAGGTTGTCATCAAGCTGAGCGACCAAGTCAACGAAGACTCCATCCACGTCAAGGCACACCGGCATTTCGCAAAACTGGTGGCCGAAAAGTCCAACGGTAGCGTCGAGATCAAGGTTTTCCCAAGCAGCCAACTCGGCAATTCGCGCGAAAGTATCGAGGGACTGCAACTCGGGACCGTCGAGGCCGTCAAAGTCGCGGCAGGATTTATGAGCACCTTTGTGAAGGAGTTCGGAATCTTCAATCTCCCGTACGTTTTTACCGATCCGCAACAGGTCAAGCGTGCGGTTGAGGGCGAACTCGGTGCCCGCCTCGACGAGAAGCTGGCGGCGAAAAACTACAAGGTCTTGATGTACTACGACGCCGGTTTCCGCAGCATCTTCAACAGCGTGAGACCGGTCAATTCGATGGCCGATCTCAAGGGATTGAAGATCCGAGTCATGAATGATCCGCTGATGATGAAGGCCATCGATGCGCTGGGGGCGATGGCGGTTCCCATGGCCTACGGCGAACTCTATAATGCGCTGCAACAGAAGGTTGTGGACGGCGGTGAAAATCCTCCCATGAACTACTATTCCATGAAATTCTATGAGGTGGCAAAGTACTATTCGCTGACCCGGCACTTTTATGACCTGAACATGGTCGTCATGAGTAAGTCGTTCTTCGACAAGAAGCTCGACGCCGATCAGCAGAAAGCCTTGCTCGAGGCGGCCAAGGAAACCCAGGAATTCGAATGGAAGGCCAACGACGAATTCCGGAGCGGCATCATGGAAACCTTAAAAAAAGTCGGCGTGGTGATTTCCGAGCCGGATCTCAGACCTTTCCAGGCAGCCGTCAAGCACCTCATCGAAGAAGTCAAAAGCAAGGGTGATATTGACCCTGAATTGATCGACCTCGCGCTAACCTACTCCAAGTAACATTCTGATTGTGTCCGAAGGGAACGAATGGTAATTACCCCATAGCGCTTCCCTTCGGGCTTTTTAATGCGTCAGTCGCGTGACCGAAAAACTTCAAGGAATCGATTATGAAGTTCCTTCGATGGGCTCACGATCACGGCCTTGAAAGCGTCGCCGTGATCCTTTTCGCCGCTTTGATTGCGCTGACCTTGTCGCAGGTCGCCGCCCGTTATCTTTTTCATTTCTCAATTTCATTTAGCGAAGAAATGGCCCGCTTCCTGTTCATATGGATTTCGTTTCTGGGTGCGGCCATTGTCATGAAGCATGACGAGCATATTCGACTGGACCTGCTGCAGGACAAGCTTTCCCCAAGGATATGGTCTGTCCTCTATATTTCCGTCTACGCCGCGATCATCGTGTTTAATCTTCTCGTTTTGATCTATTCATTTCCTTTGATCGAAACGGCGGCCGACCAACCGGCTCCGGTATCACGGCTGCCCATGGGATGGGTGTACGCGATCTTACCCATCCTCGCGGTCTTCTCGATCTACTTTTGCTGCGAGCACATCATCCGGACCGCCAAGAGTTTCCGTATGCTCAAGGATCGTGACGAATGATCGCCGTCCTGCTGATAGCATTCGTCTGCCTAATCGGACTCGCCGTCCCGGTGGCCTACGCCTTGGGCCTCTCGTCAGTCTTGTGGCTCGCATTCAACGAATTGGTACCCTTTGTCTTGATTCCGCAGCGGATGTTCGCCGGCTTGGACAGCTTTCCGTTGCTGGCGATACCGTTCTTCATCTTGGCGGGAAAATTCATGGAGGCGGGCGGCCTATCAGCACCCTTGATCCAGATGGCGTCCGTGCTCGTCGGCAGGTTCCGTGGTGGTTTGGCCCATGTGAATGTCGTTTCGAGCATGTTCTTCGCCGGTGTTACCGGGTCGGCCACCGCCGATTCCTCCTCCATCGGTTCCGTCCTGATTCCGGCGATGATCAAAAAGGGTTACGAGAAGGACGTATCGGTCGCCGTCACGGCCACGTCTTCGACCATCGGCATCCTTATTCCTCCCAGCATTCCGATGGTGATTTACGGCATTATTACCGACCAGTCCGTCGGCAAGCTCTTTATCGCTGGTGCCATTCCCGG